>VXLW01000061.1 GCA_009841435.1 Dehalococcoidia bacterium | reverse complement strand
TCCCGCTTACAGTGGCGCTACCGCGGCGGATTTTCACCGCCTTCCCTATTCTCCCTGGGACGGGCACCTGAACGAAAAGAGCCATCGCGAGCGTATGGCTGCGCTGCCCGCGCGTCAAGGATGCCCGTGACTTCGTGCTGGAGGGGGGCTGGTACCGGGGGAGGGATTCGAACCCTCACGCCTTTCGGCCACGGATTTTAAGTCCGCTGCGTCTGCCAAGTTCCGCCACCCCAGCGCCTGTTGATGATGATAGGCGTTCCCCGCAACCTCGCGGGTCAGGACGCCCCCTAACAGGCTTCCCACCGCCCGTCCGCCTCCCGCGCCTCGCCCCGCGACGCCAGCAGATCGAGCTGGCCCTGCACGCTCGACGCCGTCTGCCAGAAGTGCCGTTCGGCGCCGCGCGGGTAGAGCCGTGTGCACAGCTCGTACACCGTTGCGGGGCCACCGTCGTTGAGCGAGTCCCACACCCGCGTGCAGCGACGCTCGATCCGTGCCAGCGCTCCAGCCAACGCCTCCCCCGCCCCGTCGAACGGCTCGCCGTGGCCGGGGAAGCAGCGCGTGAAGCCCCCCTCTGCCAGCCGTTCAAGGGAGGCTGCGAAGTGCGCCAGCGTCGGGAAGCGCCGCAGCCCTTCCCCCTCCGCCACGAACTGGATGGCGGGCAGCGGATCTACCTCTGGCAGGAGCTGGTCCCCGGAGAAGAGCCACCCCTCCTCCCGTACCGCCAGCACGAGGTTGCCGGGCGTGTGTCCCGGCGCCGCCAGGAGTTCGACGCCTGTCACTTCCCCGTCGCCCTCGACGAGCTTGTCCGCCTCGAACGGCGGGTAGCGCAGCCCCGTTGGCCAGCGAACGCCGTCCTCTGGGTACTCCGGCGACTCGGCCGCCCGCAGCGCCGCCGCCCGTCGCGATTCCACCCGTTCCCGTACGTGCGCGAGCGTCTCCGGGGGCGCACCCGTGCTCTCCGCCCAGGCCAGCATCGCCGCCGTCTCCGCAGGCGACTGCAACAGCGGCCGCGCAGTCAGCAAGCCATCGCCCTTCCCGACCCAGACGGGCGTCCCCGCCCCTTGCCACCGCCGCCCCAGCCCCGCGTGGTCGTGATGCCCGTGGGTCGCCACCACCACGTCCGGCAGAGCGCCGCCGAGCCCGGCCTTCAGCGTCTCCCAGGCCCCCGCGAAGTCGGGGCCGGTGTCGACGAGCACCCGCGCGCCGGCCCGTTCAACCAGGTGCACGGTGTTGTCGCCCAGCGTGATCGAGCGTACGTCGGCCATTTCCTCAGTTTGCCACGGGATTAGCGCTGGTCCTGCCCACGCCCTACGATTCCCCCTTCCAGGGGGCCCCCATGACCGATGCCACCACTCGTCTCTCCACAGAGGACGTCAATACCGTCTACGGGGTTGCTTCCGACCTCGGCACGAGCGTCGAGCGCGTCATCGTGGGCAAGAGCGAGGTCGTCCAGCTGGCGCTGGTCGCCCTCCTGTGCGAGGGTCACATCCTCCTCGAGGACGTCCCCGGCACCGGCAAGACGACCCTCGCCAAGGCCATCGCCCGCTCCCTCGGCTGCTCCTTCAGGCGCATCCAGTTCACCCCCGACCTCATGCCCTCCGACATCACGGGCATCCACTACTTCGACCAGAAGACCCAGGACTTCGCCTTCCGCGAGGGGCCGCTCATCGCCCAGGTCGTCCTCGCCGACGAGATCAACCGCGCCACCCCCCGCACGCAGGCCGCTCTCCTCGAGGCGATGGAGGAGCGCCAGCTCACCGTCGAGGGCGAGACTACCTTCCTGCCCCGCCCCTTCCTCGTTATCGCCACCCAGAATCCGGTCGAGCTCGAAGGCACGTTCCCCCTCCCCGAGGCCCAGCTCGACCGCTTCCTCCTCCGCCTCAAGCTCGGCTACCCCGGCGAGGACGACGAGGACGAGATCCTTGCCCGCCAGGAGCACACGAATCCGCTCGACGCCCTCCAGCCCGTCGTGACCGCGGAGCGGCTCTTGCAGATGGCGGATGCGCTCCAGCGGCTGCACGTCGACCCGGCCATCCGCCGCTACGCCGTCCGCATCGTGCGCGAGACCCGCAACGAGGCCGCCTTCGAGCTGGGCGCCAGCCCTCGCGCCAGCCTCGCCCTCTTCCGCTCTGCCCGCGCCTACGCCGCCATCAGCGGGCGCGACTATGTCCTCCCCGACGACGTGAAGTCGATGGCCCCGCACGTCCTCCCCCACCGGCTCATCCTCTCCACCCAGACCCGCCTCCGCGGCCGCGAGGTGGAGGACCTCATCGCCGATGTACTCGAGCGGGTCCCCGTCCCCATCGAAGACGAGCCCTCCTCGGGCGCCGCCGCAAGAGCGGCGTCCGCCCGTCCCGCCCCCGCCGCCTCGTCACGGCCAACCCCAACCGCTTCGTCGTCCGGCGACGAGTCGCCCTGGCGGCGAAGCTGATGTCGCCGCCACTGGCACGCCGGCGCTAGCCCATGGTCTTCCGCGACCTCTGGCTGCTTGCGGGACCGATCCTGATCGGCGTTGGGGCCGGCACGGGCCAGCCGATGGTCACCGGCATCGGCGTCGTCGTCCTCATCGTGGGCGCAATCAGCCGCCTCTGGGCGCGCTACATCTTCCGGCGCGTAAGCGTCCGCAGCAGCCTCGGTGAGGCTCGCGCCTTCCAGGGCGAGCAGGTCGAGCTGCGCTTCGAGATCGAGAACCGGAAGCCCCTCCCCCTCCCTTGGTTCGACCTGCGCGTCGCCATCTCCGAGGAGCTCGAAATCGAGGGTGAGGAGCTCCCCGCGGCCTCCGCGCCGGGTCTCAACTGGCTGACCCGGCGCGGAGCCCTCGGCTGGTACGAGCGCAGGCGCTGGCGCATGCAGGTGGGTGCGCGCGAGCGGGGCCAGTTCCAGATCGGCCCCAGCCAGCTCCACTCGGCGGACATCCTCGGCATCTTCCCCCGCCACCGCGAGGCGCCCGAGATCACGTCCTTCATCGCCTATCCGCGCGTCTTCGCCCTCGACGACCTCGGCTTCCCCGCCGACCGCCCCCTCGGCGACTCCAAGGGCCGCAACCGCATCTTCGAGGATCCCCTCCGCATCGCCGGACTGCGCGACTACGAGCCCGGCGATCCCCTTCGGCGCATCGACTGGAAGGCCACCGCCCGCCACGGCGAGCTCCAGTCGCGGGTCTACGAACCCTCCGCCGTCCAGCATCTCTACGTCCTCCTCAATATCGACACCCTCGAGCACTCCTGGGAGGGCTACCTGAAGGATGACCTGGAGCGCACCGTCTCCATGGCCGCCTCGCTCGCCGTCTGGGCCACCGGCCGCCGCTACGCCGTCGGCCTCCTCGCGAACGGCTCGCTCCCCAACTCCGACCGCCCCATCCGCCTCCCGCCCTCCCGCGCCCGCACCCAGCTCCCCCGCATCCTCGAGACCCTGGCCGTCGTGCAGCCCCTCACCATGGGCGACCTCGCCGGCCGCCTCCGCCGCGAGGCCAGCCGCCTCCCGCTGGGCTCCACGCTCATCCTCGCCGCCGCCTTCATTCCCGACGAGCTCGCGGAGGCCATGCGGCGGCTGCAGGACGAGGGCTACCGCGTCGCCGTTGTCGTCACCTCGGACCGTGTCGATCTCGACAAGCTCACCGGCCTCCCCGTCCGCGTTACGGGACGCCGCTTCGAGGCAAGCGAGGTGCTCGTGTGATCCGTCGCGCCGCCCTCGTCTTGCTGCTCAGCGCCGAAGCGCTCGCCTTTTACACCGGCGGCGAGGTCGTAATGCGCATCTTCCCCGAACCCGGGAACCAGCTCGTGAGCGCGCCCGGCTTCATCGTCATCGCCTTCGTGTCCTTCTTCGCCCCCGCCGTGCTCGATTGGTTTGGCGTCGGACCCGGCAAGCGGGCCTCGGTAGTCGGGGTAGTCGGCCTCGTCGTCCTCTACGGCGCCCTCCGCCTGCAGTACGCCGGCGATCTCGCCCTCTGGGACTTCGGCTGGCTATCCGACTTCGTCGTCCGCACCGGCACCATCAAGGAGTGGATTCCCGCCGTCATGACGAGCAGCGTCCTCCTCGTCCTGCTGTGGGCGTGGGCAGCCTGGCGCTCTCGCAGCGGAGTCTGGATCGAGAATGCCCCCCGCTCGCTCGCCGTTCCCTTCGCGCTCGTTACCCTTGCCCTCCTGCTCACGGCCCCAAGCGAGCAGGCCGAGTTCGTCACCCGCGCCGGTGTCGTCTTCTACGGCGTAGCGCTGGCGGCCCTGGCCTGCTCGCAGCTCTCGCAAAGCGGCTCCAGCATGGGCAGTCTCCGCTCCGGGAGCGTGACCACGGCCCTGCTCGTCGGAACGGCCGCCTTCGCCGTCCTTGGCGTGCTCCTCGTTGGCGTCCTCCTCGAGCCACTCATCGATGTCCTCTCCGAGCCTGCATCAGCCGCCGGCAGGGCCATTGCCTGGTTCCTGACTTACGCGCTCTTTATTCCGATTGCGTGGGTGCTCACGAACTTCTTCGAGTTCGTCCTCTGGCTCCTGGGGGCCGACGGCAATACCGAGCCCTCGCAGATTGAAGTGCCGGTTCCCCCAGAGACGGAAGGAGACGGGGGCCAGGCGATTGACGGGGACTCGCTCGCCGCTCGTGCCGCCCGCTACACCCTGGCGGGGGGCACCATCTTCCTCGGCGTCGCCGCTGTGGCCGCCTTGATCTTCATCCTCGCCGTGCTCCGCCGGCGTGCCGGTGACCGTGGCCTGGACGCCTCCGAGTCGGAGGCTGTCGGCAGCCTGGGCGAAGACCTGCGGGGCGCCGCCCGCAACCTCCTTCGCCGCGATCGCCGTCGCGAGCCGGCAGGAGAAGGCGTCACGCGCCTCTACCTCGAAGTGCTCGAATCCGCCCGCAGGGAAGGAAGGGCCCGACGCGAGGGCCAGACCCCGCACGAGTTCGCGCCCGTCCTCGTTTCGACCTTCCATCAGGACGTCACGGACGAGATCACCGCCGCCTTCGAATACGCGCGCTACTCCGGCCGTCCCCCCGACGAATCGACCCTCTCCGACCTCCGCCGCCGCTGGGAGAGCCGCGACTAGCGCTCGTTCCGCAGCAGCGCCCACCCCTTCCCGTGTTCCGCCACCCGCGGGACTTGCGCCGAGGTGTCCTCGCGCGCCGCGAAGGCGATGTCCGCGCCCAGCCCGAGGGCCTTCAGTCCCTGGGCATGGTGCGCTCCTGCGATCAGGCGCGCGCTCCGATCGGTCCGTTGGGGCAGTCCCGGCGCGATCCAGTCTTCGTAGCCGGTGAGTCCTGCCGCTACCCCCGCTGCGTCTCCCAGTTCCAGCCCCGGGCTTTCCCTCGAGATGAGCTGCACCAGCCTTGCTGCCGCCGCGAAGTCCTCCAGCGCGAAGCGCTTCCCTCCCGAGTTGCCCGCGCACACCAGCGCCACCCGGTCGAACCGTGCCGCCCAGCGCGCCGCCGCCCCGGCGTTTGAGAACGCCCCCGTCGCCACGGTCCCCCGTCCCGCCGACCCGCAAATCGCGCGCGTCCCGTTCGTCGTAAAGAGCACCGCCCCCTGGCCCCGAACGTCCAGCGCCGCCGCCTCTGCCGGCGAGTTGCCGTAATCGAACCCCTCCGGTGGAAGACCGCCCACCTCCCCGAACAGGACTCGTCCCTCCGACCGCGCCCGTTCCCGCGCCGCCTCGACGTCATCGACCACCAGGAGGTCCGCAAGCCCACCCTCGAACAGCGTCGCGATCGTCGTCGTTGCGCGGAGCACGTCGATGACGAGGAAGGCGTCGGCCTCTATCGCCTCCGCCTCCGACGGCAGCAGCGCCACTTCGAGTCGCTTGGTCATGGGCGCAGCATGCCCGCTGGACCGTTCGCGCGCACCCTCGGCGAGCGGCGGCAAGCCGGTCGAGGCCGTATGCTTGAAGGGATGGACCCGCGACCCGTCGGCATGTTCGATTCCGGCGTCGGCGGGCTCAGCGTTTTCCGCGAATTCCGCCGTCTCGCCCCCTGCGAACGCACCGTCTACTTCGCCGATACCGCGTACTTCCCCTACGGCCCCCGCGACCCGGGCGAGGTGCGCAAGCGCGCCTTCGCCATCGCCGACCGCCTCGTCGAGGCTGACGCCAAGCTCATCGTCGTTGCCTGCAATACCGCTTCCGCCGCCGCCGTCGCCGATCTCCGCCAACTGTTCGACCTGCCCTTCGTCGGCATGGTGCCCGCTGTAAAGCCGGCGGCGAGAGCCTCCCGCAGCGGACGCGTCGCCATCCTCGCCACGCCCGGCACCTTCGACGGCGACCTCTACGCCAGCGTCGTCGACGAGTTCGGCACGGGTGCCGCGATCGACCGCGTCGTCGGCCACGATCTCGCCGAGCTCGTCGAGCGCGGCGAAATCGACACGCCGGCCGCACGCAAGGCCGTCCGCTCCGCTCTCGCCAGTCCCGTTGCCAACGGCGCCGATATTGTCGTGCTCGGCTGCACCCACTACGAGTTTCTCGCTCCCGCCATCACTGCCGAGTTCCCCGGCGTCTCCGTGCTCGGCACGGGCGAGCCGGTTGCAAAGCGGGCCTGCGACCTCCTCCGCGAACTCGACCTGGAAGCGCCCCCCGATGCCACGGGCGCCCTCGACCTGATCGTCTCGGGCAACCGCGAGGCCTTCCTGGAAACCCTGCCCAGGCTCGGCTTCGCTCCCAGCGAGCAGGCGGCGGAGGCCCAGTGATGGCGTCCTACGTCGAACGCCTTGCCCACCGCAGCCGCGAGGTCGGCAGCTACGTCTGCGTCGGCCTCGATCCTCCGGGCGACACGCCGATCGAGGAGGTCGCGGATCGCAACCGCCGCCTCATCGAGGCGACCGCTCCCTACGCCGCCTGCTTCAAGCCCAACCTCGCCTTCTACGAGCAGTTCGGCATCCCCGGTCTACGCGCCCTCGAAGAGACCCTCGAAGCCATTCCCCACGGCATCCCTGTCATCGCCGACGCCAAGCGTGGCGATATGGGGAACACGGCCGCCGCCTACGCCCGCGCCCTCTTCGAGGTCTGGGGCTTCGATGCCGCCACCGTGAATCCTTTCCAGGGTCAGGACGCCGTGCAACCCTTCCTCGACTACGAGGACCGGGGCGTCTACCTCCTCTGCCGCACCTCCAACCCCGGCTCCGCTACCATCCAGAACGCGACGCTCGCCAGTGGCGAGCCGCTCTACGAGCGCCTCGCCGCCGAGATGCCCACCTGGAGCGCGAACGTCGGCCTTGTCGTCGGCGCCACCGCGCCTGCCGAGCTCGCACGCGTGCGCGAGCTGGCCCCGCGAGCGACCCTGCTCGTCCCCGGCGTCGGCGCGCAGGGCGGCGAACCCGCCGAGGTTGCGGCCGCGACGAAGGCCGAGTACGGACTCATGGTCGTGAACGCCTCCCGCAGTATCGCCGGCGCTCCCGACCCCGGCGCCGCCGCGCGGGAGTTGCGCGATGCCCTCAACGCCCCCGCCCCGTGAACGACGAGGTGGCCGTCGGCGACGTCTGGCGGATGCGCCGCCGCCACCCCTGCGGCGGCTGGGAGTGGCGCGTCTACCGCGTCGGCGCCGATATTGGCCTCGTCTGCCTTGAGTGCGGACGCCGTGTGATGCTCGAGCGCCGCCGCTTCGAACAGCGTGCGAAGTCGCGGGTCTCTGCCGCCTCGTGAGCGCCGCCCCCGCCTGGG
The DNA here is from genome assembly GCA_009841435.1 of Dehalococcoidia bacterium. Classification (GTDB taxonomy): domain Bacteria; phylum Chloroflexota; class Dehalococcoidia; order Tepidiformales; family Tepidiformaceae; genus UBA2991. The sequence continues at coordinate 15,089 of VXLW01000061.1, read as the reverse complement.
AGGACGTCGCCGAGCCTGCGCCGCCCCCTGCTCTCCTCCAGCAGCTCCCGTTCCGCCGCCTCAGCACCTCCCGCTTCTTCTCCCGCATCGCCCAGAACGCCCTCAATCTCGCACTTGTCCTCCTCGTTCTCGACGCCACCGGCAAGGCCTTCTACACCAGCCTCCTCGTCCTCGCCCTCGTCGTACCCATGATGGTCGCGGGAATCATCGCCGGCGTCGCCGCCGACGCCATCCCCCGCCGCCTCATCGTCGCCCTCGGCAACCTCGCGCGCGCCGCGGTCTGCGTTGCCTACATCGTCGAACCGGGTGGATCCGGAACCCTCTACGTCGTCGCGGTGGCCCTCGCCGTTGTCGCGCCCTTCGTGGCAGCCGCCGAGGGCTCGATCCTGCCCTCAATCGTCACCCGTGTTGAGCTGGCCCGCGCGAACGCCATTGGCCAGGCGGTCGGCGGCGCCGCCCAGATCGTCGGGTTCGCGGTGCTCACGCCTGTCGTCCTGCGCGTCTTCGAGCGCGCGGACGTGCTGTTCGGGATCGTCGGGGCGCTGTTCGTGATCGCCGCCGTCGAGGCCGTCCGCATCGGTCCCGTGGCCCGCACGCGTGAGGAACCCGACGTGTTCCCTCCACCCCCGTTCGACCCCGCCCCCGATGCCGCCGCCATTGGCGCCGTGCCCGAGGCGATCCCCCCGCAACCCACGGAGGGCGCGTCCTGGTGGCAGGCCGGCTGGCGTGCCATGCGCCGCGACCCCGCCGTTTTCAAGGCCGCCATCGAGCTCACCCTGATCACGATGATGCTCATCATCCTCGGCGGCCTCATCCCAACCTACATTCGCGACGTCCTCGAGCTTCCCTTCGAGATCGGCGCCCTTGTCCTGACGCCCGCCGCCATCGGCGTCATCGTTGGCCTGCGCGTCGCCGGGCCGCTGGCGCACCACCTCCCGCACGGTCTCCTCAGCTCCGTTGGCTTCGCCGCCTTCACGGGCCTGCTGCTCGCCCTCGCCTTCGTCAACGAAGAAGCGACCTTCCTCGCCGGCTACGGCGCCTTTTCCTGGCTCGACGACGTCAATCTCGGGGACTTCGACGGCGGCGCCCTGCTCGCGATGGTGATCGTGCTGCCCCTCGGATTCGCCTACGCGAACGTGAGCGTCGCCGCCCAGACCGTCCTCAACGACCGCGTGCCGCTCGCCCTCCAGGGGCGCGTGGTCGCAACGCAGGGGGCGATGGCGGCACTCGCCGCCTCCCTCCCCGTCCTGGGCGCCGGCGCCCTCGGTGACTGGCTCGGCGTGCAGCCTGTCATGGCCATCCTTGCCGTCAGCATCGCCGCCGCCACCGTCGTCAATCTCCGGTCCTGAGCGGCGCTGCGCCTTGCCGCCCCTCGCCGCGCCCACCTATCATCGAGCCGATCGAGCCGGAACCTTCCGGCGGGGGGTGGGACATGCGCGAGATGAGCATCGAGAGCATCCGTCTCTCGTTGAACAGCTACCAGCGCATCGCCATCCTTCGCGAGAAGGAGACCGATCGCTACCTCACCATCTGGATCGGCCCCTACGAGGCTGAGAGCATCTCCCTCCGCCTCCACGACGTCACCCCGCCCCGTCCCCAGACCCACGACCTGCTCTGCAACGTCATTGAGCAGCTCGGCGGGAAAGTGCAGTACATCCTTTTGAACGACCTCGCCCGCGACACCTACTACGCCCGCATCGTCCTTGATGTGAATGGAGACGCCGTCGAGATCGACTCCCGTCCCTCGGACGCCATCTCCCTCGCCGTGCGCACCGGCTCCCCCATCTATGCCGAAGAGGCCGTCCTCGACCAGGGCGGCGAGATCATCCGCGACGGCGACGAGCAGGAGGGCGTCGAGCGCGAGCCGGAGAAGCCCGTCGATCCCGCCGAACTGGAGCGCCTCGGACCGTTCAAGGACTTTATCGAAGGGCTCGATCTCAGCGGGTTCGACGATCCGCAGAAGTAACCGTGGCGCGGCCCCGATCGCCGCTTGCGCATCTCTTCACAATCACCCTATGATCCCCGCGGTTTGAGCGCGGTCATGGCAAAGCCTGAGCGTGGCGGATGGATAGCGCCAACCGCTTACCTCATGGGGGCAGGTTGGTATTTCGCCACCTGCATCGTCGTCGGAATCGTGCTCGGACTCTGGCTCGATGACCTTACAGGGCTTGAGCCGCTCTTCATCCTCCTGGGGATTGTCCTGGGACTGACTCTGGCCATCGGTGGCGGAATCCGCATGCTTCTCCCCTTCATGAAACGCTTTGGCGGTGGCGCCAACGGCGCCAACGGCGGTAGCGAGTGAGAAGATTCAGGCTCCCTCTCATCATCATCGCGGCGCTCGCGTGGGTCGTCGTCGGCCTCATCGTCGCCCGCGGCCCGCAGCCCGAGATCATCGTTCCCGCCGAGGTCATCACCAAGGTCGGCTTCCTCAACATCTCCAACACGATGATTTCCGCCTGGGCGGCGATGTTCATCCTCCTCGTCGGCTGCTTCCTCGCCACCCGCACGATGAAGCTCATCCCGACGGGCGCCCAGAACTTCGTCGAGTCCATCATCGAATTCCTGATGGGTCAGCTGGAGGACATCGCCGGGTCGGCGAACGCCCGCCGCTTCTTCCCCGTCATCGCCACCTTCTTCATCTTCATCCTCCTCGCCAACTGGATGGGCCTCCTCCCCTTCTTCAACGCCATCGGCAAGACCGAGGACATCGGCGTCGAGATATTCCACTACATCGAGGAGCACCACGAACACCACGAACCGTTCGAAGAGGAGATCGCGCACTCCTCCGGCTGGCTTGTCGACAACGTGGGCATTGGCCTCGTCCTGCCCAACGCCAACGACGCCCACTTCGAGATGGGCGCGGGAGCCGCGAACCCCGTGCCCGCCGAGGAAGCTCTGGACAAGTACATCGTCTTCCTCGCCGAGACCTTCACCGACTTCGAGGCCGAAGGGAGCGATGGGCACGGTCCTGCCGAGGTCACGCCCGAGATGCTGACGGCGGCCGTCGCCGCCCTCAACGCCGACCCCGACGCGCCCAAGCTCCTCCCCGCCAACGAGAAGCACGCCGTCCCCAGCGCTGCCCTTGGCGACGACCTCGTCGTGAGCGGCATCGACTTCCCCGGCCAGAAGCTGGCCCTCATCATCCCGCTCTTCCGCTCCGTCTACAGCGATGTCAACAACACGATCGCGCTCGCCCTCATCTCGTTCTTCATGGTCGAGTTCTGGGGTCTGCGCACCCTCGGCTTCAGCTACCTCGGGAAGTTCTTCAACTTCAGCGGCTTCATCCCCTTCTTCGTCGGCATCCTCGAGCTGCTTTCGGAGTTCATCCGCATCGTCAGCTTCGCCTTCAGGCTCTTTGGCAACATCTTCGCCGGGGAGGTGCTCATCTTGATGCTCACCTTCCTCCTGCCCTTCCTCATCGTCGACATCATTTACGGCCTGGAGCTCTTCGTCGGCTTCATCCAGGCCGCGGTCTTCGCACTCCTCACGCTCGTGTTCGCCGTCATGGCGGTCGAGCACCACGACGAGGAGCACGACGACCACGAAGGCGAAGCCGTCCACGACGACATGGAATCCCAGGGGACCCCGGGGCAGTAGCCTCGCCCCTTCGAACATCGTTCCCCGCGGAGGCGGGGAGGAAAAACACGGGAGGAACCACCAACCATGGGAGTACTCGATCTTCTCTTCCTGCTCGCGCTTGATGCCGACGGCGCCAAGGCCATCGGCGCTGGCATCGCCATGGGCCTCGGCGCCCTTGGCCCCGCCATCGGCATCGGCATGCTCGTGGGACGCGCGATGGAGGCCCTCGGCCGCAATCCCGAGGCCCGCGCTTCGATCCAGACGAACATGATTCTGGGCGTCGCCTTTGCCGAGGCCATCGGCATCTACGCGCTGCTCACCGCCATCATCATCGCGTTCGTCATCTAGCCCGGCGGAAACGCCAATCGGGAAGAAGGGAGCTCGCGATGGGCGAGGCTTTCACCGCTCTCGGTATCAATCTGCCGCAGTTGATCGCGCAGATCGCGAACTTCGTGGTTCTGCTCCTCATCCTGCGCTTCACCCTCTACAAGCCCGTCCTGCGCATGCTCGACCAGCGTCGCGAGCGAATCGCCGAGGGCCTCGGCGCCGCCGAACAGGCGCGCGCCGAAGCCTCCGACGCGCAGGAGCGCATCGAGGCCCAGCTTGCCGAGGCCCGCGGACAGGGTCAGGAGATCGTGGCCAACGCCCAGCAGGTGGCGGCCCGCATCCAGGACGAAGCCCGCCAGCAGGCGGAACGCGACCGCGAGGCCGCCGCCGAGCGCTCGGTCCAGGAAATCCAGCTGGAACGTGATCGTGCCATCGCCGACCTCCGCGCGGAGTTCGCCGAGATCACCGTCACCGCCGCCGAGCGCGTCATCCGCCAGTCCCTCGACGAGGATGCCCACCAGCGCATCATCGAAGAGACCCTGGCCGAGTCCGACCTCGGGGAGCGCAGCTAGATGGCCGACAGGCAGGCGGCAAAGCGCTACGCACAGGCGGCCTTCGCCATCGCCCGCGATGGCGATGCGATCGCTCAGTGGCGCGCCGACCTCGATGACGTCGCCGCCGTCCTGACGGACTCCGACGCCGCGGGCTGGTTCGCCGCCCCGCGCGTGGCCGTCGCCGAACGGCAGGCAGCCGCTGAACGCGCCCTCGAAGTGGGGCCGCTCGCGCTGAATCTTGCCAGGCTCCTCATCGCCAAGGGGCGCACCCTGGAGGCCCGCGAGGTCGCGGACGCCTTCAACCGTCTCGCCGACGAGCACGAGGGCCTCGCCCAGGCCGAGATCACCACTGCCGTCCCCCTGCAGGACGACCAGGTCGCCGCAATGGAGCAGCGCCTGGGCGAGGCCCTGGGGAAGCAGATCACCGCCACCGCCGGTGTCGATTCCGACATCATCGGTGGCGTCGTCCTCCGCATCGACGACCATCTCATCGATGGCAGCGTGCGCACCCGCCTCCGGCGGCTGCGCCGGGAGCTGAGCGGCGCCTAGGGCCGCACCACACAAGAGGGAACCACTATGGCCGTTCGCGCCGAAGAGATTGCATCCATCCTCCGCGAGCAGATCGAGCAGTTCGAGGCTCCGTCCGTCGCGACTGACGTCGGTGTCGTCATCGAGGCCGGCGATGGCGTAGCTCGCGCCCACGGCCTCACGAACGCTCGTTACTCCGAGTTGCTCGAGTTCCCCAACGGCACCATGGGCCTCGCCCTCAACCTCGAGGAAGAGTCCGTCAGCGCCGTCGTCCTCGGTGACTACGAGGACATCAAGGAAGGCGACGAGGTTCGCGCCACCGGCCGCATCATCGAGGTGCCCGTCGGTGACGAGCTCATCGGCCGCGTTGTCGATGCCCTCGGGAACCCCATCGACGGCAAGGGCCCCATCGGCTCGACAAAGACCCGACCGGTCGAGCGCATCGCCCCCGGCGTCACCCTCCGCCAGAGCGTCGATACGCCTGTCCAGACCGGCATCAAGGCCATCGACTCGATGATTCCCATCGGCCGCGGCCAGCGCGAGCTCATCATCGGCGACCGCTCCACTGGCAAGAGCGCAATCGCTCTCGACACCATCATCAACCAGAAGGGCGGCGACCTCGTCTGCATCTACGTCGCCATCGGCCAGAAGGCCGGCAAGGTCGCCCAGGTGCTCGGCCAGCTCGAAGAGTACGGCGCCATGGAGCACACGATCATCGTCGCCGCCGGCGCCTCCGAGTCGGCCGCCCTCCAGTACCTCGCCCCCTATGCCGGTTGCGCCATGGGCGAGGAGATCATGGAGAGCGGGCGCGACGCGCTCATCATCTACGACGACCTGAGCAAGCACGCCTGGGCCTACCGCCAGATCTCGCTGCTCCTCCGCCGTCCTCCCGGGCGCGAGGCGTACCCCGGCGACGTCTTCTACCTCCACAGCCGCCTGCTGGAGCGCGCGGCCAAGCTGGAGGCGGGCGGCTCGCTCACGGCCCTCCCCATCATCGAGACGCAGGCCAACGACGTGTCGGCCTACATCCCAACCAACGTCATCTCCATCACCGATGGGCAGATTTACCTGGAGCCGGACCTCTTCAACGCGGGCATTCGCCCCGCCCTCAACGTCGGCCTCTCCGTGAGCCGCGTGGGCGGCTCCGCCCAGACACGCGCCATGCGCTCCGTCGCCGGGCGGCTCAAGCTCGACCACGCCCAGTTCCGCGAGCTCCAGGCCTTCGCCCAGTTCGGCACCAGCGACCTCGACGCTGCCACCCAGCGGCAGCTCGAGCGGGGCCTGCGCGCCAACGAGGTGCTCAAGCAGCCCCAGTTCGCGCCGCTGAACCTGGCCGAGGAAGTCGCCGTCATCTTCGCCCTCACCAACGGGCTGCTCGATGACGTGTCCACCGAGAAGATCGCGGACTTCGAGGCCGCCTTCACCGGCTACCTCTCCAGCAACAAGCCCGAACTCGCCGCTCGCATCGAATCCGAGCGCACCATCAGCGACGAGACCGATCAGGAGCTGCGGGACGCGGTCGCCGAGTTCAAGGAGACCGTCCCCTACTAGGGAGCGCCATGCCCACCATCCAACAGCTCCGCCGCCGCATCGGGTCGGTTCGCAACACCGCCAAGATTACGAATGCGCTCCAGCTGGTGGCCGCTTCGAAGATGCGCCGTGCCCAGGAGCGGGCCACCGAGGGCCGCCCCTACGCGGAGAAGATCCAGCTCGTCCTCTCCTCCCTCGCCTCCACCGCCCCCGGCGGCGGCGAGGACGGCGACACAGAGGAGTCGCACCCCTTCCTCACCCAGCGCCCCGTCGAGAACGTCGGCATCCTCCACGTCACCCCCGACCGTGGGCTCTGCGGCGCCCTCAACGCCAACCTCAACAACAGCGCGGGCGGCTTCGTCGGCGAGGCCGAGGTGCCCACCGCGATCGTCGCCGTGGGCCGTAAGGGTCGCGACTTCTTCGTGCGTTCCCGCCAGAACGTCGCCGCCGAGTTCACCGAGCTCGGTGACTACCCTGCCCTCACCGACACGAGCGTCATCGCCCGTCTCGTCATGGACGACTACCTCTCAGGCGAGGTCGACCAGGTCTTCATCAGCTTCGCCGAGTTCGTTAGCACGGTGAACCAGCGGCCCGTCGTGCGCCGTCTCCTTCCCGTCGAGCCCCCCACCGCCGAGGACGAGGCGGAGGCCGAGGCCTTCAGGCAGGAGTACATCTTCGAGCCCGACCCCGGCCAGGTTTTTGAGCGCCTCCTGCCCCGCTATGTGGAGATGCAGGTCCACGCCGCCATCCTCGAGTCGGCCGCTTCCGAGCAGTCGGCCCGCATGGTCGCCATGAAGAACGCGACCGACAACGCCAACGAGATCGAGCGCGAGCTCACCCTCACCTACAACAAGGCCCGCCAGGAGGAGATCACTACCCAGCTCCTCGATATCGTCGGCGGCGCCGAGGCCGTCAATGAGTGACGCGCCCCCCTTCGCCGCGGTCATCTTCGACATGGACGGTGTCCTCGTCGATGGCGAGCCGATCTACTACGGCGCGGCGACGGCGGTGCTTGCCGAAGATGGCATCACCTTCCCCCTCGACGACTACAAGAAGTACATGGGAACAAAGTCCGGCTGGAACGAGTTCGTCCACGACCTCGGCCTGCCGCGCCCGGCCTCCTACTACCGGGATCGCTGCTCCGCGCTGGTCGCGGAGGCCTACGCCTCCGTCGAGACCGCCCTTCCGGGCGCCGTCGAGCTTGTGCGCGGCCTGAAGGCGATCGGCCTGCCCCTGGCCGTCGCATCCTCGTCGCACCGTGCGAACGTTGAGGTCTGCCTGGAGCGGCTCGGAATCGCAGACGCCTTCGATGTGATCGTCGCCGGGAACGACATCACCCACGGCAAGCCCCTCCCCGACATCTACCTCCGCGCCGCCGGACTCCTCGGCGTCGCCCCGCGCGATTGCCTTGCCATCGAGGACGCCCCCGCCGGCATCCAGGCTGCGCACGCCGCCGGCATGACCTGCTGGGCCGTCCGCACCGAGTACACGCGCGGACTGCCTCTCCCCGACCCCGACCGCGACCTTGAGTCCCTCACCGAAATCGACCTCGCCGACATCGCGGGGGTGCCCGCATGAGCGAGCTCGTCCTGCGCGAGGACCACGACGGGGTGGCCACCCTCAGCCTCAACCGGCCCGAGGCGCTCAACTCCCTTAACGTCCCGCTCTTCGCCGAGCTGCGCGAGCACGTCGCCGCCATCGCCGCCGAGACGGACACCGTCGGCTGCGTCGTATTGCGGGGCGAAGGCCGCGCCTTCAGCGCCGGCAACGACCTCAAGGCCCTCGGCACGCCCGCGCCCGAGCCCTACTACCAGGCCGAAACCATCGACATGATCGAGGCGCTGCCCCAGCCGGTCATCGCCTCCGTACGGGGCGCCTGCTACACCGGCGCCCTCGAGCTCATGCTCGCCGCCGACCTCTGCATCGCCGGCGAATCGGCGATCTTCTGCGACAGCCACGGCGAGTGGGCGCTCACGCCCCTCTGGGGCCTCACTCAGCGCCTCCCCCGACGGATCGGCCCTCTCCTCGCCAGGGAGATGATGTATACCGCCCGCCGCGTCGATGCCCACGAGGCCGTCCGCATCGGTCTCGCCAACCGCGTCGTCCCCGACGCCGAGCTCGACGAGGCCACGGCCGGCATGGCTGCCCAGATCGCAGGCAACTCGTGGCACACGCTGCGCGCCGACAAGCGCCTGCTGAACGAGGGCCTGAACTACTCCTACGCCGAAGGCCTCGCCTTCGAACGTCGAACCAGCCCCGGCGCGGGGCCCGAACTGGCGGAGCGTCTCGAGCGCTTCCGCTCCAAATCCTGAGCAACCTCAGAAGGAGCCCCATCATGGTCACTGCCGCTACCGCCGAGGGACGCATCGTCCAGATCATCGGCACCGTGATCGACATCGAGTTCCCGCCCGACCAGCTGCCCGCCATCTACAACGCCCTCCGCATCGACCGCGGCGACGGCACCGACCTCATCGTTGAGGTCCAGCAGCACGTCGGGAACAACTGGGTACGCGCCCTGGCCATGGACTCCACCGACGGCCTCACCCGCGGCATGGCCGTCGTCGATACGGGTCAGGCCATCGCCGTTCCCGTCGGCGAGGAGGCGCTCGGGCGCATGTTCAACGTGCTCGGCAACCCCATCGACGACCTCCCCGTGCCGGACAACGCCCCGCGCTGGCCCATCCACCGCGAGCCCCCCTCCTTCGAGGACCAGGAGACTCAGCCCTCCATCCTCGAGACGGGCATCAAGGTCATCGACCTGATCGCCCCCCTCGTGCGTGGCGGCAAGGTCGGCCTCTACGGCGGCGCCGGCGTCGGCAAGACCGTCATCATCCAGGAGCTCATCTCCAACATCGCCCGCGAGCACGGCGGTTTCTCCGTCTTCGCTGGCGTCGGCGAGCGCTCCCGTGAGGGCAACGACCTCTGGAACGAGATGAAGGAATCGGGCGTGCTCCCCCGCATGTCCATGGTCTTCGGCCAGATGAATGAGCCCCCTGGCGTCCGCCTCCGCGTCGCCCTCAGCGGCCTCACCATGGCCGAGTACTTCCGCGACGAGCAAGCCCAGGACGTCCTCTTCTTCGTCGACAACATCTACCGCTACACCCTCGCCGGCATGGAAGTCTCGGCCCTCCTCGGGCGCATGCCCTCCGCCGTCGGCTACCAGCCCACCCTCTCCACCGAGATGGGCGACCTCGAGGAGCGCATCACCTCGACCAAGAAGGGCTCGATCACGTCGTTCCAGGCCATCTACGTGCCCGCCGACGACTACACCGACCCCGGCGTCGCGACCACCTTCGGCCACCTCGACGCGGTCGTCGCGCTCGAGCGCTCCCTCGCCGAGCAGGCTCTCTACCCTGCCATGGACCCCCTTACCTCCTTCTCCCGCGCGCTCGAGCCGCGCATCGTGGGCGAGGAGCACTACGAGGTGGCCCGCGACGTGCAGGGCGTCCTCCAGCGCTACAAGGACCTGCAGGACATCATCGCCATCCTCGGCATCGACGAGCTCTCCGACGAGGACAAGCTCACTGTTGCCCGCGCCCGCAAGCTCCAGCGCTTCCTCACGCAGCCGTTCTTCGTCGGTGAGACGTTCACGGGCCGCGAGGGCCGCTACGTCTCCATCCGCGACACCGTGCGCGGCTTCAAGGAGATCCTCGACGGCCAGCACGACGGGCTCCCCGAGCAGGCCTTCTACATGAAGGGCTCCATCGAGGAAGCCGTCGAAGAAGGCCAGCGCCTGAGCGAGGAAGGCTAGTGCCGCTCTTCGTCGAGATCGTCACCGCCGAGCGCGTCGTCCGCACCGAAGAGGACGTCGAGGTGCTCATCGCCCCCGGCAGCGAGGGCCAGCTCGCGATCCTGCCTCGCCACGCCCCGCTCATGACGACCCTCGACTACGGCGAGCTCATCTTCCGCCGCGGCAACGAGGAGTCCGCCTTCGCCATCGGCGGCGGCTTCCTCGAGGTGCACAGCAACCACGTCACCGTGCTCGCCGACGTGGCGGAGGCTGCCGAGGAGATCGACGTGGACCGCGCCGAGCAGGCCCGTCGCCGCGCCGAGGAGCAGCTCGCCGGCGCCCGCGATGAGGGCGTCAGCGAAGCCGACCTCGCCCGCGCCCAGGCGTCCATGCAGCGCGCCTTGCTGCGTTTGCGCGTGGCCGAGCGCCGCCGCAGGCGCCCCGGCCCGCCCATGCCGGGAGGCTAGGCCGAGTCCCTCACTGACCCTGCGTGCGGTGCGTCTTCCGCTCGGTGATGCTGATCAGGTTGCCGTCGGGGTCGAGGTAACGCGCCTCCCGTCCCCACGGCGCCACGTACGGTGCGCGGTCGACCCGCGCGCCCATCCCGACGAGCCGCTCGTGGGCGGCACTGAGGTCCTCGACGAAGAGGCCGAGGGCGGGCTCGCGTGGTGCTTCCTTCGGAAACAGGGCGAAGTGGAAGTACGGGTCGTGCCACGAGATCTCCTCGTGGCGAGGGTCGTGGCTGGGCTGCAGGTCGATGCCGAGGCCGTCGCGGTAGAACCGCGCCGAGGCCTCCAGGTCGTCGACGTGAAAGGCGGCGAAGCAGGGTCGAATCTCCGTCACAGCTCTCCTCCCGTCTTTCGACCATAACGACGCCGCTCGATTGCGGCAGGTTCGGCCTCTCCCCATACTGAAACCCGGATGGATTCAACGCGCGGGCATGGCTCACGCTACCAGGTGCGCGGTGGCGCTGTTCTCAACGGGTCCGTGCGCATCTCCGGCTCGGCGAACGCGGCCCTCGCCTCGATGTGCGCCGCCCTCCTGACCGACGAGACCGTCGTTCTTGAGAACGTCCCCGCCGTCTCCGATATCGACTCCCTCGCCGGGCTGCTCGCGCACCTCGGCGCCACCGTCGAACGCCCCGAGCCTAACCGGGTCGAGATCAACGCCTCGAAGGTCGGCACCCTCGAGGCCCCCATCGACCTTGTCTCCGAGAACCGCGCCTCCTTCCAGGTGATGGGTCCGCTCCTTGCCCGCCACGGGTTCGCCGCTCTGCCGCCCCCCGGCGGCGACGTCATCGGCCAGCGCCCCATCGCCGTCCACCTCGACGGCTTCGTGGCGATGGGCGCCACCATCGATCGCGTCGGTGAGCACTACCAGGCCCGCGCTCCGAAGGGCCTGGCCGGAACCCGTGTCTTCGCCGACTACCCCTCCGTCTCCGGCACGCAGAACGTCATGCTCGCCGCCACCCTCGCCAGGGGCGAGACGACCATCATCAACGCCGCCACCGAGCCCGAGGTCCAGGCCCTTGCCGCCCTGCTCAACTCGATGGGCGCGCGCATCTCCGGCGTCGGCACCCAGGTCATCGCGATCGAGGGCGTCGAGCGCCTCCACGGTACGACCTTCGCCCTCGTCCCGGACCGCATCGAGGCAGGCACGTTCGCCATCGCCGCCGCCATGACCCACGGCGACGTCGAGCTCGTCGACGCCCCCGTAGCCGTGATGGACGCCCTCATCACGAAATTGCGCGCCGCCGGCGCCACCGTCGAGGCGCGCGAGGGCTCGCTGCGCGTCGCCGCCGGGGGCCGCCTTGCCCCCGTCGGCTTCCAGGCCCTCCCCTACCCGGGGCTGCCCACCGACCTTCACGCCCCCATGGGCGCCCTCCTCACCCAGGCCGACGGTGTCTCCATCATCCACGAGCGCGTCTTCGACAACCGCATGCTTTACGTCGACGAGCTCCGCAAGATGGGCGCCGAGATCATCAGCACCGGCTCCTCGGCCATCGTCAACGGTCCGACGCCTCTCCACGGCGCCCGCGCCCGCGCCCTCGATGTGCGCGCTGGCGCCGCCGTCCTCCTTGCCGGCCTCGCCGCCAGCGGCACGACTGTCATCGACGACATCTACCACCTCGACCGCAAGTACGAGTGCCTCGACGAGAAGCTTCGCGGCCTCGGCGCCGAGCTGGAACGGGTGTAGTCCGTATGGCCTTCGGCTTCATCTCGAATACGCGCGCCGGCATCGACCTCGGCACCGCCAACATCCTCGTCTTCGTGCAGGGGCAGGGCATTGTCGTGAACGAACCGTCGGTCGTTGCACGACATAATCGGGACGACGCCATCGTCGCCGTCGGCGCCGAGGCCCGCATGATGCAGGGCCGCACGCCCGGCGCCCTCAGCATCATCCGTCCCATGCGCGAGGGCGTCATCGCCGACTACCTCACGACCGAGGCGATGATGCGCTACTTCATCGGCGTCGTGACCGGCCGCTTCAACCTCATCCGCCCCGAGATCATGGTGACCGTCCCCGCCGGTGTGACCAGCGTCGAGCAGCGGGCCGTGCGCGACGCCGCCGAGCAGGCCGGCGCCCGGCGCCCCGCCCACCTCGTCCCCGAGCCCCTCGCCGCTGCCATCGGAGCCGGCGTCCCCGTGGGCACGCCCCGCGGCAACATGATCGTGAACATCGGCGGTGGCCGTACCGAGGCCGCGGTCATCTCGCTCTACGGCATCGTCGTCAGCGAGTCCGTCCGCGTCGCCGGCGACCGTATCGACGAGGCCATCCAGGCCTTCGTCCGCCGCCGCCACAATCTCGTCATCGGCGAGAGCACCGCCGAGGAGATCAAGATCGCGATCGGCTCCGCCATCCCCCTCGACGAGGGCATCTCGACGCAGGTACGCGGGCGCGACCAGCTCAGCGGTCTCCCTCGCACCATCACCCTCAACAGCGACGAGATCGCCCAGGCCATCCAGGATTCCCTCGGCCAGATCATCCAGGCCGTCCGCAGCGTCCTCGAACGCACGCCCCCCGAGCTTGCGGCCGACGTGATCGACCACGGCATCGTCCTCACCGGAGGCGGCGCTCTCCTCCGCCACTTCGATGAGCTCCTCACGCAGGAGACCGGCGTCCCCTGCTACGTCGCCGATAGTCCCCTCGAATGCGTCGCCGTCGGCGCCGCCATCGCCCTCGACCACCTCGAGATCATCGAGCGCAGCCTCCCCACCGAGGAGGAGCAGCTCGTGGGCCTCTTCCCCCAACCCGATCGCTGACCTACCCTCGATTCTTCGTGTCTGGGAACCCTTCCACAGGGCCCGTCGCCATCGGGCCGAACATCAGCGTGGTCGGCGATAGCTGCTCGGGCAAGACCACCCTTGCCGCTGCTCTCGCCGAGCGGCTCGGCCTGCGCCACGTCGAGCTCGACTCCCTCAGCTGGCAGCCGAACTGGACTCCCACCCCCGACGAGGTCTTCCTGGAGCAGGTGCACGAGGCCGTCGCCCAGTCCGGCTGGGTCATCGACGGAAACTACGGCCGCATCGTCCGCCCCATCACCTGGGGCGCGGCCGACACCGTCGTCTGGCTCGATTTCCCCCTGCGCGTGACCCTTCCCCGCACGCTCGCGCGCTCGTTCCGTCGCTGGAGGACGCGGGAGCTCCTCTGGGGCACGAACCGTGAGCGTTTCTGGGAGCACTTCCTGCCCTGGGATCGCTCCCTTATCTGGTGGACGCTCAAGAGCCACCGCCGCCGCCGTGTCGACTACGCCGCCGCCATGACCGACCCGCGGTGGGAAGGCACGCAGTTCATCCGCCTCCGCTCCCCTGCCGAGGTGGACCCGTTCCTGGAGCGTGTGAGGTTGCGCGTCGCGGCCTAGCTCGCGTTGGGCGCGAGCTCCTTCAGGTAGTAGGTCATCCCCTGCATCATCACGACCGGGTCGATCTGCCGGATCGAGACGCCCTCCGGAACGTGCGCGGAGATCGGCGCGTAGTTCAGGATGGCGTGCACGCCGCTCTCGACCAGCCGGTCGACGACCGCCTGTGCCGCTTCTGCCGGCACTGCCACCACCGCGATGTCGACCTGCTCGCTGGTGAGGTAGTCCTCGAGGTCGTCCATCGAACGCACCTCGATTCCCTGGATTGTCCTCCCGGCCACGTCGGGCGCGGCGTCGAAGGCCGCGACCGTATCGAAGCCCTGCTGCGCGAACCCGTCGTATTCGAGGATTGCCTGGCCCAGCCTCCCGATCCCGACCACGCACACGCTCCACGACCGGTCCAGCCCGAGGATCTCGCGCAGCCGGTCCAGCAGGTCGTCGACGTTGTAGCCGCGGCCCTGCTTGCCGAAGCGCCCGAAGTAGCTCAGGTCCTTGCGAATCTGCGCCGGCGTCACGTCGAGCTGTTCGCCGAGCGTCTGCGAGCTGACCACCGTCTCGCCTGCTGCCGCAAGCGTTGTGAGCGCACGCGCGTAGAGCGGCAACCGGTTAATGACAACCTCGGGGATATCAGAGGTCATTCGGCGGGCCGGCCCTCCTGCTCGCGCCCCGGGCCGCTCAGGCGGCCAGCGGTTGTGAAAAATCGAACATATGGATGCGGCGCACTCTATACCCCGCCTTCTGAGGGGGTCAACGCTCCCGCGTTACGAGGGCGTGCCGCCTGACGACTCCGCCCGGATCAGCGCCTGGATCGTGGCCGTGACGTGCTCGTCGTCGCTCTTGGCGACGGTACGGGGGTCGAGCAGCGTCTCGCCCGACTCCACGCGCGCCACGATCGGCGGGGCCGCCTCCCGCAACGACCGTGCCAGCCCCTCCCCGCCCTGCTCGCCCTGCAGCGCTGCGCACCAGGTTGTCTGCCCCGCCC
>VXLW01000044.1 GCA_009841435.1 Dehalococcoidia bacterium | reverse complement strand
AAACGCCATTGCCTCTTGACCCGTGGTCTCGCATAGGTTTATACCCCACACCCCTCGAACCGCCCCAGCAGCCCCTCGACCACCACCGTCCGCCGCGGCGAGAGGAACGGCGCCGTAAGCGCCGGGCCCAGGACCTCCTCCGGCTTCACGTCGCGGCCGTCGAGCAAGGCCACGTCAGCGCCCGTCGCCCCCGCCTCCCCGCCGCCCTCGGCGCGAAGCGCCTCCAGCCGCCGCCGCAGGCGGAGCTCGTCCTGACCGTGGAGAACGATGATCACGATGCTCTTGCCGGGGCCGATGATACCCCGCCCCCGCCGCCCCTTGGCCGCCTTCCCCGTACAATCGCCGCCGGCGCGCCGCCACAGCGCGCGGGCGCCCCCGGAGGTATCGAAATGGAAGCGAAAGCAGCGGTGATTCGTGGTTCCGGCACTCCCCTCGAAGTCAAGACCGTCACTGTCGACGATCCCGGCCCCGGGCAGGTGCGGGTCAAGCTGGCCGCCTGCGGCCTCTGCCATACCGACCTGTCCGTGATGCAGTCGGTGCTGCCCCAGACCAACGCCATGGTCCTGGGCCACGAGGGCGCCGGCGTCGTTGAGTCGGTGGGAGAGGGCGTCACATCCCTTGAGCCCGGCGATCACGTCGTCATGACGACCACCGCCTTCTGCGGGCGCTGCCCCCTCTGTGTCGAGGGCATGTACGCCCAGTGCGAGCAGATGCCTCTCAACATGGGCGGTAACTTCCCTTACCACGTCGATGGGCTGGACCTGATGCCCTTCGCCTCCATCGGCGGCCTCTGCGAGTACACCGTCGTCGCCGAGCACACCGCCATCAAGATCGACAAGGACATCCCCCTAGTCAGCGCTTCCCTACTCGGCTGCGGCGTGATCACGGGCGTGGGCGCCGCCATCAACACCGCCGAGGTCCGCCCCGGCGCGAGCTGCGCCATCTGGGGCTGCGGCGGAGTCGGCCTGAGCGTCCTGCAGGGCTGCCGCATCGCCGGCGCCTCCACGATGATTTCGATCGACACGAACCCGGCCAAGCTCGAGTACGCCACGAAGCTCGGCGCGACCCACGTCATCGACGCCTCCCAGGAGAACGCGGTCGAGCAGGTGATGGCGCTCACCGGCGGCCGCGGCGCCGACTACACCTTCGAGGCCATCGGCGTCGGCTCGGCCATGGGGGACGCTTTCATGGCCGCCCGCCGCGGCGGAACCTGCACGATCGTCGGCGTCGGGCGCTTCGACGACACCTTCGCGCTCTCCGCCGGCCTCGTCGCCGTCACCGAGAAGACGATCAAGGGCTCGTTCTGCGGCAAGGGCGCCAGCGTGCGCGACTTCCCCCGCATGATCGAGTGGTACCGCCAGGGCAAGCTCGACCTCGATTCCCTCGTCACCACCACCTACCCCATCGAGGACGTGGCCCAGGCCTACGCCGACATGGAAGCCGGCAAGAACGCCCGGGGCGTCGTCGTCTTCTAGGTCCGCGTCTCGAGGCCGGGGAACGCTCAGTCCTGGCTGAGGGCGTTCTCCTCGATCCAGCCGTCGACGCGCCGCCACTGTGCGTGCAGCCATGACGTGCGCCCCCCGATGTCCTCCGGGACCTCCGCCCGGGGAACGCGCCAGAAGGCGATGCGCACTTCCCGCCGCAGGATGCCGCCCGCCAGCAGCGAGCGGTAGCTGCCGCCCTCCAGACCCGTGTGCGCGCAGAACACCACGTCTGCGTGCGGCGCTCGTTCGAGCAGCGCCAGCGGCCCCCCGAGCTGCGGCGGCAGCACGTGGCGCAGACCCTCGGCGAGCTGCGCTTCTTCTTCGTCGCCGCTGCGGCGCATGCGCGCCACCGCCCGTGCCAGCCGCGCCGGCGTGAAGAGCGCGCCCTCGGGGAAGACCAGCACCCCCTCGCGCGGTTCGAGGTCGTCGGCCAGCGCCGACACCTTCGCGATCTGCCGCGAGCCCTCGCGGGAGCCGACCGTCAGGAACGTGCTCCGCAGCCGGTGGCCGACGAAGTCGATGCACGGGTCTCGCACCAGCCACGAGTTCATGACCCAGCGCAGCCAGAGTCCGTGCTGCCCCTCCAGGAACACCAGCGGCAGCAGGTTGTCGACGGGCGAGACGTGCCGGCAGAACACGATCACCGGCCCCTCCGCCGCCTCCTCGTCCCCCTCCACGTCCACGCGCATCTCGAACAGCCGCACGATGCTCCAGAACACCCACCGTGCCCACACCCGCGCGAACCAGTGATGCAGCGCCAACCTCCGGTGTTCGCTCCCCTGTCCCAGCAGCCAGAGCGGCAGGAAGAGCACCAGGCCGAACGTCTCCACCGCCAGGTACGCCCACAGCGCCAGGATGCAGCGCACGAAGATCGTGCCCCGCCCCCGCGCGAGGTCGCCGGTCAGCGCGACCACCAGGAAGATCGGCGCCGCCGCCGTGTTGATCAGGAACGACGCCAGGTAGATGGGCACGGTCACCGTTCGCCGCGCGTAGCGCAGCGCCAGCCGCTCGCGCCCGATGTCGCGTTCGCGAGTCAGGCGGTCGATGAGTGAAGGCGGTCGTGACGGGGCCGGTGTCGCGGTGCTCACCGAGCGTAGGGTAGCGAACGCCGCCCCTGTGCGCCTTTCTCCATGCCTCTATGTCTGCCGTCGCTTAGAGTCTCGCTGACCAGCCGCGGGAGGAGGCGAACGTGACCGTTTCCGATGAAGTCCGCGCCCGGCTGCAGGCCCGATCCGCCGAGCCGCCCGCACCAGAGCCCGTCCGCCTCCCCGCCCGCCGCTTCGTCGACCGTTCCTTCTACGAAGCCGAACGCGCCGAGATCTTCGGCAAGGCCTGGCTCCTCGCCGGGCGCGTCGACGAGATCGCGCGCCCCGGCCTCTACATGACCTGGGAGAAGACGCGCGTCCCCCTCCTCCTCGTCCATGCCGTCGACGACGTGATCCGCTGCTTCTACAACTCCTGCCGCCACCGCGGCGCGCCCGTCGTACGCGTCCCCCGCGGACGCAACCGCGCCCTCCGCTGCCAGTACCACAGCTGGACCTACGACACCTCCGGCAAGCTGGTCTCCGTGCCCGACGAACGCGACTTCGTCGACCTCCGCCGCGAGGAGCGCGCCCTTGTTCCCGTCTCCTGCGAGGTCAGGAACAGCGCCATCTTCGTGAGCGAGGCCCCCGAGGTGGACCTCAACAACTCGTTCGGCACCGCCGGCGGGGAACTCTCGGTGGAGAGCGGGGGGTTGCGCACCCTCGACCAGCGCTCCGTCACCATCCCCGTCAACTGGAAGCGGGTCATGGGCCGGTTGCTCGCCTCACCCGCCGCCCTTCCCCGTCCCGGCGCGGGCGACCTCGCGACCACGGCCGCCGATGTCGAGCTGCTCGATGGCGGCCACCTCCGCATCGTCGCCCCCTTTGATGACGCTGGCGCCTCCGCCCTCGGCCTCGCCGGCCCGCTCGACTGGACCGACCTCAGCGATGCGGACCTCCCCTCGGTCCACGGCCTCGGCCCGATGCTCAGCTCCACCGCCACCACCTACCTGTTCTTCCCCAACCTGTTCGTCACCTACACGCCCAGCGGCATCTTCAACTTCACCGTCTGGCCCGGCGACGAAGAGACCACCCTGCTCGAAGCCACCTGGCTCGCCCCTGACTGGGGCGAGGAGGACTCACCTGCTGAGACGCCCGCCTGGGCCGGGCGCATCGAGTGGGCGCAAGCCCAGCTCGACGCCGCGGCCGCGGCCCTCGCCGGCGCCCAGGACGAGATGAAGGAGCCCGCCCGCCAGGGACTCTCCCTGCAGGACGACTCCGAAGCGGTCCGTCTCTGGAACGAAGCGCTCGACGCGCACCTGCGCGGGGTTGTGCCCCCCGACACCCTCACCGGCGCCGCGCCCGGCGAGGTTCGCAGCCCGCTTCCGACCTAGGCCAGGTCGGCGGCCAGCCACTCGGCGATGCGTTCGCCGATCATCATGCAGGTGAAGTTCGTGTTCGCCCGGATGATCGTCGGCATGATCGACCCGTCCGCCACCCGCAGCCCCTCCACCCCATGGACCCGCCCTTCGCTGTCGACCACCGCCCCATCCGCGGGGTCCGGGCCCATCGGGCAGGTGCAGGTCGGGTGGGCCATGCTCGAGGCCGCGCCGTGAATCCACTGGTCAAGCTTCGCGTCGTCGTCCAGGGTCTCCTGGTTGAGGTCGACCGGACCGGTGTGGTACGGCGCCAGCTCGGGCGAGTGCGCCAGTCTCCACGCCAGCCGCGCTCCCTCGCGCAGGCGTACGCGGTCCGACTCGTCCTCGTCGAACTTCAGGTCGATCACCGGCTTCACCGTGTAGTCGGCGCTCGCCAGCGTAACCGACCCGTACGAGTTCGGGAGCTGGACGCCCGGCGATACCGCGAACACCCACTCCGGCTCGCCGTCCTCCTCCCCCTGCCAGGTCCCGTACCGGCCCCCAGGCGCGAAGAGGATGTGCCCCAGCAGGTACACCTGCATGTCGTTGAACTCGCCCGTCGACGAGGTGTAGCGCAGGAGGGTCTGCAGAAGCGGCTTCTCGGGGTCGACGACCCCTGGCTTCGGGTGCAAGAGCAGCGGCGTCATCGGGTGGTCCATCAGGTGCTTGCCGACGCCCGGAAGGTCCGCGACCGACTCGATCCCCAGCTCCGCCAGCTCACCCGCCGGACCGATACCGCTCCGCAGCAGGATCGCCGGACTCATGATCGCGCCCGCGGAGAGCACGATCTCCCGCCCCCGCACCTCCTGCAGTTCCCCGTCGCACTCGACCCGCAGTCCGACAGCGCGGCCGTCCTCGACCAGCACCCGGTCGACGAGGCAGTGGCTGCGGATGGTGAGGTTGAGCCGGTTACGGGCGGGCGAGAGGAAGCCGAGGTTGGCCGACCAGCGCGTCATCTCCCCGGGGCCTCCGCGGTTCATCGCCGCGCGCGTGATGCCCGTCGTCTCCGGGTCGTTCTGATCGCGATCCTCCTCGAACCCCGCCGCCACGCAGGCGTCGTAGAACCCCTGCTGCACGGGCGCCAGCTGCTCGCGAGTCCAGCGGCGCACGGGAATCGGACCGCCCTGACCGTGGAAGTCGCCGCGCTCGTCCCGGTCGTCCTCGATCGCGCGGAAGTAGGGGAGGCAGTGCTCCCAGCCCCAACGCTCGTCGCCGGTCAGCTCCGCCCAGCGGTCGTAGTCGCCCGGCGCCCCGCGGATGGCTACGCCGGTGTTGATAGCCGACGAACCTCCGACCAGCTTCCCTCGCGGCAGCGGCGCCACGCGCCCCGGCACGAATGTCGCGTTGAACCCCCAGTCGTGGTGAACCGTCGAGGGCTCGTGGATGCTGTTCACGTCGTGTGGGAGCGATTCAAGGGTCGCGTAGTCGGGACCGGCGTCGAGCAGGAGCACCGACCGCGACCGGTCCTCACTCAACCGCGAGGCGAGGACCGCCCCGGACGACCCCGCCCCGACGATGATGACGTCGTAGTCCATCAGCTCGGGCTCCCCGCCACGGCCGCGTCGATGCGCGCCATCAGCTCGGGGTCGAGCGGGCCCTTCGCCTCCGCCTCCAGGCACTCGGTCAGCTCGGCCCGGTTCTTCACCCCCAGGATCACCGTCGCGATGCCCTCCATCGAGAGCGTGTAGCGGTGCGCGAGCGAGGCGGGCGACTCGCCCACTTCCGCCGCTAGCGCCCGGAACGGCGCCGCCCGCTCGAAATCGACCACCTCCGGGTGGTCGTCCGGCAGGTCCCGGTCGATCGCGTCCGTGAGCGCGCCCGCCTGCACGGCGCGGATGCCCATCACGCCCACGCCCCGCGCGTTCGCCGCCGCGATCAGCTCGCGCGGGCGCGGGTCTTCTTCGTAGGCGCGCATGCCGCCGGGCGAATCGAGCAGGTTGGCCACGCACTGGATGGCCGCTGGCGCCGGATCCTCCGCGAGTGTCTCGAGGAGCGCGCTCGGCACTCCCACCCCGCTCACCCCCCACGCCCCGATCGTGCCGTCCGCCACCATCGCCTCGAACGCGGGCCGGGCCGCCTCCACGAACAGGCTGCGGGGCGTCCCCCGCCCCTCGAACCCGTCCGGCACGACCATCCCGTGCAGGAAGAACAGGTCAACCCGCTCCAGTCGCAGCCGGTCGAGGCTCGCCGCCAGCGCCTGCCGCAGCGTCCCCGCCACCTCGCCTGCGGGCACGTTCCCGAGGTGGTGCTTCGTCGAGATGCGCACGCCCTCCGGCAGCCGCCCCCCGAAGGCCTTCCCCACGACGCGCTCCGCCTCGCCGTTTCCGTACCCGGGCGCCACGTCGAGGAAGGTGATGCCGCCATCGACCGCCGCGAGGACCGTCTCGACCGCTTCCTCGCGCGTCGTCGCGCCCCAGACCCCGCCGGTTCCGCCGCCCCCGAGCGTGAGGGCGCTGACCGGCCCGAGCTTCCCGAACGTTCGCGTTTCCATGCGCGCGAGTCTACCGGTCGGCTGGCGCCCCCGCCGTGTCCCCGATCCCCGTCCGCCGCAACGCCGCGATGATGCGCTCCGCCGTGCCCGCGGGCGGGTCCGCGCGGTAGGTCATGATCGCGACCGCGTCCACCAGCTCCACCCGCGCCAGCGTCGCCAGCGTCTCCTCGAAGGCGTCCCAAGCCTCCTTCTCGCCCGCCGCGATGCGCGTCCGCAGCGCTTCCGGGGCGGGAATGCGCAGCCGCTCGCTGATCGCGTCCAGCGACTCCGGCGTGAGCAGCGGCATCGCCATCGCCACCACATGCGCGTCGGGCCGGACAGCCTTCACAAACCCGGCCGACCGCAACAGCGGCGCCAGGTCGAACACCGGCTGCGTCCAGATGCTGCGGGCGCCTGCCTGCAGCTTGGCCGCGAGCAGGTTGTCGGAGCGTTCGTCCGTGCGGTACTGGTCGAGCGCTGCCCCGATCGCCATGCCGGGCGCCTGCTCCTGCACGATCGCGATCGCCTCGGTGACGCGTGTCCCTGGCGTGTCGGCGGCGTGGTCGCCGCGCAGGCAGAGCACGTGGCCGAGTCCGGCCTCGTGTGCCTGCGCCACGTCCGTGGCGATCGCGTCCCGCGTGCGCCCGCCCGTGGCCAGGTGCCAGATCGGCTCCAGCCCCTCGCGCTTCAGTTCAAGCGCTGCCTCCAGACTCGACTGCCGCTCGGGACGCTGGATGACGTTCACGGTCAGCGTGCGCGCCTCGAGCAGCCGCGCGCGCCTCAACAGCACTGCCGGCCTCGATGTGCGTGGCGGCGTAATCTCCAGCGAGACGGGGAACTCCCCCCGCTCCATCGCTTCCGCAAAGGACATCGGTCAAGCCTGTCCCGTGGGCCCGTAGGAGTCCAGCGAACCCGGCCCTACCGCCCCGTCACGCTCTCGCCCAGCACCGCCGTCCGCGCCGCCGCCACCGCGTACAGAGAGCCCGTCACGCAGATCAGGTCCGTATCCTCCGCCCGCTGCCGCGCCTGCGCGATGCCCTCCGCCACGCTTCCCGCCACCTCAACGTGCGGCGTCAGCGGCGCCAACTCGGCGGCCATCTCCGCGGGGACGCGCGACCGCCGCGACGTGAGCTTGCAGCACCAGATGCCGCTCGCGAGCCCGGACAGCTTGTACCCGATCCCGCGCAGGTCCTTCCCCGCCATCGCCCCCAGCACGAAGAAGCAGCGCCGCCACTCAAGGTACTCGCGCAGCGCCTCCGCCAGCGCCGCCGCCGCCGCCGGATTGTGCGCCCCGTCGGCGACCAGCAGCGGACGCTGTCCCATCACCTCCAGCCTCCCACCGATCCGCGTCCGCGCGATCCCCCCCGAGATCGCCTCCTCGTCGATGGCCGCGCCCCGCGCGCGCAGCTCCTGCGCCACCGCCACCGCCGTCATCGCGTTCCCCACCTGGTGGGCGCCCAGCAGGGGCGTCCGCAGCTCCCGCGATCCGTCCGGCCCGTGCAGCAGGAACGACTGCCCGAACACGTAACGCTCCAGTACGTCGGTGCTCCACTCCTCGTCCACCAGCCGCAGCTCCGCCCCTACCTCGCGGCAGCGGTCGCGCACCACCTGCGTCACCGCCGGGTCGGGCTGGGGCGCAAGCACGCAGGTTGAGCCGGGCCCGATGATCCCCGCCTTGTCCCGCGCGATGGCGACCGGCGTCTCGCCCAGGATCGCGGTGTGGTCGAGCGCGATCGGCGTGATCACGGCGATCTCCGCGCCCCCATAAACGTTCGTCGCGTCGTAGGAGCCGCCTAGCCCGACCTCCACGACCTGCCGTCCGCCGTCCCCCAGCCGCTCCCGCGCGAGCCAGTGGAACAGCGCCACGAGCACCCCGAACGTGCTCACCTGGCCCCCTGCCGACTCCTGCTCCGCCTCCACCGCGGCGCGGATGGCGCTCAGCCCCTCCGCCAGCTCCGGCATCGTCAGCGGCTCTCCGTCGATCCGGATTCGTTCGCCGTACGAGTGCAGGTGCGGGCTCGTGAACAGCGCCGTCCGCTCCCCGCCCGCCCGCAGGATGCCCTCGACCATCGCCGAGACGCTCCCCTTGCCGTTCGTGCCGGTCACATGAACCGTCTCCCGCCCCCGCTGCGGGTCGCCCAGCCGCTTCAGCAGCGAGCGCATCGAGGCGAGGTTCATGGGCGGGCTCTTCGACGCCCCCGGATCCCGCTCCATGTCCACGAACGACTCGAGGAACCGGATCGCTTCCCGCACGTTCATGCGGCCATTGTAGGTTCGCTGTGCCATGCTTGGCGGGCCGTGCCGGATACCCAGAACCGCTTCGCACCCCGATTCGAGCGCGCCATCGCCCTCATCGACGAGGCCAACGCTCCCGACCCCGTAACCATCGAGGTCGACGGCCGGGCAGTGCCCAAGGAGCTCACCCACGCGCGCATGCTCACCGCCTGGGTCGAACGCCTCCTGCCCGAGCCGAGCGAGGCCCTGCTGCTCGCCGCCCGCGCCCACCACATCCGCCGCTGGGAGTCCCCCCGCGACACCTTCCCCGCCGGACGCCGCGGGTACCTCCGCTGGCGGCGCGACCTCCAGGTCCGTCACGCTGCCCACGCCCGCGCCATCCTCGAGCAGTGCGGCTACGACGAGGACACAATCACCCGCGCCGAACGCCTCATCCGCAAGGAGACCCCGAAGCGCGACCCCGAGGGCCAGGCCTTCGAGGACGGCCTCACCCTCGTCTTCCTCGAAACGCAGCTCCACGACTTCGCCCTCCGCACCGACCCGGAGACGATGGCGGGCGTCATCCGCAAGACCTGGAGCAAGATCAGCCCCGCCGCCCGGGACCTCGCCCTCGCCTCCGACCTCGCCCCCGAGGACCGCGCCCTCATCGAACGCGCCCTCGCCTGACCCCGACGGGCGTTCCCACCTCCTACAATTGCCCCATGGCTTCGGGCGAAGAGTTCGCACGCGAGTTGCTGCAGGCGCAGGCCGACCGCTTCGCCTCGCTGCTCGAGGGCGTGCCCGAGCCCCTGGCGCTGGCCGCCGCCATGACCGCGCGCCAGCTCGCCACCCTCGTGCGTGCGGCCCGCGCCAGCTACGTCCTCCTTGTCGAAGGCGAACCGCCGCCCGACACGGACGGGCTCGACGCCGCGGCGGTCGAGCAGCTTGCCGCCAGCCTCGCCTCCTACCGCGCCCTGAACATCGCGGGCGCGTTCGGACATACCGGCCAGGTCGAGGTCGTCGAGCGCAGCCCCAAGGTCGCCGACGGCATCCGCCGCGCGGCCGAGCGCCACGCCCTCGCCGAGCACGTGCGCGTCCACTCCGGCAAGCCCCCCGCCGTCGTCCACGCCCTCAACGGACCCTACGACCTCGTCGTGCTCGGGGGCCGCTGGCGCGAGTACGAGTCCATGGAGGAGGACCTGACCCGCCTCATCCGCATCGGCGGCTCCCTCACGATCGTCAACGCCGCCCCCCTCGCCGCCTCCGAGGGCCGCGAGGCCGATGGGCTCCGCGCCTTTCTCTCCTTCCTCGCCGCCGACGAGCGCTACCTGCTCAGCACCGGGCTGGACTTCGAGGGCGTCCTCGCCGCCCGCATCCGCTAGCCCCGCGTGACCGAACCGCCCCGCCGCCGCGTCCCCGTCGCCGCCGAGCAGAGCGTCCGCGAAGAACGCCGGAGCTTCTTCCGCTGGGCCGCCATCCTCGGTGTCATCGTCGGGATCCCCCTAGGCGTGTTGGGTATACCCCCCCTCCTTAACGTCTTCTTCGACGAACCCACCGTCCCCGTGAACGGCGCGTACAGCGAGGACGGCCTGGTCATGTGGGTGGAGTCCTGGGAGGTTGACGAGGCCAATCCGGAAAGAGTGACCGTCACGCTCCGTGTGCGTCCCACCGAGCCATCGACAATTGACCTGGAGGGCTTCGAGCTGGAGCTGTCCAAGGGGAATCCTATCCTCCATAAGGGGCTGGCCGAACCTCTGGTGATCGAAGCGGGGTTCGAGGTGATGATGACGCTCAACTTCGACCTCTCGGACGCTGAAGAGGGTGCAGAGCCCCGCGCCCTCCGCCTGGCAGACCCGAAAGTCCGCTTCGCCCTCACGGAGGAGGACCATTGACGGGTCCCCTCCAGACCCTGCCCCACTACCTCCGCCCCGGCCTCCGCATCGTCTTCATCGGCTACAACCCCGCCATCTACTCCGCCGAGGCCGGCCACTACTACGCTCGCCGCGCCAACGTCTTCTGGAAGCAGCTCAACGAGAGCGGTCTGCTCGCCCGCCCCGCCGGACCCGACGACGACGCCTCCCTGATGGATGAAGCGGGCATCGGTTTCGTCGACCTCTGCCCCCGCCCCACCGTCCGCGCAGACGAGCTCACGCCCGACGAGATCGCGCAGGGCGCCCAACGCCTTCTCGATCAACTTCAGGAGAACCAGCCCGCCTACGCCGTCTTCAGCGGGCGTGGCATCTACGTCCACTTCGCCCGCCACGCCCTCGGCCTCCCCCGCGCCGCCCTGGCCGGGCGCGCCGACGGCGTCCAGCCCGAACGCATCGGCGACACCATCCCCTACGTCGTGCCCTCCTCCAGCGGGCTCGCTAGCCGCTGGCGGGCCGAGCGCCTCGACCTGCTCAAGGCCCTCGCGTGGCTGCTCGGCCCCCCGCCCCCGTCGTCGCGCTCGTAGGATCGCGCCATGCGCGCCGCCGTGCTCGAACGCACCGCCCCCGCGGGCGACGGACCCCTCGTCCTCGCCACCCGCCCCGACCCCGTCCCCGAGCCCGGAGAGCTCCTGCTGCGCGTCCACGCCTGCGCCGTCTGCCGCACCGACCTCCAGATCTGCGAGGGCGATATCGAGGCGCGCCGCCTCCCCGTCGTCCCCGGCCACCAGGCTGTCGGCACAGTCGAGGCGCTCGGCGAGGGCGTCGACGGCTGGCAAGTGGCCGACCGTGCAGGGGTCGCCTGGCTCGCGGGCGCCTGCGGCGCCTGCACCCGCTGCGAATCCGGCCGCGAGAACCTCTGCGAGGCCGCGCAATTCACCGGCTGGGACCGCGACGGCGGCTACGCCGAACGCGTCACCGTGCGCGCCGTCTTCGCCGTCCCCCTCCCACCCGACCTCGACCCCGTCGAGGCCGCGCCCCTCCTCTGCGGCGGCATCATCGGCTACCGCGCCCTGCGCCTCTCCGGCATCGAGCCCGGCGGACGCCTCGGGCTCTACGGCTTCGGCGCCTCCGCGCGGCTCGCCCTGCAGGTGGCGACGCACTGGGGCTGCGAGGTCTTCGTCGCCACCCGTTCCCCCCGCGACCAGGCGCGCGCCCGTGACCTCGGCGCCGCCTGGGCCGGGGGCACGGACGATGCCCCGCCCGCGCCCCTCGACGCCGCCGTCACCTTCGCCCCTGCCGGCGAGGTCGTCGTTGCCGCCCTCAAGGCCGTCGACCGTGGCGGTACCGTCGCCGTCAACGCCATCCACCTCGACCGCATCCCCGAGTTCCCCTACGAGCACCTCTGGTGGGAACGCAGCCTCCGCAGCGTCGCCAACTTCACCCGCCGGGACGCGCGCGAGTTCCTCGCCCTCGCCGCCAAGATTCCCATCCGCACCGAGACCGACGTCTACCCCCTCGACGCCGCCAACCAGGCCCTCGCCGACCTCGCATCCGGCAAGGTCGAGGGCGCCGCCGTACTCCGCGTCGATTGAAGTCCCCTAGACTCGCCGGACTGACCAGTAAGGGAGCCTGCCGTGTCCTCTGAACCCACTTCAGAATCCCTCAACGACATGCGAGCCCGCAATGCCGCCGCCCCCGTCTCCCTCGAAGAGATGCTCGCCCTCAACCGCAGGGTCATCGAGGAGTTTCGTGCGAACGATGGCAGAGTCACGGGCATGTTTGCGAACGAGCCCCTCCTGCTCCTCACCACCACCGGCTCGAAGAGCGGCGAGAAGCGCACCAACCCGCTGGTTCACACGGTCGACGGCGACCGCGTCGTCATCATCGCCTCGTTCGGCGGCGCCCCGAAGCATCCCGCCTGGTTCCTCAACATCCGCGCCAATCCCGAGGTCACGATCGAGCTTCCGGGTGAGACCTTCACCTCGAACGCCATCGTCCCTGAGGGGGAGGAGCGCCAACGTATCTACGACCAGCACGCCGCTCAGATGCCGCGCTTCGCCGACTACCAGGCGATGACGACCCGCGAGATTCCCGTGGTCGTCATTCCGCGCCCGTAGGCGGCGCAAACCGGGCGCAGCGCTCGACAACGCCGACCGCTAGACTCTGCCGACGCACATCCCGGAGGCCCCATGACATCCGAAGACCCCATCGCCCAGATGATCTCCTACAACAACCACCTCATCGAGCAGTTCCGCGCCAACGGCGGGAAGGTCACCGGCCGCTTTGCCGATGCGCCCCTCCTCCTCCTCACCACCACCGGCGCGAAGAGCGGCGAGAAGCGCACCACCCCCCTCGCCCACAGCACGGACGGCGACAACATCATCATCATCGCCTCCTACGCCGGGAACCCGAAGCACCCCCAGTGGTACCACAACATCCGCGCCAACCCGGAGGTCACCATCGAGCTCCCGGACCAGACCTTTACGGTGAACGCCATCATCCCCGAGGGCGAGGAGCGCCAGCGCCTCTTCGACCAGCAGGCCGAGAAGATGCCCGCATTCGCCGAGTACCAGGCCAAGACCACCCGCGAGATCCCCGTCATCGTCATCCCCCGCCCGTAACCCGGCGGCCGAAACGCGAAAGGAACGACCATGCCCCGACCCCGCGTCCTCACCGAGCTCGACGAGTGGCCCCGCCACCAGACCATCGACACCTTCAACTCCGTCCAGACCGCCAGCCCCGAGTGGAGCGATGGCTACTGGCACTGCTTCGGCGACCCCGCCGGCGAGGTCAACCTGATCACCGCCATCCGCCTCTATCCCAACACCGATGTGATGGACGCCTACGCCATCGTCAGCCTCGATGACGGTAAGCAGTACAACCTGCGCGCCAGCCGCCGCCTGCGCCCCCGCATCGACGAGCTCCGCGTCGGCCCCTTCTGGCAGGAGATCATCCGCGGCATGCGCACCCTCCGCATCGGCTGCGACGACAACGCCCACGGCATCGAGTTCGACATCCTCTGGGAGAGCAAGGCCCCCGCCTACGACGAAGCCCCGGGCGTTCAGTACCGGCTCGATGGCCGCCTCGTCGCCGAGCGCTCCAACTACATCCAGGCAGCCGACATCGCGGGCTGGATCAGGATCAACGGACGCGAGTGGAAGTTCGACTTCGGCGACGGCTGGGGCGGCACGCGCGACCACTCCTGGGGAATCGGCGCGGGCACCGGCACGGGCGCCAAGCCCAACCCCTACGTCGCTCCCCCGCTGACGCCCCCCGATCAGGGCAGCTTCCGCTCCGACGGCATGCGCCACTGGGCCGTCGTCAACATGCCCGACCGCTGCCTCTACTACGCCTTCCGCCTCGGCGAGGACGGCGTCTACCGGGCCTCCGGCACCGGTCGCCAGTCCGATGTCGGCGTCCACTCCTGGGTCGAGTACGGCTACGACTCCGACAAGGAGAGCTTCGCCTACACCGACATCTCTATCTCCGACCATGAGTGGGAAGACGGCTTCCCCCGCTTCAAGCGCGGCAAGATCCACCTCACCCGCCCCGACGGCGGCGTCGACAACTTCCAGCTCGAGGTGGTCAGCGAGCCCGTCTACATGCTCGCCGGCGGCTACGCCCATGGCTGGAACGACCGTCTCGGGCGGGGCGTCTTCCGCGGCGAGCTGCTGGTCGAGGGCGAGGTCTGGGACGTTTCCCACCCCACCAAGGTCTTCGACGACGACGGCAACGAGATACCGCAGATGAGCGGCGGCGGCTCCTACGCCGAGCTCTCGACCGTCTACACCAACATGGACGACCCCAGTGACACGGGCGTCGGCATCCTCGAGTGCGCGATCATGACCGAGTTCGAGGGGGTCAAGGGCCCGTAGCCGCTGACCCGCCCGGAGATCGGGCGCGAAACCCTGGAGATAGCACCATGTACGTCAGTCATGACGCGCTGGCCGATGCCATGTACGTCAGCCTGCAGCTGCCCGAGGGTGGCGACTCCCACGCCGAGCCACTTGACGAGGGCCCCATCCGCTGCATCGATAAGGCGGGAAACGTCTATGCCTACGAGTTCCTCTTCGTGAGCAGGGGCGTTTCTCTGGATGCCATCGGTGCGGAAGACGCGGACCGCATCCGCGATGCCATCCGAACCGCTATCGCGGCGCTGGAGCCGCTCGCCGTCCCCGGCTGAGCCCTTGGACAAGGTCAGTCGAGCCGTTCTCCCCAGTGTTCAACCGCCAGTCCCTCCGCGAACCGGACGACTTCGATCGTGCGGCGGTAGGTGTGCTGCTCGGTGCCCCTCGGCTTGGGCTCGGACCAGTTCAGCTTCGCTACCACCACGTCGCCGGCGACATGTAGCTCGTCAATGTCTACGGAGAGTTCAGGATGCCGGTCGCGCGACAGCCGGACGACTCCGGCAAACCCATCGGGCCCGAGCAGGGGCCCCTGTCCGACCCCCTGGTGGTCAACGTAGTCGGTTGCGACTACCGAGGGCAACGCTGACAAGTCGCCTGTGTTGAAGAACTGCACCATCAGGTGCATCTGTTCGCCGTTGCTGGTGGAGTCGAGAGGTGTCACTCCCCCAGCGCCTCCGCCAGCAGCTCCGCGACGTGACGCGGTGTGCGAGACGTGAAGTGCCCGATCTGTTGCCGGCACGACACCCCCGTGACCGCCACCGCCACCTCCCCGTCCGCCGCCTCCACCGCCGGGAAGAGCCGGTACGCACCCATCTCTCGGGAAACCTCGTAGTGCTCCTGCTCGAACCCGAACGACCCCGCCATCCCGCAGCACCCTGACTCCACCAGCGACGGCGCGTACCCCGCCGCCTCCAGGGCTCGCAGCGACGGCTCCGCCCCCGCCAGCGTCTTCTGGTGGCAGTGAGCATGGACCAGCACCTCACCACCCGGACTGCCTAGGAACAGGTCGCTGACCCCGTCGTCCTCCCCCGCCACCCGTGCGACCAGCTCGTCCAGCAGCACCGCTTGCTCCGCGACCGCATCCGCCCGCCCCCCCGGCAGGAGGTCGCGATACTCGTCACGAAGCGTCAGCAGGCAGGATGGCTCCGTCCCCACGATGTGGATGCCCCGCTGCGCGTACGGCTCCAGCCGCGCCACGTTCGCCTCCGCCCAGCCCCGCGCCAGCCCCAGCTGCCCCTTCGAGATCGCCGGTCGCCCGCAGCACTCCACCCCCGGCACGACCGTAACCGCATACCCCAGCGCCTCCAGCACCCGCACCGCCGCCCGCCCTACCTCGGGGTGGAAGTACTCCGTGAATGTGTCGGCCAGGTACACCGCCTCCCCCCGCGGCGCCTCCCCCTTCGCCGCTGGCCGCCTCGACCACCACCGCCCGAAGCGCTGCGACGCGAACGCCGGAAGCGGTCGGCGCCGGTCGATGCCGCCCGCCCGCTCCAGCAGCGCCCGCGCCGGACCCAGCCGCGCCACCGCGTTCGCGAGCGGCCCGAAGGGGCTCGCGAGGGCGCTCAACCTGCGGATGCGCGCAAAGGCGCGGTCGCGTAGGGGCGCCCCGTGCGCCGCGCTCGCCTGCGCCTGCACCTCGTACTTCAGCTTCGCGAAGTCGACCCCCGAGGGGCACTCCGTCTTGCACGCCTTGCACTCCACGCACAGGTCGAGCGCCTCGTGCATGCGCTCGCTCGTCAGGTCCTCGAGGGGCAACGCGCCGTTCAGCGCCTGGCGAAGCAGGTTCGCTCGCCCCCGCGTCGAGTGCTCCTCGTCGCCCGTCACCATGAACGAGGGGCACATCCCGCCGTCGAGCTTGCGGCAGGCGCCCTGCCCGTTGCACTGTTCCGCCGCCCGCGCTAGCCCGCCCTCGAACGCAAAATCGAGGTCAGTGTGCAACTCCGCGTTTACGGTAGCCGGGCTCAGCCGCAGGTTGTCGGCGAAGGGCGGCGTGTCGACGATCTTCCCGGGGTTCAGCAGCCCCTGCGGGTCCCACAGCGTCTTCAGTTCGCGGAACGCGCGCGTGAGCTCCGGGCCGAACATCCGCTCCGTGAAGGCGCCCCGCACGATCCCGTCCCCGTGCTCCCCGCTGAGCGAGCCACCGAATTCGAGCACGAGGTCGGCGATTTCCTCCGCCAGCCCCTCCGCATTCGCCAGCCCCTCCGCGTCCTTCAGGTCGACCACCGGCCGGATGTGCAGGCAGCCCACGCTCGCGTGCCCGTAGTACGCCGGACGCAGCCCTCGCGCCTTCACGAGCGTGTCGAAGCGCGCCACGTACTCGGCCAGCCGTTCCGGCGCGACCGCCGTGTCCTCCACGAACGCCCCGGGCTTGGCGTCGCCACGCACGCTCATCAGCAGCCCCAGACCCGCCTCCCGCATCCGCCACATGCGCTGCTGCTCCGCGGCCTCCCGCGCCACCACTCCGGCGTAAGCCCCGTCCTTCCCCACGAGGTCCGCCCGCAACTCCCCAACCTTCCCCTCCACCTCCTCCGCCCGCTCCCCCGCGAACTCGACCAGCAGCAGCGCCCCCGGCTCCCCCTCCACGAACTCGACCAGGTTTCGGAACCCCGCGCTCGCCCGGCAGCGCTCGACGATCGTGTCGTCCACCAGCTCGACCGCGGAAGGCCCGTGCGCGTTCGCCCGGACGGTCGCTGCTGCTGCCTCGACGACCGTGCCGAAGTGCAGCGCGACGAGCATCTTCACAGGCGGGATCGGTACGACCCGGACCGTCGCCTCCGTCACGGTCGCGAGCGTCCCCTCCGACCCCACCACCAGCTTCGCGAGGTTGAGCGGCCCGTCCTCCCCCACCTCGTCGAGGTTGTACCCCGAGACCCGCCGCAGGATCTTCGGGAAGCGCTTCTCCACCTCCGCCCGGTGCTCCCGCGCGATCGCCCGTACTCCCCGATAAATGTCCCCTTCCAGCCCCTCGCGGCCACCCCGCTCCGCCGCCTCGTCCTCGTTCAGCGCCTCCAGCGCAGCCGCCGCCCCGTCCGCCAGCACCACTTCGAGCGCGACCACGTTGTCGACGGTCTTGCCATACACGCCCGAGTGTGCCCCGCACGAGTTGTTCCCCACGCCCCCGCCGATCGTGGCGCGGTTCGCCGTTGAGGGGTCGATCGGGTACTGCAGCCCGTGCGGACGCAGCGCCTTGTTCAGCTCCGAGAGCACAACGCCCGGCTGCACCCGCGCCATGCCGTTCTCCGCGTCGATCGCGAGCACCCCGGCCATGTGCGCGGTGAAATCGAGGACGATGGCGTGGTTCACTCCCTGGCCCGAGAGGCTCGTGCCCCCGCCCCGGGGCAGCACGGGCACGCCGTGCTTCCCCGCCACCCGCATCGCGTGCTGCACGTCCGCCGTCGAGCGCGGGTAGACGACTGCCACCGGCTCCATCTCGTAGATCGAGGCGTCCGTCGCGTACAGCAGCCGCCGGTACCGCTCGACCTCGACGTCCCCGGCCCCGCCCGACAGCCCCGCCGCGAGGTCGCGCGCGAGCGGCGCGAGCGCCTCCTCGCCCCCGTGCAGAAGCTCCCGGGCGCGCGTGACCGTCGCGAACGTCGAGGGCGTTTCCCCCTCGATGGTGCGCCCAGCGACCGTCCCGGCGGGTGGCATGGCTCTAGGCCGGGTCGAACTCGATCCAGAGCTCCCACGGATCGAGGCTGATCGCGATCGGCTTCGGGTTCGAGCCCGGCTTGAAGCGCGGGTTGCGCATCACGTCCATCAGCATGCGGCTGCCGATTACCGTCTCCGTCTGCGCCAGCTGGTAGCCCACGCAGAAGTGCTTCCCCAGCCCGAAGCCGAGGTGGCTCGCCTGCCCGTTCTCGTGGTACCCCGCCCGCAGCGCCCGGCCCACGTACAGGTCGGAGCGCATGACGTCGAACTTGTCCGGGTTCGTGAACACGCGCTCGTCCCGGTTACCTCCGTAGATCGAGAGGTTCACGTACGCCCCTTCGGGGATGGTCACCCCGTACTCGGGGAAGGGAATGTCGTGGATCGCGCGCCGCGCCTGCCCGCCCGACGGCGGATGCACGCGCATCATCTCCGTGAAGGCCCGGTCCAGCAGCGACGGGTCGTTCCGTACCAGCTCCCACTGCTCCGGGTTCGCCAGCATCTGGTACCAGAGGTTCGCGATTGCCTTATCCGTCGTCTCTGCGCCCGCCACCAGCAGCAGGCTCGCGAACGACTTGATCTCCTGGAACGTCATCCGGTGCCCGTCCACCTCTGCCACGCACAGGCGGGAGATGAGGTCGTCGCCCGGGTTCTTGCTGCGCTCCTGCAGCAGCGGCTCCAGGTAGTCGTGGTACTCCTGGTTCGCCTTGATCCCCGCCGCCCGGATGTCCGGCGGCCCGCCGATGCCGTTCATCATCGCCGGGTACCACTCGTGGAACATGTCGTGCGCGTCCTGCGGCAGGTCCAGCACGTCCAGGATGACGTTCAGGGGCAGGCGCGTGGCGAAGTCGTCGACGATGTCGATGACGCCCGTCTTCGCCGCCTCCTCGGCGATGCGGCGCGCGTGCTTCTCCGTGTACTTCTCGATGAGCGCGATCGAGTTGCGCTCGATGATGGGCAGCAGCGCATCCAGCTTCCGACCCACGAACTCGGGCGCCACGATGTTGCGCAGCTTGTTGTGCTGCTCCCCGTCGTACTCCATCAGCGTCGGCCCGAAGACCGCCCCGATGCCGAGCGCGTTCGGCTGCGCCGAGTAGTTCTCCAGGTCCCGGAAGGCCGCGCAGACGTCGTCGTAGCGCGTGATCATCCAGTTGTCCCCGATCGGGTTGTAGTAGACGGGGTGGTGGTCGCGCAGCAGCTTCAGCGTTGGGTACGGGTCGTCCTGGTACTGCTTGCTGAAGAAGATCTCCGGATCGATCTCCGGTTTCGTCATCGTCATCGCTCGTCCTCCTGCCCCCGACGCCGCCCGCCGCAAGCAGATTCGCGCGTCATGGTAGCCGTTTGCCGCCTGCGAGGGGCGCAGACGGTGCGCCCCGGGTCCCTATCGCGTAGCGTTCGAGAAACCGCGCAGGAGCCCCGTCGCATGCCCGTCGATCCCAACCGCGAGAGCTGGAAGCCCGGCATGTCCTGGGAGCACGCCATCGCCGACATCGAGTACATCCGCGGGCTCGGCCGCGAGATGGGCGGGCCCGAGCGGATCGAGCGCCAGCACGCCGGCGGCCGCTACACCGTCCGCGAGCGCATCGAGAAGATGGTCGACCCTGGAAGCTTCGTCGAAGCCGGACCCATGGTCGGCGCCGCCGAGTACGACGCCGACGGCAACCTCATCAGCTTCACGCCGGGCGCCTACGTCATGGGCCTCGCTGAGCTCGACGGGCGGCCCGTCGCGATCGGCGGCGACGACTTCACCATCTCTGGCGGCAGCCCCCATAACGTGCGCAAGCACCCCCGCGACTTCATGCAGCCCCTCGCCGTCCAGTACGGCATCCCCTACGTCCAGCTCGTCGAGGGTGTCGGCCACAGCTCCAAGGCCGATGAGGCCGAGGGTCACATGGGCCTCCCCGCCGGCGACATGTGGTGGCGCGCCGTCGAGATGCTGCGCACCGTCCCCGTCGCCGCCGGCATCATGGGCTCCGTCGCGGGCGCGCCCGCCGCCTTCGCCCTCATGTCCCACTTCACCGTCATGGTGAAGGGCCAGTCCCAGATCTTCCCCTCCGGCCCGCCCGTCGTCCGCCGCGCCATCGGCGAGGACCTCGACAAGGAACAGCTCGGCGGCGCGAAGATGCACGTCCACGAGAGCGGCCAGGTCGATAACGAAGCCGAGTCCGAGGAGGACGCCTTCGACCAGATCAAGCGCTTCCTCTCCTACCTCCCCAACACGACCGGCGACGTCGCCCCCCGCGTCGAGACCGGCGACCCGCCCGATCGCTGCCCCGAGGCCCTGCTCAATCTCATCCCGCCGAACCGCAAGCGCGGGTACGACGCCCGCAAGCTCGTCGAGCACGTCGTCGATAACGGCGAGTTCTTCGAGATGCGCCGCCACTATGCGGGCGCCATCATCACCGCCTTCGCCCGCCTCGA
Source organism: Dehalococcoidia bacterium (assembly GCA_009841435.1). Taxonomy (GTDB): domain Bacteria; phylum Chloroflexota; class Dehalococcoidia; order Tepidiformales; family Tepidiformaceae; genus UBA2991. Next base: position 2,743 of record VXLW01000044.1, on the reverse strand, counting down.
CGGGTATCCCGTCGGCGTCCTCGCCAGTGACCCGATGAAGCTCGCCGGCGCCATGGACGGGGACGTGGCCGACAAGTACACCCACTTCGTCGACCTCTGCGACACCTTCAACCTGCCCCTCCTCATCTTCCTCGACATGCCCGGGTTCATGCTCGGCTCCCATGCCGAGCGCAAGGCGACGATGCGTCGCGGTGTTCGCGCCCTCATCGCCAGCGCCGAGGCGGGCGTTCCCAAGATCGAGTTCAACGTGCGCAAGTCCTACGGCGTCGCCGCCGACGCCCCCAACAGCGTGGGCATCCCCAACGGACTCAACCTGCGCTTCGGCTGGCCCGCGGGCGAGTGGGGCGGCATCCCCATCGAGGGTGGCGTGGCCGCCGCCTACCGCCGCGAGATCGAGGCCGCCACCGACCCCGACGCCCACCGCGAGGCCATCGAGGAGCGCCTCCTCCGCCTCCGCTCCCCCTTCCGCGCTGCCCACCGGGGCGACGTCATCGACCTGATCGACCCGCGCGACACGCGCCGCCTCGCCTGCACCTTTGTCAAGCTCGCGCAGCCCGCCCTCGCGCGGCTCGCCAGCCGCCCCAAGCGCGCCGTCCGCCCCTGAGAGCGACTACTTACGCTGGCACGGCCTCCCGCGCCTTCGTGAACTCCAGGTGCAGCTCGTACAGCCCCAGCATGATTCCCGGCTGGTGCTGGAAGTCGTTCTTCCCCGAAGCCAGCTTCAGCTCGTCCATGCGGTCGAGCATCACGTCCACGGCGATGTTCTGCTCCAGGCGCGAAAGGCCTGCCCCGGGGCAGCCCCGCGGCCGAATCGAGAACGTCAGGTGCTTGCCCGGGCTCTTGCGGTCGAGCCGGATCTCGTCCGGCGCCTCGCACAGCTCCGGGTCGCGGTTCGCCGCCGCCCAGCGCAGGTGCAGCAGCGACCCGGCGGGGATCTTCACGCCGCGTATCTCCGTATCGCGCGCCACCATGCGGCCCGAGAGCCCCTGCGTCGGCGCGTAGAGGCGCAGCGCCTCCTCCACGAAGAAGCGCACCTTAGAGCGGTCCGCCCGCAGCTCCTCGACGATCTCCGGGTGCTGCGCCAGCAGCATCGCCTCCGAGGTGAGCGCGTACTGCGTCGTCTCGTTTCCGCCGATGTGCATCCCCGAGACCACGCTGATGATGTCGCCGTCGGCCAGCGGCTTGCCCTGGTACTCGACCTCCGTCAGGAACGTGATCATGTCGTCCTTCGGGTTGCGCCGCTTCTCGTCGATCTGCTCCTGGATGTAGCGGTTGAACGCAACGAGGGCCTTGGCGTTGTCCTCCTCGTCCGGGTCCTCCATCTGGCTCTTCGGGCCGAAGCCGTAGACGAAGCGGCGCACCTGCGCCTCCTCCCACTTCTTCGTCATCGGCATGTCCTCGAGCGGGAACCCGAGAATCGTCGAGATCACGGCCTGCGGCAGCGGCGCCGCGAACTCCGTCACGAACTCGACCTCGCCCCTGTCGATCCAGTTGTCCATCAGCCGGTTGGCGTGGGCCGTGATCATGTCGCGGTGCTGGAGCGCCCCCGAGGCGCCCACCCATGGCTCCGTCAGCGTCTCGCGGTGCAGCTTGTGGGTCTCGATGTCGGGCCGCAGCCGATCCCGCGCCGTCACCACCTCGCCGAAACCCTCTTCCTCGAAGATCTCGTCGTGGATCTTGCTCGTGCCCGAGGCCCCCGGCCCGACGCGCGAGGGAAACAGGTCCGGGTCGCGCACGACCTTGCGGATGTCCTCGTACTTCGTCAGCACGAAGGCGTCCGAGCCTGGCTCGTAGCCCTGGCCGGGGAGCCGCAGCACCGGCTCTTCCTCCTGCAGCAGTTTGTAGGAGTCGTACCAGTGCTCCTGGGCGCCTGGTGCGAAGAGGTCCACCTCTCCCACGCTCATCGGGCATGCCGCCTGGGGCATCGCTTCGAAGTCTTCTCGGTTCGCGGCCATCGTTGGTCCCTTTCGGGCCGGACACAGGAGGCTCCGGCCCTGCCGTAGCTGGAAAGTGCAAGAATTATAGCGACTATGACAGGTCGCCGGACCGGGCCCGCTACCTTGCCGAGCCCCCGGAAACCGTGAGCAGGGCTCCCGTCGTGAAGCTCGACGCCTCCGAGGCGAAATAGAGCGCCGCCCCCACGATCTCCTCCGCCTGGCCGCCCCGCGCCAGCAGGATCGTGCTCGAGGCCCGCTCCTCGAACGCTTCCATGTCCCACGCCTTCGAGATGTCCGTCAGGAACGGCCCCGGGATGATGCAGTTCACCCGCACCTTCGGGGCGAACGTGCGCGCGAACCCGATCGTCAGGTTGTTCAGCCCCGCCTTCGCCGCCCCGTAGGCGAGGGCGTTCGGACCGGGGCTCTGGGAGGCCGTGCTCGAGACCATGATCACCGAGCCCCCGTCCCCCTCCGCCATGCGCGTCGCGATGTTCGCCGTCAGCCGGAACGGACCCTTCAGGTTCACGTCCAGCACCTTGTCGTACAGCGCTTCGCTCACGTTGCTCACGTGGTCGTAGAGCGGTGAGAGTCCCGCGTTGTTCACGAGCACGTCCACCTTGCCAAACTCGGCGTAGGCCGTCTCCGCCAGCGCGTCCAGCTGTTCCCACTCCCCCACGTGGCACGACACCGGCAGCGCCCGCTGTCCCGTCTCCGCCCGCACCTCCTCCGCCAGCGCCTCGCAAGAGTCCAGCTTGCGGCTCGCGATCACGACGTCCGCCCCCGCCCGCGCGAAGCTGCGCACCTGT
>VXLW01000025.1 GCA_009841435.1 Dehalococcoidia bacterium | reverse complement strand
CCACACACCAGCCCCGTCCTCCTCCTGTCCCGGGGGCTCGCTTATCACTATAACACCCAGGCAACGCACCATCGAAGAGCTGGGGGACGACCTCCTCGTGCGGGGGTACGCGGGGGGCTGGTCTCCACAGGTACAGTAGAGGCGACAGGAGACACACCGGGAGGAACGGAATCGTGCCGAAGTACTGGATGGTGACGCAGGGCCCGGAGATCTTCGGGAAGACGCGTGAGCTGGGGTTCGCGCGTCATGCGTTCAAGAGCACGCGCAGCAAGATGGTGTACCGCATTGAGGCCGGCGATGCGCTCGTGTTCTACGTAACGGGGAAGAAACAGATCGCGGGGGCGGTGCGGGTGACCTCGGGGATCGTCGAGGAGAGCACGCGCATCTGGCAGAGCAACAAGAAGCCGGACGAGCTGTATCCCTTCCGGGTCGACACGGAGCCGCTGGTCGAGCTGGACGAAGAGCAGTGGCTCGACGCCGAGCCGTACCACGACCGCATGGAGTGGACGCAGCGGTGCGCTCCGGTTCCGCAATTGACACTAACTCCCCGTCGGCCGGGACGGCGAGCGTGAGCGTGACGCGGTTCTCGCCATCGATGGTCGCGTCCTCGAGCAGCAGGTCCAGCAGCTCGCGGCGCTCCTCGTCCGCGAGGCCGTCGAGGCCGGCGCCCACGCTGTGTGCCCACTCGACCACCCCCTCCAGCGCCACCCGCCGTCCGGCCTGCGCCGACTCCCGAGCCCGGTACTCGTCCCGCCGCGCCCGCAGCTGCTCCAGCCGCTCGCCGATGAAGCGCCGCTGGTGGTCGAGCTGCTCTTCCGTGATCTTGCCGCTCACGTAGAGCCGGATGGCGCGGTCCTCCTCCAGCTGTACGCCCGCAAGCTCGCGCTCGGTGCGCGCGATCTCGCCGTCGAGCCCGCCGTCCTCGTCCGGCTCCAGCGCCGCCAGCCCGGCCGCGATCAGCTCCGGTTGCTCCAGCACGCGCCGCACCTCGCCCCAGACCAGCTCCTCCAGCCGCTCGGCGCGGATGAAGGGGTGCTCGCGGCAGCGCAGGCGGTAGGGCGCTCCCATCCCGTAGCAGCGGTAGTAGCGGCGCGGGGTCTTGAGCCGGCGGGAGTACCACTTGCCGCCCTTCTTCGTGCTCTGGCTGCGCACGGTCCTCGCCCCCATCAGCAGGCCGCACTCGCTGCAGCGCACTAGGTGCTGAAGCAGGTGGAAGGTCTTCGTGTTGCGCGGCGAGCGCGTCAGCCGCCGCCTGCGCAGCTCCTGCGCGCGCTCCCAGGTCTCCTCGTCGATGAGCGGCGGGAAGGGCACGCCCACCCAGCGCTCACGCGGCTGGGCGTGCCTGCGCGTGCCCATGTCGGTGGCGGTGTGGCGGACCGTGCCGTACCACCAGGTGCCCTTGTAGGTCTCGTTGCGGAGGATGCGGTTGACCTGCGATGCGTGCCAGCTCGCCCCGGGCGTCGAGGTGGGCACCCCGTCGCCCGTCAGCGCAGCGGCGATCGCGGGAGCGCCCATGCCATCCTGAACGGAGTGGCGGAAGATGCGGCGGATGACGGAGGCGCGCTCCTCGTCCACTTTGGGGGTACGGCCCTCGCCGACGCGGTAGCCGTCGGGGACGTGGCTGACGGGGATGCGGCCCTGGCGTGCGGCGCCGCGCTTGCCCATGGAGGCGCGCTCGCGAAAGTTGTCGAGCTCGATCTTGCCGATCGCGGCCATCAGCCCGAAGGTCTTCATGTCGATCGCGTCCATCACCGCCTCGAGGTCGATGCGGTGCTCCTCGACGACCTCCATGAGGGCGGCGGCTGGGTACATCCCGCGGGAGAGGCGGTCGGACTTCCAGCAGACGATGACGTCGAAGCGGCCTGCTGCGGCCTCGGCGAGCATGCGCTGGAACTCGGGGCGGCTCTTGGACCAGCCCTTCCCGACCTCCTGGTAGCGGGCGGTGATGGTGTAGCCGCGCTCCTCGCAGTAGGCCTCCATGTCGGACAGCTGCTCGGCGATGGAGGTCTTGTCGTCCTCGGCCTGGCTCTTGTCGGAGACGCGCGCGTAGATGGCCGCGCGGCGCGTCTCAGGCTGGCTGTTGGTGTTCGTTCGCGGCATGGCTTGCTCCTCCCGGAAACAGAACGACCCGCCACCTGCCGGGGCGGGTCCGCGAGCGGTAGCATGCAGCTCGCGTCACCTGTGTCCGCAGGCGGCGCCACGGCCCGGGGCGTTGACGCGCCGCCGGGCCACCTCGTCCCCCTCAGCGTAGCGGGGCCTGAGCGAGGCGGTCAAAGCCCCGCCGGTCGCCTCCTACCGGACCTCCGCACGCTCCTCTTCGGTTGACCGCGAGGCCGCGCGGGTCGCGTAGTCGAGGAGGAGCGCGGCGAGGCGGCGCAGGCGCGCCTCGGCGTCGGGGACGGGCCGGTACCGGATGGCGACGACGCGCGGCTCCGGGCCACTCTCGTGGCCGCGCCTCGTGCGCTTCCGCTGCTTCGTCGTTCGCATCTCGTCCGGCCTCGCGTGCCCGTTCCACGGTCAGAGCGTGACGGGTCGGCGATCCGGGCGTAATCCCCTGGAAGGGGATTGCACCGGTGATACCTACACCCGTCGCGCTGCCCGTCGCCGCCCGCTCACGGCGCTGGTGGGCCGCGATCGAGTGTGCGGAGGCGGCAGGCGCGGCGGAATGCCCTGTAGGGGAGGGCACGCGTGGCCCCCCTTATCCGACACGGGCGGCGATGTGCGGCTTGCGGGGTGGTAGCCGTGTAAGGGGAAACGACGTTGGTCAGGGAATGGGGCAGTGCCGAGAACCCCAGTGATTCCAGGGGGAAACGGCCCCTACAGGACGTGGCGGACGGGGAATCTGTGTCCGGGTCGTATTCCACGGCCATGTTCCAGAAACCCCGGGGATTGGGGCATCTGCCACAACGCGACTGGCGGGGCGATGTTCCAGAAACCCCGCGAAATGGGGCATTCGGGAACGTGGGCGCAGGCGGCACAGCTACCGCCTCGTTGGCGATGCGTCCAGCCCCCTCCCGCCCCCGGATCCGGTCTCGGGCGGCGCGAACGGTGTCATGGGCGTGTACAGGGAATCGACGTTGGTTCCGAGAGACGGAACTCCCCGAAAACATAGCTGGGTCAAGGGAAAACGCCCCTACCGGACGTGACGGCGAACGAATCCGGTGTCAGGGCGTATTCCGGCCGACTCCGCCGAAAGTTCCGTCGGAGGGAACTCGACATATCGCCGCTCGACCGGCGAAAACGCCAGTCAACGGGCCGCCGGAGCCGGATCAATCCACGCCATGCCGGCTCGGAGTTAAACCGGAGAGCCCGCGGTCGCCACCCGCCTTTGCCGCTTGAGGCGCGCGCAGTGAACCGCAGCGCGCAGGGCGTTTCGTTGCGTTTCGTTCACACGCGATGTCGCGTAGGTCAACGCCTGGGGACGAGGCGGGCGGACTCGGCGACGCGAACCAGTTCGTCGAGGGAGAGGGTCTCGGCCCGGAGCAGCGCCACGACATCGTCGGCGCGCCAGAGCAGGCTGAGGACGCCGCCGCCGGAGTGGCGGTAGGCCTCGTCAAGGCCGGAGGGAACTGGCCGCCAGGAGGAGTCCAGCGGCGGGAGGCCGCCCGGCCTGAGCCGCTGCCGGAGTAGCATCTGGCGGCCGTCCTCGGCCTCCAGCAGCGCCCAGACCGCGACCCGTTCGCAGCTGCTCGCGCTGCTCTCGCCACCCATCCCAAGGGTGCGATAGCCCGGCGGCGTGTAGGCGGGCGCGAGGAAGCCCGGCTCGGCGGGGAAGGACGCACCGACGGCGTAGCCGCCGCCGCTGCTGCCGCAAGACCCTGTCTGCTCCGCTGAGGCTTCCTGGGCGCCGGGAGGCGGCTCGAAGGCGAAGCGGGCCTTGTCGGTCTCCACCCCGTAGTCGAGCACCGTCACCTCGGCGCGGTAGGACTGAACCCCGCCTGCGCCGTCGGCGTCCCAGCGCATGATGAACATGCGCTCGGGGTCGACGAACGCCCGCGCGACACGCCCGCCCGATGCGCGTATCTCGACGATCCGCGTGGGGCGACCGAGCAGCGTCGCCTCTCCGGCCATCGTCACCTCGGGGTCATCCCCGCGCTCGCGCCACTGGGCCACGAGCGCTTCGATGGTATCGGCGTGGGTAGGACCGACGGGCGCGCTGAAGGTCGGGAGAACCATCGCCTCGGCCCCGAGACGAGCGAAGCCGCCGGCGACGCGGCGGTAGGCAGCCGTGCGGTCGTCGTGCTCCCACCAATCGTCGCCGTCGAAGACCGTCAGCAGCACGCCGTCGTCGATGATGGTGCCGACCGTCTCGTGCTCCCAGCGCCAGCGGGCCGGGTCGGGCGCGTACCACCAGCGGATGACGACCTGGCTGCCGCCGCCCCCGAAGCGAGCGTGAGGGTCGCCCCGGCGGGGTTCGGCCTCGACCGCGACCTCGGCGTAGAAGCCGGGGACGCTCGTTGACTCGCGATCGGACGTGCAGCCGAAGCTCAACGCGGCCACGATCAGCGCAAGGACCAGGATCATGGGAGTGCGCGCTACGTCCCGGTGCCCGTTCGGTCTCGCCAGAGGCCGCGCGCCGTGCTGAGCGCGAGGACGACGTAGAGGGCGTCCATCACCGGAAAGTAGACGAGGTGCGAAGTGACGGCCGCTCCGGTCTCGCTCTCGGGGTTCAGGGTCCAGAGCCAGCCCCAGAAGAAGAGCATCGCCAGCACGATCGCGCCGTAGGACGCGAGCCGCGAGCGCAGGTAGCCCACCGAGGCGCGTTCGCCGTCGCCGAAGGCGTGGTAGGAGCGGAAGGCGGCGACGACGATCAGCCCCACCCCGGCGGACATGAACCAGTTCAGCACCTCCCAGGCGGGATACTCGGGCGAGCCGTCATGGAAGACCGGCGTGAGCATCAGGAGCAGCGCCACGGCAATCGCCGTCGCGACCAGGTAGAGCGCCGCGCCGCGTCGAGCCAGTGCCACCATCATTGCTCCGCCCGCCTCCAGTTGCGCACCGTGCGGCTCAGCATACGGGTTCTCGCGCCGCACGCCACGGCAGCGCCGCGTTACCCGCCGGGCCGCGCGGCACGCTCGGAGGCGCTGCGCCGGGCGTCGTGCCGGCAGGCACCCGGAGAATCATCGCCGCCGGGGCGCCCACGCTCGCCGTGGTCAGGCCGGGCCCGATCGCGGGGTGCGGCGCGACGCTGGAAGTTCGCGGACGACGACGGGCCGCGACAGGCTCAGTCAGAGGCGTGCGCAGTTCCCGTCGTGCGCGGATCGGCCGCTTCCGCCCTGCTACCGACGCCGTGACACGGCGCAGCGTTTTGCACCATCTGCCCCAATTCGGCCTGTTTGGGCCTGACAGAGGTCATAGAAGGGACAACGTAGGTAGCAATGCCCCATCGGGACCGCGCAGGTGCATATGGCACAAGGCGTTTCCATGGGGGAGGGCTGCCCCAACGCTGGGGCAGGCGAGTCCCGCTACTGGAAGTCCACGGCACGGCGTTTCCGACGGCGTGTCACCCCGCGCGAGGAAGTGCAGGCAACGGCGTTCGGGTGCAAAACGGGGCCGCCCGGCGCCAGGCGGGACCGAGCACCCCGTGGCGGTCGAGCGTGCCGGTCGTGGCACTCGCCAGTGGCACCTCGGGCATGTCCGCGCACTCCCGCAGGAGCACCCGCGTGCAGAGAGACGACGCCAGCCGCAGCGTGATGAGCCCGGTGAGGGGGAGCGACGACGAGCGGCAGCTGCTGGCGTCGCTGCGGGAACTCGTGACCCGCGAGGGACCGGTGAAGGCCGCGGAGGCGCTCGGCGTGGGCTACCGCACGGTGATGCGCGCCATCGAGACGAAAGCCGCTCACCAGGCGCATGGAGGACGCGCTCAAGCTTCGCCACCTGGAGGCCGGCGGCGCGGTGGCGGAACCGGTGCTGCGGCGGCTGGGCGCGCTTGAGCGGCGGCAGGAGTAGCTGGAAGCGGGCTTGCTGATGCCCGCCAAGGAGGGTGCGCGGCTGGCGGAGGTCTCGGGCGACCCTGAGGAACTGCGCGACGCCCTGCCTGCACATGACCTCGATGGTCGGCGGGGAGAACTGCGGGAGCGGGCGGGCGGGCAGGTGGAGGCCGTACGCGAGGCGGTAGGGGGCCGGAAGCCGTACGTGGCGCACGCTGCGAAGGGTGTCTCGCAGGCGGTCATCACCCTGCCGAGGCGCCTGGTCAAGCCCTGGCGCGTCCACCCCACCGTCGTGACCGTGACGGTGGAGGAAGGTGACGAGATTCTCTACGGCCCAGCCCAGCCACTCATCGTCGAGTGGCGGGAGGCGTTCGCGGCCTCTCTTCGCAAGGGTGAGGGCCGCGTGGAGCGCGCCAGGAGCCGGGTCCGCATGTGCGAGCTCGAGCTCGTCCTGATCGGCGAGCACGAACTGACGTTCCCGCCGTCGACCTACCCGTGGGACGAGGACCGCCGCCGGGACGAACTGTTCCGGCGGAAGTTTGTCCTCGTCAGCGCTCGCTGGGAACTGGTGCAGGCACTGTTCTGGAGCTGGGTATGGCGCGTGCTCACGTTCGGGCTCTGGCGGGGGTTAGCGGGGCCGCGTCGGCGTCGGCGCACTTCGCCCCAGAGTCGATGCGCTGGGCCGTGCGGAGGCGGAGGCCTAGCGCGATGGGAGCCACGGCTGGAGCGGGGCGAGGCCAGCCGGGCCAAGGGTCGTCGATCAGCGGCTGGCTGTTGAGCGCCTTTGGCGGTACCACCCGGAACTGATCGCCCGCCTCGGTCAGTCGGGCGATGAGTCGGTGTACGGCGAGGCGACGCCTGTCATCACCCAGTGGCGGGCGGCGGAGGTCGCGCTTAGCGACAGCACGCGTCGAGACCTCCTCGCCGGCGGGCACGGGCGCAGTCGTCCAGGGTAGGCGAGGCGGTTCTCGATGCTTTCGCCCGCCAGCACCGTCGCGAACTCGAGCTCGATCACGAGCCGGCGCGCCGGCGGCACGGTCGAGGTAGACGCGTCATGGCGGCAGCTGGAGTCATCGCCACGAAGGCACCTACGCGCCGAGCGACAGGTCGTCAGGTACCCCCTCGGGCTCCTCGTCCCCGCAGGCGAGCTTCACCGCCCTGCTGCGAGAAGTGCGGGCGTTTAGTCAGCCCCTCTGTGGCCACCGCGCCGATTCTGAGCACTTGCCGCAGCATCCTCGCTGATCACCGTTCCCACGAGTGCTCACCAACGAGACGCTCGATCTCTCGAGCAACCCCGGAGAGCGCCTCCTCCTTCAAGCGGTCAACACGAGAGACCAACACTTCGCCAGAGAAGTACGGTCGAGGCCGGTCGAGGCCCTCCACATGTATCACTCCGCGCTCAAAGAGCACCTGCACCCCTTGGGCAACAACGGCTCGGGATGCCGCGGTGAGTCGGATCAGATCCTTTTGTTGGATGGCGATGCGCTTCTCGCTGCCGGCATCCTCACCTTCCAACGCCAGCCTCGAAATCAACGCAGCGGCGACCTTCGATTCCGGGGTCCCGGTCGTCGAGAGCGACGTCCAGTAGAAGCGCGACAAGCGACGCAGCACCTGGTGTTCCATATTCCGTTCCACAGTCGGGAGCGCCTCCAAGACGTGCTGCATGACCGGAACGGGGATCCGGACGATGAGCGACTCCGTCACCGCAGAGTAGTTTGCCACCCACTGTGGCTGATCCCGTCTGAGGAGCACTTCATGCTCACCGAGGAGGAAGGGGTACTCGAGCTCGGAGTATGGGAACTGCCACGGGACCACCGTCCCATGGCGAATGAAGATCAGATCCTCAACTGGATCCCCGGATCTAATCAGCGGTTCGACCGAGGCCTGGACAAGATCAAAGGTCAGTTCGAGTTCTGGCTCCCGCAGCGCGTGAGCCAATTCATCGGTGGCCACTCCACGGAACGCCGCATAGCTAGTCAGGGCGCGAGCGAACTCGTCGATGTCCAGTGGCATGACGCCTCCGTCACGCGACCATCATAGCGGACTTGTTCTATCGTACATCTGCACGTAGCTTGATTCAAGATCGTGGATCTCCGCTATTCTTATTGTGCGGTTCTCGCTATTATGGCGGAAGGCACAAGGACGAGGACGGAGCGATGGTGAGCAGCGGGGGCACGAGCCTTCAGACCCAGATCACGCACAGAGATGTTGCGGCGTTCGCCGAAAACACGGTCAACCTGCATCGAGGTGATGTAGCAGCGCACCGCGCCCAGGTGAATCGGCTTCGCGAGCAACTCGAGAAGCATATCGCCGAGACGCCGGAGGCGCCGTTGATGAAGATGCTACTCTCGGGCAGTCTCGCCAAGGGAACGGCTCTCAGCACCCTCAACGACATTGACGTGGCCGTCTATGTTTGGGGAGATGCCGCCCCTACCGATGACGGCGAACTACTCGACTGGCTTGCGGATCTCCTGCGAGCGGCGTACCCAAATCACGCTCCTGACCAGATTCGGGTCCACCCCGGCTCGCACTGCGTCACTGTCAGCTTCCGCGGCTCCGGCCTGGATGTCGACGTAGTGCCGGTCCTGTACTACGGGGATGAGGACGACCGCGGTTTCCTAGTGACGAAGGACTCCGGCGAGCGTGTGCTGACGAGCATCCCGCTCCATTTGCAGTTTCTGCGGCGGCGCAAAGACCGCGATCAGCACTGCGCCCAGATCATTCGCCTCGTGAAGTGGTGGGCGCGTCGGCAGAAGGCCGAGCGCGAGGGGTTCAAGTGCAAGTCGTTCATCATTGAACTGATTTGCGCCAAGCTCGTCGACGACGGCATCGACTTCTCAAACTACCCACGCGCGCTCGAGGAGTTCTTCGCGTACGTCGCGAAGTCGGGCCTGCAGGAGCGGATCGCTTTCACGGACCACTACGATGAGACCGAGTTGCCGCAGGCTACCGGCTCACCTATCGAGATATTCGATCCCGTCAATCCTCAGAATAACGTGGCAAGCCGATACGAGGTGGGTGACCGGGATTTGCTCGTGTCCGCGGCCCGCGACGCCCTAGATGCGCTCACCGAGGCGCACTACTCCGACACAAGAGGACGTGCCCTCGACGCATGGCGAGACGTGCTCGGACCGTCCTTCAGGGGGACAGCATGACAACCTTCACTAGAACCAATACCGAGACCTTCACCCGCACGAGCGCGAACTACCTCGTCTCCAAGGTGGCTGCCGACCTCCGTCAGATGCAGCGACTTCACGGTGCGCCGTCCGACGCCATGATCGCCGACTACGTCGAAGAACTCATCACGCTGCTCGCGGGTGGGTACGTGGACTCGGTGGAATACGGATTCAAGCGGGGCAACAACTGGGTGGTGGCTCTCCGCTACCTGGTGAACTCCGACGGCAGCATTTCCGCCACCGACGATCGGCCCGGGCGAGTACCGCTTGGAGACGTGCGGGGCACGGGCTTCGGGTCGTTCCTCGTGACCAGCTCGAAGTGGTCAATACTCAGTAGCGTGGAGCGCGAGCGGATCGAGCGCGCACTGCCGTTTGTCCGGACGCCCGGAAGCGAGCCGGGTGGTACCTGGAACTACGGTGGTAGAGCCTACTCGAAGGACGGCGTGTCGCTGCGCCGGGGCGCGATCGGGCAGTGACGACTCCATCGTTGGACGACCTGTTCGATGAGGTCATCGAACTCCCGGACGGTCGCCTCCAGCGCGCATACGACGCACTGGTCGGGCTCGACCACATCAAGAGCCGGCTTGTCGCCGAATCGCGGATCGTGTTGAACCCGTCCGCCTTGGCCGAGTGGAGCGAGACTGCGTACGGCAGGCGCGTGGCGCTCGTCGATGTCTATTCCGACCGCCCCCCTCTTTTCGTGTTCGTGGGAGACGTAGGCTGTGGCAAGACGGTCCTCGCCCAGAGCTTCGGCGACGAGATCGCCCGTAGCGAGAGTGTTTCGGTGAACGTCTACCGGCTGAGTTTGAACGCCCGAGGATCGGGTGCGGTTGGCGAGATGACGAAGCTGATCGGTGCCGCGTTCGCAACCGTTCGCGAAGCTGCGGAACGAGTGTCCTCCACTAAGGGCCGAGTGCGAGGAGCGGTGGTCCTCATCATTGATGAGGCTGATGCACTCGCGCAGTCGCGTGAGATGGCGCAGATGCACCATGAAGATCGAGCTGGGGTGAACGCGCTCATCCGTGGCATCGATGAACTCGTTGGCCGCCGTCTGCCGATCGCCGTGGTCTTCTGCACCAACCGGCCCGACGCGATCGATCCTGCGGTTCGCCGCCGCGCCGCTGAGGTATTCCGCTTCGAACGGCCCACTGCCGAGCAGCGTAGGGCCGTGCTCATAGCCCATCTAGGTGACCTTGGATTCGAGGACAGTGAACTCGACCAGATTGCGGATGCGACTGGGAGAAACGAGCAGCGCCACTACGGCGCAACCTACTCAGACCTGGTGCAGCGGCTGCTCCCGAGCGTTCTCCTCGACGCGATGCCCCACGGCAGGGTTGAGTTCTCACGCGTGCTGGCACTTGCGACCGCGTTCGAGCCGACTCGCCCGTTCGACGAACAGAGTCAAGCTGCCGTCCCGTCAGGCAGTCCAACCGGTTCGTGATCGATGGTGACCAGCGCTAGCGGCGCTCGTATCCAAGGTGACGATTACCAGCACCTCTTCAGCTGGTATCAAGCCCTCCGTCTGCTGCTGCCCGACAGCCATGCGGCGATGGTCATTGTTGAAGCCGCGGACGCGGGCTTCGTCGATGACGTCGTCGTACGCGGACACCCTCGTGACGCCTACTACCAGGTGAAGTACTCGGTCGACGGCCGCACGCCGATCGATAGCGCGTGGTGGACGGCGAAGCCGAGCGAGCGTAAGCGGAGCCCGCTTGAGAAGTTCTGGTGGTCCTGGAATGAACTCTCGGATCGCCGACCGGCGATGACGCTACTGACGAATCGGCCGCTCGACGTCAACGACCCCGTGCTGGCTTGCGCGTCCGGGCGAGACGGGCGACTGATGCCACGACTCGCCCGAAGGGGTCCGCGTTCTCGTTTGGGGATCGGCCGTCGGTCTTGGGCGGACCACCTGAAGATCAGCGAGCAAGAGCTGCTGGACATGTTGGAAGACGTGAGCATCCTGCACGGTCAGGGGCCCTTTATCCACTTGATCCAGATGACATCGGACCTACACCGCGCGCTGGGGCTGGCACACGACGAGAATGCAGCCTTGGCGGGAGCAGGTGCGGCGAGACGATGGGTAGCCGAGGGCCGGCGCGAAGTCGATCGAGCAGCAATGCTGGATGAGATCGCGCGTCTGGACCTACAGGCTGGCACCCCACAGGCGACGTTGCTCATCCAGGAAATCAACCATGATCCGTGGCCCGACTCCGCCACCGCTGCGGTCGATTGGGTGGATCTGTTCGAGGGCATCGAGCCCCGAGCCCGTCGACAGACAAGAGACCCGCGAGCCTGGAACGAGCAGATGCGGCCTGACCTCCAGAGGGCTGTAGCGGAGATCCGGGCGCTCGGCTACTCCGACGTGATGGTGCGGGGGGCTCTCCGACTACCGAGCTGGTTTGCCGCTGGTGCGGAGCTAGCGGACGCAGCTGGATTCCGCGTGGGCTGCGCACAGAGAGGCGAGATCTGGAGCAGCGATGTCGATCCTTCACCATCTCCTCTAGCCGTCGAGGTCATGGAACTAGGCATCGGATCGGATCTGGCAATTGGGATCAGCGCGACGACGAGCATCGCCGACGATGTACTGGAGCACCTGCGTGGGGCGGTGCTGCCTGTGAAGGCTTACATCGACCTTGCACCAGAGCGCGGTCCCGGCGATCGGGCCATAGTCAATGCGTCAGCCGCTCGAGGCTGGGCCGTGGAAGTCCGAAACACTGTTCGAGAAATGGTCCGTTCGACAGGTGCGGCCAGGATTCACCTATTCATCTCGTCGCCGGGAGGAGCAGCGTTTCTCCTAGGGCACCTCTGGAATCGCCTACCCACGACGCAGATTTATGCCGACATGAGCCCAGGATACGCCCCGGCCTACCTTCTACCCGCGTAGCCATCCCGGGCGAGACGGTCGGATCGTCTTCAAGCGGGACCAACGTGAGGTTCTCTCACCACAACAACCAGGTGGTGCTGTGTCTTCGCGGCGCGCTGGCGGTCGGAGTTCGTCGGTCGCGGCTCTCAAAGCCATACCACATGAGGAGCGTCGGGAGCCTCAGTCGCGCTCGGGACTCAGTTGGACGCGAAGGTAAGGGTGGCGCGCCTCTGCTGGCCGGTACGTCCCTTGACGGATTCGCTGCTTTAGGCGCACCGAGCGCCGCTCATCGCCGCTGAGAGCCCCCGAGGCCATCGTCGGCACGCTACGCGATTGCTGGGCTGGCTGACGAGGGCGATCTGGAATAGGTCACAGCGAAGACCATCTCGGAGAGCCAGCGGCGAAACGACTCGTTATCGCTGAACTGCTTGAAGAGCTCGGTGTGGTCGGCAAGCACGTCCGTCATGGCGCGCTCGAGGGCCTTGTCGTGCTCGATCCTGGCGTTCTGCCGGTCGGAGTTGGCCATTGCGTTCTGATACGCCCGGTCTTCGGCGACCTTCCTCGGCAACTCCTCGGCGATCACCTGCTCGATCTTGTCGTGGTCCCGCCACTCGATGTTGCCGAAGCGGTCGTTGAACTCCCGGAGGATGTTGGAGAGCCGGTCCAGTTCCGCTTCGGGCTTCTGGCCTCCGCCGTCGGTCGGGACAGGGCCGATTTCGGCATCCTCGTCCGGCAACTGGATGTCGCGCACCGCCTGCTTCTCGACGCGGTAGCTGTCCATGTCGATGGCGTCGAGGATCCCCTCTGACAGGTCGTCCTCGATTGGGGCTGGCAGCTTGGGTACGAGGAAGGTCAGGAAGATCGAGAGCCTCTCCCAGTCGCGATACGTGTACGGCAGGATGGCCGCCAGGAAGTCGTAGGTTCGGAGAAAGGCTTTCGCCTTGCCCTTGAAGTCGACCTGACCGTCCTCATCCAGCTGCTCGCGGTAGACGGCCACGCAGGCGTCTAGGATGGGGTCCAGCCGGTCGCGCTCCGCTCCCGCGAGATACCGCTCCACCAGGTCGTCCACCTGCTCGGGCGCGTAGACCTGATAACCGTCGAGGGCGGCCTTGAGGTCGTGCAGCCTGTCTGGGTCGGTCTCCTCGGCGAGGATCGTGGTGCGGTAGTAGTCGGCGAAGGCGGTCTGGATCGTGTCGGCGTCGTTGGCGAAGTCGACCACGAGGGCGTCGCGCTTTCCGGGGTGGGCGCGGTTGAGGCGCGAAAGCGTCTGCACGGCCTTCACGCCCGAGAGCTGCTTGTCTACGTACATCGTGTGCAGCAGCGGCTCGTCGTAGCCGGTCTGGAACTTGTCGGCGCAGACCAGGAACCGGAACGGCTCCTCCCGGATCCTCTCGGCGATCAGGTTCGAGGAGAAGCCGTTGAGGGAGCTCTCCGTGACCTTCGCGCCCCCGTACTCATGCTCGCCCGAGAAGGCGACGATGGCGCGATACGGGCTCCTGCGCTCGGTCAGGTAGTTGCGGATGGCGTCATAGTAGCTGATCGCCTGCTGAACGCTGCTCGTGACGACCATCGCTCGCGCTTCTCCGCCGATCTTCTGAAGCCCCGCCACCTGCTCGTGGAAGTGATCCACCATGATCTCGGCCTTCAGGCGGATCGCGTGGTCGTTGTCCTCGACGTAGCGGCGCAGCTTCTTCCCGGCCCGCTTGGTGTCGAACTCCGGGTCTCCCTCCACCGTCTTCACCAGCCGGTAGTAGCTGTCCACGGGCGTGTAGTTCCGGAGGACATCGATGATGAATCCCTCCTGGATCGCCTGCTTCATGGTGTAGGAGTGGAACGGCGCGTGCCGGGTCTTCGCGCCCTCGGTCAGAGGGTCGCCGAATATCTCGAGGGTCTTGTTCTTGGGCGTGGCGGTGAAGGCGAAGTAGCTCGCGTTGGACAGCAGCTTCCGGGACTCCATCAACCGGCTGATCGCATCCTCGGTCGTCTCGTCCTCGTCCACCGCGCCGGCCTCCCCCAGGGCCATGGAGACCGACGCCGATGTCCGTCCGCCCTGGCTCGAGTGGGCCTCGTCGATAACGATGGCGAAGTTGCGCCCGCGGTGCTCATCTCCGATCGCGTCGAGGATGCGGGGGAACTTCTGGACCGTCGTGATGACGATCCGCTTGCCCTCCTCGAGCAGCGTGCGGAGATGGGCGGCGTCCTGGGCGTGGCCCACGGTGGAACCGACCTGCGCGAACTGCTTGATGGTGTCGCGTATCTGCCTGTCGAGAATGCGCCGGTCCGTCACAACGATCACGGAGTCGACGATGGCGGCGCCGTCTCGCTCCAGCCCGATCAGTTGATGGGCCAGCCACGCGATGGAGTTCGACTTGCCGCTGCCGGCCGAGTGCTGGATCAGGTACCGGCGCCCGACTCCCTGCTCCGAGACGTCGGCCAGCAACTCGCGCACCACGTCGAGTTGGTGGTAGCGGGGCCAGAGCTGCTCGCGCCTCTTGCGGCCCGTCTTCTCGTCCTTCGTCTCCACGATCTGGGCGTAGTTCTCGATGATGTCGGTGAGGCCGTCGCGAGTGAGGATCTGCTTCCACAGGTAGTCCGTCTTGAGGCCGTTGGGATTGGTCGGGTTGCCGGCTCCGCCGTCCCAGCCACGGTTGAAGGGCAGGAACCACGACGCCTTGCCCTGCAGTTGCGTGCAGAACTGCACCTCGTGATCGTCTACGGCGAAATGGACGAGGCAGCGGCCGAGCTCGAAGAGCTTCTCCCGCGGGTTGCGGTCCCGCTTGTACTGCTCGACGGCGTCGGCGACCGTTTGCTTGGTCAGGCTGTTCTTCAGCTCGAAGGTGGCGACGGGCACGCCGTTGACGAAGAGGCACAGGTCGAGCGCGAGCTGGGCCTCGTCGCGGCTGTAGCGGAGTTGCCTCGTGACGCTGAACCGGTTCTGCCCGTACCGGACCCGCGCTGCCTCGTTCCCCGGCGACGGGGCGCCATACATCAGGTCGATCCGGTGCGGTCCGTGGCTCACGCCCTTCCGCAGCACATCGATGGTCCCGCGCTTCGTGATCTCTCCCTGCAGCCGGGCCAGGAACTTGCGCCGCGACGGCCCATCCGTGTCGAGGTCGAAGGACTCGGCGGCGTCGGGCTGGGTGGCCTGGAGGAAGGCGGCGAGCTGAACGAGGTCGACGCAGTATTCGCGATCGTAGTCCCGCGGCTCCCCGCATATCCAGCCCGCGTTGTAGCTGGCCGGACGCTCCTGAAGCGTGCGGCCATCGGGCTGGTCGCAAGGCGCTCCCGTCAGCGCTGTGCAGATAAGGCGCTCCAGCCCCTCCTCGCTCGTGTCGGTGGTCGTGCGGGCCGGACGGCCCACGTGTTCTTCGCCAAGCCGGTGGAACTTGCCGCGAACGGCGTTCGACCAGTTGAGCGTCTCGGGCGCGTCCGAGAGATCGATCTGATCGTCCGGGAGGGCCTCCAGGGCCTGTATCTGGTCTCTCTGGCGTTGCGTCAGGTCAGACATGCCCTTCTTCATAGTGTCGTCGCTCGCGCCTGGTCAGTTTGCGGGCGGAGATGATGCGTCCGACCTCGGAGCCGGATTCCGGGTCGAGTTCGGGTGAGGTGTGTACGACCATTATGGCTGCCGTACCGACTACTCCCATCGTTCGCCAGCGCTGCTCGTTCGGATAGGGATCCTCGACGGTCTCCGCCAACGGATCGCTGAAGACGAGGATGGCGGTCTCGAACTCGATGCCGTGGTCTCGAAGGTTGGCCCGGTTCTTGCTGGCGTCCCATTCCCAGAGCAACGACGTCGCCTCGGCCTTCCCTCGCAGCGTAGTCACCCGGGCGAATCGGGGCTACCGCACGGTAGCGCGTCTCCCGGGTGATCATGGAGCGGACACGCCGACGGACCGCAGCGGCCGTCTGGCTGCGCGTCAGCCTCGGCGTCCCGCCGAAAGCAGGGACCGTGATGCCGCTCATCGTCACACCCTTGCAGGCCATGGTTCAAGTATAGGCCTGAGCCGCTGCGCTGATTGGCCGAGGTGGTGGTGGTCCATCCGCCCGCTCCAGGAGACGAGCTACCGCGGAATCGGGACTTCCCGGAACTCTCCCGGGCGCACCTGGGCGAGGGCCTCGCGAATCTCCTCGGTGCGCAGACGCACATACGGCCATGCCGTGGACAGCAGCACCACGATCGCCAGCCGCCTGCCGGTGAGGTTCTGCTGGTGGCGCATGTTCTGATCGGTGGTCACGATGACGTCGTAGCCCGCGTCCTCGGCCCTCGCGATCAGGTCGCCGTTCACCAACTCCGACCACCCTCGCTCCGCCACGGTATCGACCTCGTGGTCCCCGAGATGCCGCCGAAGGGGAGCAGGCGTGCCTTGATCGAACAGAATTCTCACGACTCAGGCGGGCAACCGGAGGGCCTTCGCCTCGTGCTCGAGAACAGCGCGCACCTGCCACTCCTCGACGCCCGGGAACCAGTCCAGGAACTCTTCCACCGTGGCCCCGCTCGCCAGGTTCTCGAACAGGGCCGAGACCGGCACCCGCGTTCCCATGAACACGCAGGCGCCGCTGACCCTTCCGGGCACGCTCTCGACCGCCGGGCAGCTCTCCCAGTCCGTCATCTCGCCATCTCACTTTCGATTCTCAGACCGTCCGTGGACTCCTCGGGAATGCCGTCATCGTCACTGGGAGGGTCCGGCGACGCAACGTCCTCTGGCCAGTCGTCGCCGACCTCGTGGTCGGGTAGCAACTCCGCCGCCTCCCGTACATCCACCTTACCGGTCACCACCTCCGCGATGAGCCGCGTCCGGTACTCCCCCATCAACTCGATCTGCTGGCGAGCGCGAGCGATGGCTGCGTCCCGGTGCTTCAACTCCCGATCAAGGTAGTCGGCTATCGCACCCTGCTCCGCGACACTTGGACGGGCCAGCCACAGGTACCGTAGCTGGCTGCTGTAGATGTGCATGATGGTTATGCCCCGACCCATCTGTGACTTCTGGGCCTGAGCGGCAGGAGAGTCCAGAGCATAGCCCGCGAATCTCGGCTCCATAAGCCCTGTTGGCCGGAATATCACCAAGTCTCCACCACAGCGAACCGGACCTTGCATCAGGTTTACCGCGGACTTGCCGATTTCTTCTATCGTCTCTCCTGAAGTAGGGAAGAGCACATCGCCTCTCTCGACTGGGGTGTAGGCACTCGCCTTCTCGGGCGGCACATAGCTCCGCGTCTGACTAATGAAGTACTTGTGCGTGGTGTACAGGTCTCCATAGCGGACGCAAGGTATCCCGGTGGGCGTCTCGTCATCCTTTGTGTCACCTGACCCCTTGGAGAAAACACCCGCCCTTCCAAGTTGGACTACTTCCCAATGCTCCGGCACGTCGCCCAGCCATTCGACACCGGAGGGCTTGAGACGCACGTTGGAATCGAGGCCTCGGGTGACCGCTTGGGCGACGATTGCCTGCCTCTCCTCCTCCAGCAACTCGATGAGCCGGCGCTTGGCGCTGACGTAGCGGCGGATGCGCCGGTACATGTGGCCGAGGTATCGCCCAATGGCTTGTTGCTCCAGAAGGGGTGGCCGCAGCAGCGGGATCGAGAGAAATGACCCTGCGTAAAGCCGCAAGCGTGAGGCAGTGATCCCTGTTGACCTCGACAGGTATGCCGACCGGTACGCTTCCGTCCTCAGCAACGAGTCGAGGTAGTCATCGTCGAGCGCGTTGTGATCGAGCGGGCGATAGACACCGTAGGAGGGGCTTACGAGCCCTTCCCGTCGAGCGACTCCCAGCGCGGCCATGTATGCCCACATCGTGTTCACCACGATGTCTCCTGGACGGCACACCTTGTAACCCACGTTGGACTCGGCAAGGAACATGGTGACGTTCTGCTTTCGTCTCGTCACGCCCGTCTTGTGGGATACGGACATCAATTCCTCGGACCCGGTACTCGATCGCTCATCCACTTCACGGTAGAGAGATTTGATGCGACGCACTTCCCAGTGCTCTGGCACCGAGTCAAGCCATGAGAGGCCGGACGGCTTGTAGGCGGGATACGGATCGAGCGAGAGCGTCACTGGAAACTGTCCCTGATGACGTCACCGATCTCTCTAGCAATCTCATCGATGGTGAAGTCTGAAGTGCTGCGTGCAACCTTGTCCGCCAACGAAGGGCTGTAGTCGATGACTTCCTGTTTGGCGATCTCATGCCAGAGGGGGAGTATCACCTGTTCGCCTGTCATTTCTCGCGTCACCAGTCCGTCGAGCTCGTACTGAGGCCAGTTCTTGGCAAAGAACGAGTGCGAGACTACGACCACCCCAAAGCGACTGCGAGCTACGCCTGAGTCTATCTTCCTTCTCAGGCTGTCTCCTATTCGCAGTTCGAACTCGTCGTACCAAACCTTCAGTCCCTGCGAGACCAAGCTCTCGGCCAGTGGTCGAACGACGGTGTCCTTGTCCTCAGTAGCATGAGAGATGAACACGTCATAGTAGGCAGACTGAGTGGAGCCGACGGGACTCGGCGACTCGTCAGCGTGACCTACCGACCGAACCAAATCAGAAATCGTCGGCGGGGCGTAGTCGGGAAGAGGAGACAACGCCTCGTTCGGGATGACTCGAACTGAAGAACGCACCTGCCCTCGAAGCCCCTGAAGATCCACGGTGACGTACCAGGTTCCAGTGCTGGGTATCACCAGGCGAGTCGGTGACCGCTTGACCAGTCCCCCATGGTATCGGTGCTGGCGGCCAGACTTGAATTTCTGGAGATTTCCGCTGTCAAGGAGGCGAACATTAGCGGCGCTGCCCGAGAGTGTTACTTCGACGACGTTTCCTCTTTGCTGATGGCCGAGGTTGTACTGCTGGAACTTCATTTTCAGCTTGCTCTAAGTCACAATCTGCGCCAGCAGACCTTCGGACTCTTGTTCGACCGCGAGGATGTCCTCGCGTATCTCTTCCAACGACCGCAGCGGCTGAGGCTTGTGGAAGTAGCGGGTGAAGCTGATCTCGTAGCCGACCTTCACACTCCCCGGGACGTACCAGGCGTCGGGCGCGTAGGGGAGCACCTCACGCTCGATGAAGGCTTCGATGCCACCTTCTTGCAGCAGCGGCACCTGCTCGGTGTCGCGTAGCTCAGTGTCGGGCTCGTACTCGACGACCGCCGACCTGCCGTCCATGGTGACAGCGAAGCGGCCGCGCAAGGGGTCGGGCGCGACTCCCTGCTTGTGGACACGCCTGACGATCGGTGGCGCGTTCTCCGCGCGCTTGCCCCCGTCCCTCAGCGCCTTGATCTCCTTGGCGGTATGGACCCGCTCCGGGTTCGCGCCCTCCAGTCGGAGCGGCCGTTCAACGGTGACCTTCCGGTAGCCGAAGGCCTGGTTGCGGAAGATCTTCGACTGCTCCGTCTCCTCGAATGCGATGAAGGCGTCGCAGATGCGCTGGATGTCCTCGTCCGAGAGCTCGCAGTTCTTGCTCCCGAGGTTCCGGCGCAGGGGCCGGAACCACTGCGTGGCGTCGATGAGCTGCACGTGGCCGCGGCGATGCGCCGCCTTGCGGTTGCTGAGGATCCAGATGTAGGTGGCGATGCCGGTGTTGTAGAACATGTTGAGCGGCAGGGCGACGATCGCCTCGAGCCAGTCGTTCTCGATGATCCAGCGGCGGATGTTGCTCTCGCCCTGACCGGCGTCGCCGGTGAAGAGCGAACTCCCGTTATGCACCTCGGCAATCCGACTGCCGAGCGGCGTGTCGCGCTTCATCTTGCTGAGCATGTTGGCCAGGAACATCATCTGGCCGTCGCTGGAGCGGGTGATCAGCGAGTAGTCGGGGTCGCCGTCGTGCTCGACGACGAAGCGGGGGTCCGTGATGGCGGACTTGCCACCCATGCGTTCCAGGTCGGTCTTCCAGCTCTTGCCGTAGGGCGGATTGGAGAGCATGAAGTCGAACTCGCGGGATGGGAAGGCGTCGCCGGCGAGCGTGGAGCCAAACCGCATGTTGTCCGCCTCGGCGCCCTCGCCCTTGAGGATCAGGTCGGCCTTGCTGATGGCGTAGGTCTCGGGGTTGACCTCCTGCCCGTACAGGTGGACGGAGACCTCCTTGCCATGCTCGGCGGCGAGTTGCCCCAGCGTCTCCTCGGCGACCGTCAGCATCCCGCCGGTGCCGCAGGCGCCGTCGTAGACCAGGTAGGTGCCGGACCTGACCTCCTCGGCCACGGGCAGGAAGACGAGCCGCGCCATGAGCTGCACCACGTCGCGCGGGGTGAAGTGCTCGCCGGCTTCCTCGTTGTTCTCCTCGTTGAAGCGGCGGATGAGTTCCTCGAAGACCGTGCCCATCCCGTGGTTGTCGAGACCGTCGAGGCGCACGGAGCCGTCGCCGTTCAGGACGGGACGGGGGCTGAGGTTGATGGATGGGTCGAGGAACTTCTCCAGCAGGAACCCCAGTGCATCGGCCTCGCCGAGCGTGGGAACCTGGTTCCGGAACTTGAACTTCTCCAGAACCTCCTGAACGTTCGGCGAGAAACCGTCGAGGTACGCCCCGAAGTCGGCCTGGAGCTGCTGTTGCCTCCCGCGGGAGGTGAGGTCGCGGAGACGGAACGGCGAGGTGTTATAGAAGGCCTCACCCGACGCTTGGCGCAACCCTGTGTCTTGATTGGTGATGCCGGCCGCGTCGAGGTGCCCCTTCATGCGGAGCACCTCGCCCTTGGTTGGTTCGAGAACCGCGTCAAGGCGGCGGATGACCGTCATGGGCAGGATCACGTCGCGGTACTTTCCTCGGACGTAGACATCCCGCAGCACATCGTCCGCGATGCCCCAGATGAAGCTGCTGATGTTCAGGGCGCTCACGCGGCTCACGCCGTCCCTTCACGACTCCTAAGCGCTACGATAGGCCGCGCCGCCGATCTCGTCCAAGGTGTCGCGCGCGTTGGCTCTTGGCGGGCGTGCCCGGCCCGCATGAGGCGTCGGGCTCTACCCACTCAGTGGGGCAGGCTCACGGCCCAAGAGTAGCGCAGCGTTTGGTGTTGATTGGAAAACCGAGATCTGGCCCCGGGAGCACTGGACGCTGGCATACCAGGGCAATCTGCGCGAGATCCCGGAAGGCGACTTCGAGGTGCTGCTGGAGGACTTGAAGGAGGCGGCACGCACGGCGCCGACGAAGGCCTAGGAAACCGCGTCCCCGGGAGCCGTTGCCCGGCGTGGGGGCGATTGGTAGGATTCCGCGACTACCACGGGTTGGGGTGGAGGAATGGAAGAGCTACCGCGCTGCCGTCGGTGTGACGACGGTGATCTCGTTCCCTTTTCGGACTTCGGAAGTCAGGGCGCTCCCATTCACTGGAAAGCATGGGCGTGCACGAATCCGGAGTGCGGCTACAACATGAAGATCCGGAACGGCGATCTGTTTATCGACGAGCCGATCAACGACGGGGCGTACTACTCGGGACGGCGCTAGCGCCTGCCCCGACGCCGCCGTAGGCTGAACGCGATGCCCGCTGAACACTCGACGAAGGTCTACGAGTCGCTGCCGCTTCACGACGTCACGGGCGTGGAGGAGGAGCTGCAGCAGACCGTGCTCGTGACGAGCGTGGACCAGGTACTGAACTGGGCCCGGCGCTCCTCGCTGTGGCCGGCGATGTTCGGGCTGGCGTGCTGCGCGATGGAGATGATCGCGACGGCGATGCCGCGCTACGACATCGCGCGGTTCGGGGCCGAGATCTTCCGGGCCTCGCCCCGGCAGGCGGACCTGCTGATCGTGCCGGGCACGGTGACGTGGAAGATGGCGCCCGCCGTGCGGCGCGTCTGGCTGCAGATGCCGGAGCCGAAGTGGGCAATCGCGATGGGTGGCTGCGCCACGATGGGCGGACCGTTCGCGTATGCCTACAGCGTGACCCCGGGCGTGAACGTGCTGCTGCCGGTGGACGTGTACGTGCCGGGGTGCCCGCCGCGGCCGGAGTCGCTGCTGACGGGCCTGATGCTCCTCCAGGACAAGATCAAGGAAGACACGATCCAGGGCGGCTGGCAACGTCGGGACGTGGAGCCACAGTTCCACCGCTACCTGCCGGAAGGCGACCCCATCAGGAGCGAGCTCGAGTCGCTCTGGCCCCCGTACGTCGACTACGACAAGCCGCCGACGGACCCGTTCGAGGCCACGAACTAGGACGCTCCGCTCGGCCGGTGTTGCAGGCCATTTCCGCCCCCCAGAGGGGGCTAGGGTAATTCATGGGGCTACCCGCTAGATTGGCCCCATGACGAGGAGAGGGCGGGGGCGGCCCCCTCATCCCGACGTGCTCACGCCAGCTGAGTGGCGCGTCCTGAGCGAGATACGCACCGGCGCGACGAACGCGGAGATCGCCGTTCGCCTCGGCCTCAGCATCGCGACGGTCAAGTTCCACATCAGAAACATTCGCAGCAAGCTCCACCTGAGCGAACGCGCGGACGTGGCGGCCTGGCAAGGCGAGCCTCAGCCCAAGAAGGCGGAGGGCTACCGGTTGGCGGCCCCTCTCACGTTCCTTGCAGGCTTCTGGAAGACGGCTGTGGGGGGAGCTGCGCTGGCAGTCGCGGGAGGCGCGGCAATCGGGGGAGGAATTCTGGCCTACCTCATACTGAACGAGGAGGGCCCGGCCGATCCTGACAGCTGGACTGCGGCAGGGGCCGGCTCACCCGGCGCAGCCACGGCGCCTCCCGTGACGGCATCGCCAACACCGGCTCCGACACCGACGCCCCCACCCACGCCCGAGCCATCGCCAGCGACACCCACACCAACAGTCGAGACACCCGCGGACAGGGGACCCCTGCGAGAGGTGAGGGGCGTCATCCTGGGTCCGGACGGCAACCCCGTCGAGGGCTGGAGAATTCGAGTCGACGTGTTCCCGCCCTATGCACTCCGGGAGTGGGACCAGCGGACCGACTCGGTGGAAACTAACGAAGACGGCACCTTCACGCTGCAGCTTCGGGACGGAGCTCACGTCCTCATGCTCACATCGCAATGCGGAGATGGATGGATAGAGCTCGGGTGGCATGGACCCGACGCAACATTCGTTGAAGACCACCTGGAGGCAGTCCCGATCTTCGTCGGCGAGACACCAGTCGGAGAAGTCGTACTGCGGCTCCCGGGGGAGCCGAGCAGCCTCGAGCCCAGCCTGTGCGAGGACGAAGGGTAGGGAGGCCGGTAGCGGTGCGCGAGCGCGACGGAAAGCCCCTTGAGGAGGTGCTCAGCGCGGCGGAGCAGCGCGTCTTTCGAGAGTTGCTAACTGGGGCGAGCGACGAGGCGATCGCGGAACGCCTCGACCTCGGCATCGCGACCATTCGCTACCACATCAGGAACTCGGTGCGGAAGATGGAGGTGGGGGACCGCGAGGAGCTCATCGCGCTGGGTTCGCAGCCTGAAACGCCGGACGGGGAGCCGGGAGGGGGGCCGGGGCGG
>VXLW01000076.1 GCA_009841435.1 Dehalococcoidia bacterium | reverse complement strand
GCCGGGCCGGCGACCCTCCCCCGGCCGGCCGCCCCCTCGCTACCCCGCCCCCGACTCCGCGGGCGGCGCAACCGGCTCCCCCGGATGCGATGGCATCCGCCGCAGCTTCGGACTCCACGCCAGCACCAGCGCCACCACCCCGATAAGCACGATCCCGGAGAACACGATCCATCCGTCGTCCTGCAAGAGCGCCTGCCCTGCGCGAGTGATCGGTGGCCCTAGTAACCCCGCGGCTGCCGTGAGCACCACGAAGATGCCCATCACTCGGCCCATGATCGCTATCGGTGTGTGCGACTGGACCAGTGTCACGAGCAGGAGCCCCCGGACTCCAAGCGCCAGACCGTACAAGCCCATCAGGAGACCGATTAGGCCGTAGCTGGAGGAGAACCCCACCCCGACGGCGGCGAGGGCGGACGCGACAATAAGAGCCCCATACCAGGTTCCTGCGCGGGGCAGGCGGCGAACGAAAGCGAGGGCGATCGTGCTCACGATCGTCCCGACCCCTAGGAAGAGGCTGAGCAGGGCCCACTGCTGCAGGGTAATGTCGAGTCTCTCCTCTGCCGCCCCAAAATGGAGGGCCGCCCACGGTCCGATGAGCATCGCCGTAAGCAGGAGCACGAACAGAAGCCGCAGTTCGACCGTCCGCCAGAGGAAGCGGAAGCCATCCATGATGCCTCCGCTAGCCTCGACCATCGGCGAATGCGCGCTGGCCACGGCACTTCCGTTTTGCTCGGGTCCTCGAGGTGACAGGCGCAAGGGGATCAGGAACAGCGCACCGAGAACCGAAACCGCCGCGAGGATCACGAACGCGACTTCGATCGGCAACCCTCGGCTGAGCCCCAGGGTCAAGGGAATCAGCGCCATCGCTCCGAGTCCCACGCCCAACGTGTCCAGGGTATTGGCGTTCAGGATCCGCTCCTTCGGAACGACGGCGGGAATCAACGCGAGCCGCACTGGCCGACCAAACACCGCTGCCGCTGCTCCCAGGCTCACCAGCAAGAGAGTCAGTCCAAACGACAGCAGACCCCCTGCGGCCAGGATGACCATCAGTAGCAGCATCAGGGCGACCGCCACGTGGCTTCCTATCAGCAACAGGCGCCGGTCACGGCGGTCCGCAAGCCCCCCTGCGAACAGCCCCAGCAGCAGGACCGGCAAGGCTCCCATCAGCTCGATCACACCACGGTTGTAGTCGCGGTCCAGTGCCTCGATGAACAGCCAGATGATGAGGAAGCCCTGTGTGGTTGCCACCGCTCCCGCGCACACGTTCGCCGCCCACAGCCACCGGTAGTTGCGGTACCCGAACGACGCGAACGGCTGCAGCCTGCGCGGTCGCTCGCCCTCAGGCTGCGCTTCGGTGCTCGTCATGCCGCTCCGCCCGGCCTGCACGCCGGTCGCGCGACTCTAGCCGAAGGCGTGGAGCGCCGTCGCGTAGTACGTCAGGCCGGCGAGCGCAGTGAGCAGGTGGAATAGCTCGTGGTAGCCAAACACTCCCGGAAACGGATCCGGCCTTCGGCGCGCGTGAACCACGCCCCCGAGTGAGTACAGAACCCCGCCCGTCAACAACAGCGCCAGCACGGTCGAGGACGCCGCCGAGGCGAACGGCGCGATCGCGACCAGGCCGATCCACCCCAGCCCCAGATACAACGCCAGGTTGAACCACCGGGGTGGCGTCGGATGGACCGCTTTCGAGGCGATGCCCACGGCCGCCAACCCCCACACAACCGAGAGAATCGGGATGCCCCAGCCGTTTCCCAGCAGCACCAGGCAGAACGGGGTGTACGTCCCCGCGATGAGCACGAAGATCATGGAGCGGTCAATCCGCTGCAGAACCGCCTGTCCTCGTTCCATCAGGTGATAAACGCTGCTTGTGGAGAAGAGGAGTAGCAACGACACGCCGAAGATCGCTCCGCCCACGTATTCCCTGGGGCTGTCGGCAATGAGGAGGAGTACCAGCAGCGCAGCCGGAGAGACCAGCGCCATCAGCAGGTGAAACTGACCGCGAAGGGCGGGACGCGCCTGTTGGATCATGCCTCCAGCCTAGCTGCTGTCGGGCCAACTCCGGGGAAAGGCGCCATGGCCACCCGTACCGGTACGATCGGGGCAATGAACGTTGCCATCCGAATGTCGCATGCCGCCCGATAAGACCGAGCGTCCCCGCGACGAACTCGGGCGCCCCCTCCCCGCGGGCTCACCCAATCGCCTCGCCGTCGACGACCTTGACGGCCTCTCTGCCGCCGAGGCCAATGGCATCGCGCTCGCGCACTTCGATGCGGGCCGCTACTTCCTCGCCCACGAGGCCTGGGAGGCCGCCTGGCTCGAGAGCAAGGGCACGGCAAGCGAGGCTCTGTTCAAGGGACTCGCCCAGCTCGGAGCCGGCTACACCCATGCCGCTCGCGGGAACGCTCACGGCATGCGCGTCCTCCTGGAGCGCTCCCTGGACGCCATCCGTGAAGCCCCCGGTCCTGCCTGGGACATCGACCTCCCCGCGCTTGGTTCGCTGGTCGAGCGTGACCTCGATCGCGTGCGGAACCTCCCGGAGGGCGCACCCCTGCTGCCACCAGAGCCCTGGCCGCTACCCCGAGCCTGACTCCGCCGGCGCGGCCACTGCCTCCTCCGGGTGCGAGTGCATCCGCCGCAGCCCCGCGTTCGTCAGCAGGAAGAACGCTCCTACCGCCACGCTCGCCACCCCGCAGATGGAGAACCACCTCCCCGCCCCGACCCATTCCGCACCCAGACCGCCCAACAGGCCCCCGAGCGGCGTCCCTCCCAACATGATCAGCGTGAAGATCGCCATTACACGCCCCATCACCGGCTGGGGCGTGTACGACTGGATCAGCGTCAGGTTCAGGTTCGTAAAGACTCCCGCGCTCAGGCCGGTCAGCGAGAGCAGCAGCGCCGTCAGCAGGTAGCTGTGGGAGAACCCGATGATGATTGCGAAGGTGCTGCTCGTCATCAGCGCGCAGATGAACCATCCCCCGGCATTCCGCAGGCTGCCCTGTAGAGAGGCCAGGGCGAGCGAGCTGCACGTCAGCCCGATGCCGAGATAGGCGAACAGCCAGCTCGCCGCCGGGCCGTCCGCATCGAGCTGCAGCTGCGCCACCCTCGGCAGCAACGTCACCCACGGCCCGTTGATAACGAGCGAGGTCACCAGCAACAGGACGAAGAGCGAGCGGATGTTGTCGTTCCTCACGATGAAGCGGAAGCCCTCGACGATGTCGGTGGCCATCACACGCAGCCCGGAACCTGCCGCCGTCACCGGGTCGAGCGCGCGCGCGGGGATGCGGAGTGGCACGATGAAGATCAGTCCCGCGCCCATCAGGATGGCCTGCAGCGCGAAGTTCCCCTCCAGCCCGGCGACCGCGATGGCGGCCCCGCCGAGCGCCGGCCCCACCATCTGTGAGACGGTCTGTCCGGCGCTGTTCAGCGTGATGGCGTTCATCAGCCGGTGAGGCGGTACCACGGCCGGAATGAGCGCCTGCCGGACCGGCTGCCCCACCGCCACCCCCGTCCCCACGAACAGCGCCATTCCCAGCGCCACCCGCAAGGTCATGAGGTCGACCCAGATCAGGACCGCCGCCAGGACCGCCCCCACCAGCACGATCACCTGGCTCACGACGAGCAACAGCCGCCGGTTCCAGCGATCGGCGAGCACCCCCGCGGGGAGCGAGAAGAAGAACACCGGGATGCCCAGCGCGAAGGCCGAGAGACCGAGGTAGAAGTCCCCCGCCTGGAGCGTATCGATCACGAGCCAGGCGAACGCGAAGCGCTCGATGCCCTGCACCAGGGCGTAGCTGAAGTTGTTCGCCCAGAGAAGGCGGAAGTCGCGTATCTCGAAGGCCGCGAACGTCTGGAGGCTTATCCGCCCCCTTGGACCTGTCCGCTGCTCGCCGCCCGCTATGGCCACCGGAAACCCTCCGCTGCGTGGCCGCGGGCCGATGCTACCCCGATCCGGCGTCCGCCGGAGCCGCCGCGGGTGGCTCCGGGTGCGACGGCATCCGCCGCAGTCCCGGTTGCGTGATCAGGAATACCAGCGCGACCGCCGCGACCGCCCCGCCGCAGAGCGCGAACCATGCGCCCGCGCTCGTCCACTCCGCTCCCAGCCCCGCCAGCAACCCGCCGAACGGCGACCCCCCCTGCAGCATCAGGGTGTAGATGGCCATCACCCGTCCCATCACGTCGCCCGGCGTGTGCGACTGGATCAGCGTCAGGTTCAGGTTCATGAAGAACCCCGCGTTGAACCCGCTCAGGACCATGAACAGGACGGTGAGTGGATAGCTGTCCGAGAGTCCGATCCCGACCGCCAGGCTCCCGCCGATGACCAGCGTCAGGCTAAACCAGCCGCCCGCGTTCGCGATCCTCGGAATCGACGCGAGGATGAGGGAGCTGACGATCGTTCCCACCCCCATGAACGCGAACAGCATGCTCGTCCAGAACGCCCCCTGCTCGAGCTGCTCCTGTCCGATGCGGGGTAGCAGGGTCTGCCACGGCCCCATGATCACGAGCGCCGAGGCGAGCAGCAGGATGAACAGCACCCTGATCTGCGCGTTTCCGAAGGTGATGAAGCGGAAGCCCTCGAAGATGTCGCTCAGCATGGCGCGAAGCGGGGAAGGGCCTGCCAGGGACGCCGCCGCCGGAGCCGTCGCTGCCCGCTGGGGAATCCGCAAGGGGATGATGAAGAGCACGCCGACCCCGACGAGGATCGCCTGCAGGCCGAAGCTCCCGCCGATCCCCCAGAGCGCGATGACCGCGCCTCCGAGCGCGGGGCCCGCGATCTGCGAGACGTTCTGACCGAGGCTGTTGAGCGTGATCGCGTTCATCAGGCGCTCGGACGGAACGACGGCGGGAATGAGCGCTTGCCGCACCGGCTGCCCCACCGCGATGCCCACGCCGGCGAACAGGGCCATCACCATGGCCCATGGCACCGTCATCACCCCGATCCAGATCAGCACCGCCGTCAGCACGGAAGCGGCCAGCACCAGGAACTGGCTGACGAACATCAACATCCGCCTGTCCCAGCGGTCCGAAAGCACGCCCACGGGCAGCGCGAGGAAGAGCACGGGCACGCCCAGCGCGAAGCTCACTGCCCCCAGGAAGAAGTCCCGCGCCAGCAGCGTCTCGATAAGCAGCCATGGGAAGGCGAAGCGCAGGATCCCCTGGACCAGCGCATAGCTGAAGTTGTTGAGCCACAGCAGCCGGAAGTCGCGCAGCTGGAAGGCTGCGAACGTTTGCAGGCTGAGGCCTCCCCCAGCCCGCCGTGCGGAACCGGTCCGCGCGCCGCGCTCTGTCGCTCGTGCCAATCCACCCACCAGCGCGAGCGCGGCTCTTCTGACGCTCTCGCGAACGTCAACGTACGCGCCGCGCCGGTGCCGGGCAAACCGCGCCGTCCCCCGAGCGCGTACCATTCCCCCGCCCGGGTACGACCATGACAGCGCCAGCTGACCCCGCCGCCGCACCCCTTCCCCTCGAGGGCATCCGCGTCTGCGACTTCTCCTGGATCGTTGCCGGCCCCCAGTCCACCCGCATCCTCGCCGACCTCGGCGCCGAGGTGATCAAGGTCGAGAACGAGGACCATCTCGACACGGTTCGCCTCCAGCCCGGCCAGCCCGGCCCGAACCGCCGCGGCATGCACAACAACTTCAATCGCAACAAGCTCAGCATCACCGCAAACCTCGGCCACCCCCGCGGACGCGAGCTGGTCGAACGCCTCATCAGCGTCTCCGACCTCGTGGTCGAGAACTTCAGCCCCGGCGCCTTCGCCCGCATGGGCTTCCCCTATGAGCGCCTCCGCGAGCTTCGCCCCGACATCGTGTACCTCTCCGTCTCCGGCTACGGCCACGCGGGTCGCGACACCACCTACGTCACCTGGGGCCCCACCGCCCAGGCCGTGTCCGGCTGCACCGCCGTCTCCGGCCTCCCCGACGAGCCCCCCGCCGGGTGGGGCTTTTCCTACCTCGACCACACCGCCGGCTACTACGCCGCCGTCGCCGCCCTGATGGCTCTCTACCATCGCGCCCAGACCGGCGAGGGCCAGCACGTCGACCTCTCGCAGGTCGAGACCGGGATGCTGATCCAGGGCCTCCACATGCTCGATTTCCAGGTCAACGGGCGCCCCTCCGAGCGCATCGGCAACCGTTCCCGCTTCCCCGCTGTCGCTCCCCACGGCATCTATCCCTGCGCCGGCGACGAACGCTGGATCGCCATCGCCGTGGAGAACGACGCGGGCTGGCGCGCCCTCTGCGCCGAGCTCGGACTGCCTGCGCTTGCCGCCGACGAACGCTTCGCCACCAACGAAGCCCGCGTCGCTAACGAGGACATCCTCGACGCCGCCATTGCCTCCTGTACACCCGAGCGTGAGCCCCATGAGCTCATGGAGGCCCTCCAGGCGCGCGGCGTCCCGGCAGGCGTCGTCCAGACGATGGAGGACCGCATGGAGCGCGACCCCCAGCTCGCCGACCGCGGCTTCTATCCCGTCGCCGCTCACCCCGAGCTGGGCGACCACCGCTTCGAGGGCGTCCCCATGCGCTTCTCCGGGGCCCGCTGGCGCCTCGACCGGGGCGCGCCGCTCCTGAGCGAGCACACCCGTCACGTCGCGACCGAGATTCTCGGCTATAGCGAGGACGAGTTCGATGAGCTCGTCGCCGAGGGGGCTGTCTGATGCCTGGCCCCCTCACCGGCCTCACAGCCCTCGAGATCGGCGACCGTGGCGAGGTCGCCGGGAAGCTCCTCGCCGATGCCGGCGTCGAGCTGATCCGTGTCGAGCCCCCCGCAGGCGCTCGCACCCGCCACACCGGCCCCTTCGTCGACGACCGCCCCGACCCCGACGCCAGCCTCCGCTTCGCCTACCTCAACACGAACAAGCGCGGGGTCACGCTCACGCTCACCGAACCCGGAGACGCCGCCCGCTGGCGCGCCCTGGTCGCCCGAGCCGACATCGTCGTCGACAGCACCGACCCGGGCGCTCTCGATGCCCTCGGCCTCGGCCACGACACGCTCACGGGGGACTCACCCAGCCTCGTGTGGTGCGCGATCACACCCTTCGGCCTCACCGGTCCCCGCCGCGACTGGGCCACGACCGACCTCGTCAGCATGGCCCTCGGCGGGCCGCCCATGAGCACCGGCTACGACGACCACGACCTGCCCCCTATCCGCGCCGACGGCGAGCACTCCTTCTGGATGGCCGGCGAGTACGCCGTCGCCGGCATAGTCGCCGCCCTCCTGCAGCGCACGCTCACGGGCAAGGGCCAGCTCATCGATGTTTCCATCCATGAGGCTGTCGCCTGCACCACCGAGGGGGCCTTCGAGAGCTGGGAGTACCGCCGCCGCATCAACCAACGCCAGACCGGCCGCCACTCCGCCCCCACCCCCACCCCGCCGTCCCAGTTCCTCAGCGGCGATGGCCACTACATGCAGATCCTCGGTGGCGGGGTCCCCCGCCGGAAACACCTTTACCCCCTCCTCCTCGAGTGGCTCGACGAGCACGATGCCGCCCAGGACCTCCACGATCCCGTCTACAGCCGCGCCCTCTACGACGGTGAAGGCGATGCCGCTGCCGCAAACCGCCACGTTGGCGAGGTCATCCGGGACTTCGTCGCCACCCAGCCCGCTGAGGCCCTGTACCGGCGCGGCCAGTCCATGCACCTCCCCTGGGGCATCGTGCGCTGGCCCGAGGAGAACCTCGACGACCCCCACTGGGACGACCGCGACTTCTTCGTCGAGGGGCCCGTCCCCGGCTCGCCCGATCCCGCCCGCTACCCCCGTGCCGGCTACCGCTTCACCGCCACCCCTGTCGAGTTCCGCCGCCCCGCTCCCCGCCTCGGCGAGCACAACGCAGAGGTCTTCGGCGAGCTCGAGACCGACTAGGCCCGCGACCGGCTACTCGGCCCGTTTCAGCTGCGTCCCCGCCAGAAATGCCTCGAACTCCGCCCGGTTGTCGCTTTCGATCGCCGCGAGCTGTCCGATGTCGATCAGGTGCCGCTCTGTTCGCACCACAAGCGTCCGCAGCACGTCCGACTCCTCGCACGGCGCCTCGTGCTCGATGGCCTCGTACCCCTCGAACGGCCTCGGCGTCGTGGTGACCGCCTCCAGCGGAACGTCGTGAACCCGCTTCCAGCGGTCTGGGACGTCGTCCCGCTCGTCCGCCCCCCGGACCCGGATCGCGAACGCCGAAGCCCCTTCTTTCCGGAAGAGGACCACGTAGTCCGGCGTCGACAACCGTTCCCAGCCGGATGCCGTCAGGTCCGGGATGCCAAGTTCTCCCTCGTCACCCAGCCAGATCCGCGCTTGCTCCCCTGCTCCCGTCACCCGGGCCTCCTGTCGCGACGGCCGGTCCCGGCCCCCGTATCGCGCTAGACTACCGCCCGCCGAAGCCGGCTGGAGGGGTACATGGGACGCTTGGACGGAAAGGTGGCGCTCGTCACCGGTTCCGCGCGCGGGCAGGGTGAGGCCGAGGCTCGGCTCTTCAGTGCCGAAGGCGCTTCCGTCATCGTCGCCGACGTACGCGTCGAAGAGGGCACGAAGGTCGCCGCCGAGATAGCGGAGTCCGGCGGCAACGCCGAATTCGTCCACCTCGATACCACCGAGGTCGACGGCTGGAAGGAAGCGGTTGCGCACGCCGTCGACCGCTACGGCAAGCTCGACGTCCTCGTGAACAACGCCGCCATCTGGCGT
The DNA here is from genome assembly GCA_009841435.1 of Dehalococcoidia bacterium. Lineage (GTDB taxonomy): Bacteria > Chloroflexota > Dehalococcoidia > Tepidiformales > Tepidiformaceae > UBA2991. The sequence continues at coordinate 15,123 of VXLW01000076.1, read as the reverse complement.
GGCGAGGGCGGCATTGAGGACATCACCCCCGAGAACTGGAACGACCTCTTCGACGTCAACTGCAAGGCTGGCTTCCTCGGCATGCGTGCCGCCATCCCCGAGATGCGCCGCGCCGGCGGTGGATCCATCATCAACGTCGGCTCCACCCTCGCGATGCACGGTGCTACCTCGAGCGCGGCCTACTCCGCGGCCAAGGCCGCCCTTGCCCTGATCACCCGCTCCGCCGCCCTGCAGTACGCCGCCGAGAAGATCCGCGTAAACATCATCCATCCCGGGTCGATCAACACGCCCATGCTGCGCGAAGGCACCCACGGGCGGCACCTCGATATCGCCAACCGCATCCCCATCGGACGTCTCGGCCAGCCCATCGATATCGCCTACGGCGCCCTCTACCTCGCCTCCGACGAGGCCTCCTTCGTCACCGGCATCCAGCTCGTCATCGACGGAGGGACACAGGCCTGATGACCGCGCAAGTCCTCGTCGAACGCAATGTCATGGTTCCCATGCGCGATGGCGTCCGCCTCGCCACTGACATCTACCGTCCCAACGACGACGAGCAGTACCCCGTCCTCGTCCACCGCATCCCCTACGACAAGTCCGTCGCCCAGAACATCGGCAGCCAGATGGTGAACCCCGTCGTCGCCGCCGAGCACGGGTACGCCGTGGTCGTCCAGGACTGCCGCGGCTGCTTCCAGTCCGAGGGCATCATGACCCTCTACGGCGACGAGCGTGACGACGGCTACGACACCATCGAGTGGGCCGCCGTCCAGCCCTGGAGCAACGGCAAGGTTGGGATCTACGGCTCCTCCTACATGGGCGTCACCACCCTCCAGGCCGCCGCCGCCGCCCCTCCCCACCTTGAGGCCGCCATGGCCTACCTCACCGCCGCCAACCTCCACGATGGCTGGGTCTACAGCGGCGGCGCCCTCGAGCTCAGCTTCAACCTCGGCTACACCCAGGGCCGGGCCCTCCCCGCCATGATGCGGATGGGCGTCGATCCCGAGCGTCAGCGCGAGCTCCGCCGCCAGATGGCCGCGGGCGCCGCCGACCGCGCCGCCTTCCTACGCACCATGCCCCTGAGCGAGGCCCCCGTCCTGCGCGAGCGCGACATCCTCCCCTACTGGCACGAGTTCATCGACCACGACAGCTACGACGACTACTGGAAGGAGCTCGATGCCCGCGCCGACCTGATCCAGGTGCCGGTCATGCACATCGCCGGCTGGTACGACCAGTTCCTGAAGGGGCACCTCGGCCTCAACCTCGGTCTCCAGCAGCACCCCGACGAGCGCATTCGCGATACGCACCGCTTCATCATCGGCCCCTGGGACCACAACTCCTACATGGGCTACAACCTCTCCCGCGCCGGCGACCGCGAGTTCGGCGGCCGCGCCCTGAGCGGCGTCGCCGTCGTCAGCGACATCCTCCTCCAGTGGTTCGACCACTGGCTTAAGGGCGAGGACACCCCCCTCATGTCCCGCCCCCGCGCCCGCTGGTTCCTCATGGGCGACAGGAACGAGTGGAAGGAGACCGATACCTGGCCGCCCCCCAGCACCCCCGCTCGCTACTACCTCCACAGCGGCGGCCACGCCAACACCCGCCTCGGCGACGGCGCCCTCTCGACCGAGCCCCCCGGCCCCCAGGTGCCCGACAGCTACCAGTACAACCCCGAGGACCCCGTCCCCACCATCGGCGGCCGCGTCTTCGCCACCGTCACCGGTCCCGGCGGCGTCCGCGATCAGTCTGAGGTCGAGACCCGCGACGATGTGCTCGTCTACACCTCGCCCCGCCTCCTCGAGCCCCTCACCATCGCCGGCAACATCACGGTCGACCTCTGGATCGCCAGCAGCGCCCCCGATACTGACTTCACCGGCAAGCTCGTCGATGTCGAACCCGGTGGCTACTGTGCCGTCGTCGCCGATGGCATCCTGCGCGCCCGCTTCCGCAACTCCTTCGAGGAGGCCGAGTTTCTCGAACCCGGACAGCCCACGAAGCTCACCATCGACCTCTGGGACGTCGCCTACACCTTCAAGCAGGGGCACGCCCTCCGGCTCGAGATCAGCAGCAGCAACTTCCCCCGCTTCAGCCGCAACGCCAACTCGAAGGTCCGGCCCGAATTCGCCGGCCCCGAGGACGTCCGCGTCGCCGTCCAGCAGGTGTTCCACGATGGCGGCCGGCCATCCCACGTCACCCTCCCCGTGGTCACGGAGCCAGCGGAGGACTAGGGTTGCCGGGCAGACCCAGCAGGCCTGCGCCCCGTAGAAGTTAAGGAGCTCTCGTGTTCACGCCCCCACAGAGCCGCTGGTCCGTCCCCTTCGATGGCTCCTTCGACGTGCGCGGGCACCCCACCGCCCCCGCCGCCGACCCTCCCGCCAAGAAGGAGCTCCGCCGGCAGTTGGGCGAGGTCATCAAGGAGATCGACGACCTCCAGTACCGGCTCTTCGTCGAAGACAGCCGCTCCCTCCTCCTCATCTTCCAGGCCCTCGATGCCGCCGGGAAGGACAGCACCATCCGGTCCGTCTTCCGCGGCGTGAACCCCGCCGGGCTCCAGGTCACCGCTTTCGCCGAGCCATCCTCCCTCGACCTCGACCACGACTTCCTCTGGCGCACCAACCGGGTCCTTCCCCAGCGCGGACGCCTCGGCGTCTTCAACCGCAGCTACTACGAAGAGGTGCTCGTCGTCCGCGTCCACCCCGAGCTGCTCAAGCCCCAGCGCTTGCCCGCAATCGACAACCTCGACGACCTCTGGGAAGGGCGGCTCGCCTCCATCCGCGACCACGAAGCCCACCTCGCCCGCAACGGCACGACCGTCCTCAAATTCTGGCTCAACGTCTCCCGCAAGGAGCAGGCCAAGCGGCTTCGCTCGCGCGTCGAGGGCAGCGAGAAGCAGTGGAAGTTCTCCATGTCCGACGTGCGCGACCGCCAGCACTGGGACGCCTACCTCGATGCCTATCAGAGTGCCCTCAACGCTACCTCCCGCCCCTGGGCGCCGTGGTTCGCCATCCCCGCCGACAACAAGCCCTACATGCGCCTCGTCGTCGCCGGCATCATCGCCGAAACCCTCCGCGCCATGGATCCCCAGCTCCCCCAGGTCGAGCCCATTGGCCCCGAGGAGCGCCGTCGCATCCTCGACTTGCTCGATCAGTAGGCCGGCGCCCCCACCTCCCCCGGACAAGCAGAAGGGCCTCCCGAGATGAATCGGGAGGCCCTTCGGTGTGGTCTGGTAGCGGGGGAGGGATTCGAACCCCCGACCTTCGGGTTATGAGCCCGACGAGCTACCACTGCTCCACCCCGCGCCGATGGCCCTTCTGGACCTTCGCACTGAGGAGCGATGAAACCGCGTCGATTCATGGCGAGCCTCAATTGAGGTCAAGCCCTCGACCATTAGTACGCCTTAGCTGAACGCGTTACCGCGCTTACACCTGGCGCCTATCAAACAGGTAGTCTTCCTGTGGTCTTACTCCCATAAAGGGATGGGAAGTCTCATCTCGAGGTCGGCTTCGCACTTAGATGCTTTCAGCGCTTATCCGATCCGAACATGGCTACCGGGCAATGCTCCTGGCGGAACAACCCGCACACCAGCGGTTCGTTCACCCCGGTCCTCTCGTACTAGGGGCAACGCCTCTCAAACTTCCTGCGCCCACGGCGGATAGAGACCGAACTGTCTCACGACGTTCTGAACCCAGCTCGCGTACCGCTTTAATGGGCGAACAGCCCAACCCTTGGGACCTACTCCAGCCCCAGGATGCGACGAGCCGACATCGAGGTGCCAAACCTTGCCGTCGCTATGGACGCTTGGGCAAGATAAGCCTGTTATCCCCGGGGTAACTTATATCCGTTAAGCCACGGCCCTTCCACTCGGTACCGTAGGATCACTTTGACCGGCTTTCGCCCCTGCTCGACTTGTAGGTCTCGCAGTCAAGCTCCCTTGTGCCAATACACTCGACAGGTGATTTCCATCCACCCTGAGGGAACCTTTGTGCGCCTCCGTTACATTTTAGGAGGCGACCGCCCCAGTCAAACTGCCCACCAGACACTGTCCTCCTGCTTGATCAGGAGTTAGAAAGCAAACCACAGAAGGGTGGTATTTCAAGGTTGGCTCCACCATGTCCGCAAACACGGCTTCCTAGCCTCCCACCTATCCTACGCATCTAAGGCCCACTCCCAGTGCCAAGCTGCAGTAAAGCTCCACGGGGTCTTTTTGTCCTGCCGCGGGTCGGCCGCATCTTCACGGCCAATTCAATTTCGCCGGGTCCTTCGTCGAGACAGTGCCCAGATCGTTACGCCTTTCGTGCGGGTCGGAACTTACCCGACAAGGAATTTCGCTACCTTAGGACCGTTATAGTTACGGCCGCCGTTCACCGGGGCTTCGGTTCGAAGCTCTCACCTCTCCCCTTAACCTTCCGGCACTGGGCAGGCGTCAGCCCCTATACGTCAGCTTTCGCTTTTGCAGAGACCTGTGGTTTTGGTAAACAGTCGCCTGGGCCTGCTCACTGCGGCCCTCTACCGCTCACCGGGCATGCCGGTTCACAGCCGAGGGCGATCCTTCTCCCGAAGTTACGGATCCAATTTGCCGAGTTCCTTAACGAAGGTTCTCCCGTTCGCCTCACGGTACTTACCGCCACCTACCAGTGTCGGTTTGCGGTACGGGCACGTTGGTGACTGGCAGCGAGGCTTTTCTCGCCGGCCTGGGCTCAACCCCGTCGCTTTGACAAAAGTCTCTACTTCTCCCGAGTCCTCAGCTTATCCCGGAGGTGGATTTACCTGCCTCCGGACGCCTACGGCCCAGGAACGGACCATATCCATTAGGTCCGCGGGATCTACCCTTCCGGGTCCCCCCTCTGCGTTAAAACGCGACCATCGTGGTGCTGGAATACTAACCAGCTGTCCATCGCCTACGCCTCTCGGCCTCGGCTTAGGCCCGACTAACCCTACGCGGACTGACCTTCCGTAGGAAACCTTAGGTTTACGGCGGGTGCGGTTCTCACGCACCTTACGCTACTCATGCCGGCATTCTCACTTCGCTCCGCTCCAGGGCGCCTCGCAGCTACCCCTTCTCGGCTGAAACGAACGCTCCCCTACCGCCATCCGCTAAACGCGGATGACCCACAGCTTCGGTGTCACGCTTAGCCCCGTTGAATTCTCGGCGCAGAATCACTCGACCAGTGAGCTGTTACGCACTCTTTAAAGGGTGGCTGCTTCTAAGCCAACCTCCTGGCTGTTTTTGCAATTCAACATCCTTGTACACTGAGCGTGAACTTTGGGACCTTAGCTGGTGGTCTGGGCTGTTTCCCTTTCGACAATGAAGCTTATCCCCCACTGTCTCACTCCCGGATTTTGTCCGGCGGCATTCGCAGTTTGGTTGGGTTTGGTAGGCGGTAAGCCCCCTAGCCCATCCAGAGCTCTACCTCCGCCGGAGATACTTCCGAGGCTGCACCTAAATGCATTTCGGGGAGAACGAGCTATCTCCTGGTTCGTTTGGCATTTCACCGCTACCCACAAGTCATCCAATCGTTTTGCAACACAAGAAGGTTCGCGCCTCCATCCGGTTTTACCCGGACTTCACGCTGCCCATGGGTAGATCACCAGGTTTCGCGTCTACTCCACGCCACTCAATCGCCCTGTTCGGACTCGCTTTCGCTACGGCTCCATGACTCCGTCACTTAACCTTGCGACGTAGCGTAACTCACCGGCTCATTCTTCAATAGGCACGCCGTCACCCGTCGTAACGGGCTCCGACTGCACGTAAGCACACGGTTTCAGGATCTCTTTCACTCCCCTCCCGGGGTACTTTTCACCTTTCCCTCACGGTACTTGTCCACTATCGGTCACCAGGAGTATTTAGCCTTGGGAAGTGGTCTCCCCAGATTCCCACAGGGTTTCACGTGTCCCGTGGTACTCAGGTGCCTGCTCGGAGTCGCAAGCCATTCGCCTACGGGGCTCTCACCCTCTCTGGCCGGCCGTTCCAGTGCCGTTCGTCTTCGCTTGCGATTGGTAACTCCGTGCCCGAAAGCCAGCAGGTCCTACAACCCCGGCTGGGCGAACCCAACCGGTTTGGGCTTTTCCCCGTTCGCTCGCCGCTACTTAGGGAATAATCTCTTTTCCTCGGGGTACTTAGATGTTTCAGTTCCCCCAGTTCCCTCTGCCAGGTCTATGTGTTCAACCTGGAGTGACCCGGTAATCCCGGGCCGGGTTTCCCCATTCGGAAATCTCCGCCTGAGCTTGTTTGGCAGCTGAGCGGAGCTTATCGCAGCCTTACCACGTCCTTCTTCGGCTCCTGATGCCTAGGCATCCACCGCGCGCCTTAGTAGCTTGACCTCAATTAAGGCTCGCACGCATGAATCTCTTCCCGGCTCCGCCACACTCCCCGAAAGGAACGCAGCGAACCCGTTCGCAGTTTCATCGCTCTTCAGTTGTGAAGGTCCGTACCCGGCTTCGTCGCCGGAGAGCGCCAGTGGCGCTCTCCGAGTGCGAAACCTGCTCTTGCCGTAACCCCTACGAGGGGAAGGTGGTGGAGCCGAGGAGACTCGAACTCCCGACTTCCGCCTTGCAAAGGCGGCGCTCTCCCAGCTGAGCTACGGCCCCTTGCGCCCGGCGCCAGAGTGGTGGGCCATTCTGGACTCGAACCAGAGACCTCAGTCTTATCAGGACTGCGCTCTAACCAGCTGAGCTAATGGCCCCCCTTGGGCCGGCACGGCCTTTAAGAGCTGAATAGCGGACGGAAGAAGGCCGCCTGGAGGCCTTCAGGAACACCTCGAATCGAAACTCGAGGCGATCGACCTGGGATCGTCCCTGCCGCACCCGGAACACCGGGTCCTGGGTGTCTTACCGGCAGGGCGTACTCCCTAGAAAGGAGGTGATCCAGCCGCAGCTTCCGCTACGGCTACCTTGTTACGACTTCGTCCCAATCGCTGGCCCTACCCTCGACACCTGCTTCCTTGCGGTTAGCCGAGCGGCTTCAGGTATTGCCAACTTTCATGACGTGACGGGCGGTGTGTACAAGGCCCGGGAACGTATTCACCGCAGTAGTGCTGACCTGCGGTTACTAGCAACTCCGGCTTCATGCAGGCGAGTTTCAGCCTGCAATCCGAACTGAGGATGGCTTTGATGGGATTAGCTCCACCTCGCGGTTTCGCGACCCGTTGGACCACCCATTGTAGCGTGTGTGTAGCCCCGGACGTAAGGGCCACGCTGACCTGACATCATCCCCTCCTTCCTCCGGGGGTTTCCCGGCAGTCTCGTCAGAAAAGTACAACTGACGACAGGGGTTGCGCTCGTTGCGAGACTTAACCCAACACCTCACGGCACGAGCTGACGACGGCCGTGCAACACCTGTGCATGCTCCCCGAAGGGTCCCTCAGCTTTCACATCAGTACCACATGCATGTCAAATCCGGGTAAGGTTCTTCGCGTACCATCGAATTAAACCACACGCTCCGCTGCTTGTGCGGGCCCCCGTCAATTCCTTTGAGTTTTAGCCTTGCGGCCGTAGTCCCCAGGCGGAGTACTTAACGCGTTAGCTGCGCTACCGAAGGAGTCGACACCCCCGACAGCTAGTACTCATCGTTTACGGCGTGGACTACCCGGGTATCTAATCCGGTTCGCTCCCCACGCTTTCGCCCCTGAGCGTCAGGACAGGGCCAGAATGCCGCCTTCGCCGCTGGTGTTCCTTCCGATATCTACGCATTTCACCGCTACACCGGAAATTCCGCATTCCCCTCCCTGCCTCAAGCCTCGCAGTTTTCCAGGACCCCTCCCGGTTGAGCCGGGAGATTTCACCTGAAACTTGCGAGGCCGCCTGCGGGCGCTTTACGCCCAGTAAATCCGGACAACGCTTGTCACCTACGTATTACCGCGGCTGCTGGCACGTAGTTAGCCGTGACTTATTCGCGAGGTACCGTCAGTACTTCTTCCCTCGCAAAAGCGGTTTACAACCCGAAGGCCTTCCTCCCGCACGCGGCGTTGCTGCGTCAGGCTTTCGCCCATTGCGCAAGATTCTTAGCTGCTGCCTCCCGTAGGAGTCGGGGCCGTTCTCAGTCCCCGTGTGGCTGACCATCCTCTCAGACCAGCTACCGATCGTCGCCTTGGTGGGCCGTTACCTCACCAACTAGCTAATCGGCCGCGGGCCCCTCCCGGAGCACCGGAGTTTTCACTACCCGATCTCTCATCGGGAGTCGTATGCGGTATTAGCCCGGCTTTCGCCGGGTTATCCCCCACTCCAGGGCAGGTTACCCACGTGTTACTCACCCGTCCGCCGCTCTCCACCAGCCCGAAGGCCGGCTTCTCGCTCGACTTGCATGCCTAATACACGCCGCCAGCGTTTGTCCTGAGCCAGGATCAAACTCTCCGTAAGAGCACTCAACCCGAAGGCTGAGTTAATTCCCTTGACGGGTTCCCAGACGTTCTCTTTCGTCCGCTATCCAGTTGTTAAAGTCCGCTGGGCCCTCAAGAAGGCCCGACGGATAAGAATAGTCTCCCCCCCGTACGGTGTCAATCGAGCATCCGCCTGATCAGTTCCTTCATGACCGCGTTCGCAGGTACGTCAGCGGCCCCTGCTGCCGCACCAGGCCCCGCAGTTCCAGCGTCAGCAGCGCCCCTGTCACCGTCTCGATCGGCATCTCCGCCCGTCGCGCCACCTCGTCCACGTGCAGCGGCCCCTCCTCCAGCCAGTGCAGCACCCGCCCCTCTTCCGTGCTCGTCTCCACGGCCGCCCCCGCCACCGGCTCCGGTGGTGCCGATGCCGCCTCCCCCAGCGACAGTTGCGTGCCGATGCTGAGCAGGTTCAGCTCCTCGCACAGCTCCTCCGCCGACCCCACCAGCTTCGCCCCGCTCTCCCGGATGAGCCGGTTCGTGCCGGCGCTCTGCTGAGAGAACACGCTCCCCGGCGTCGCGAACACCTCGCGGTTCTGCTCGAGCGCGTGGTGCGCCGTGTGCAGCGCCCCGCTCGTCACCCCCGCCTCGATCACCAGCGTTGCCCGTGCCAGCCCCGAGATGATCCGGTTCCGCCGCGGGAAGTAGTCCGAGCGTGTCTTCACCCCGGGCGGGTACTCCGAGAGCACGCACCCATGCGCCATCACCCGCTCCGCCAGCCCCTCGTTCTCGCGCGGGTAGATCCCGTCGATGCCGCCCGCGAGCACCGCAACCGTCGGCGTTCCCGAGTCCACCGCCACCCGGTGCGCGATCGCGTCGATGCCGCGCGCCAGGCCGCTCACGATCGCCACCCCGGCCCGGGCCACCGCCCCGCAGAACTGCTCGCACACCTCGCGCCCGTACGCCGTCACCCGTCGTGTCCCCACCACCGCCAGCGACTGCTCGAACTGCGGTCCCTCCTCGCCCCGGATGAACAGCACCGGCGGACTCTGCGGAATCTCCTGCAGCAGCGATGGGTACGCCTCGTCCTCCCAGGTCAGCGTCCGGACGCCGTGTCGCTCGAGCGCCTCCAGCTCCTCCTCCGGCGCGAAGTCCCGCCGCGCCCGCTCGAAACCGCGCACGTATTGCGTGCGCAGACCCGCCTCCCGCACCGTCCCAGACGGCGCCTCCCATGCCTCCGCGATGCTCCCGTAGTACGCGATCAGGCTGCGGAAGCTCTCCGATCCCAGTCCCGCGCGGCGCAGCGCCACCCACTGGGCTCTCTCTATGTCGTTCCCAACCATTGCGGTGGGAACTCTAGCATGCCAGCCCCCTCAGGCGCTCGCGCGCTCCCGCGCCACCCGCAGCCGCCGCAGCCTTCTCCCCGACATGCTCAGCACCCGCAGCCGCAGCCCGTCCACCGCCACCTCGTCCCCCACCGCCGGCAGCCGCCCCAGCTCGTGGATGACGAATCCCCCGACCGTGTCGAAGTCCTCGCTCTCGGCCGAGTAGTCGAACAGCTCCTCGAGCACTTCCGCCGGCATGCTCGCGTCGAGCAGCACCTCGTCCTCCGAGATCTGCTCCATCGCTGGACCCGCCACGTCGTACTCGTCCTCGATCTCCCCCACGATCTCCTCGATCAGGTCCTCGATCGTGATCAGCCCCGCCGTCCCCCCGTACTCGTCGACGACGATCGCCAGGTGCGTGCGGTTGGCCCGCATCTCCGTCAGGAGCTGGTCGGCCCGCTTCGTTTCCGGGATGAACACCGCCTCGCGCAGCAGCGCCCGCAGCGAGGAGTCCTGCCCCGTGAGGATCGCGTCCAGCATGTCCTTCGCGTAGGCGAGACCCGCGATGTCGTCGATGCTCTCGCCGTAGGCGGGAATGCGGCTGAAGCCGCGCTCCGTCGCCAGTCGCGCCGCCTCCCGCACGCTCGCCTCGACCTCCGTCGCGACAATGTCGATGCGGGGCACCATCACCTCGCGCGCGGTCTTGTCCTCCAGCCCGATGATGCCGCGGATCATCCGCTCCTCTTCTTCCTCCACACCGCCGGTCGCCTCCTCCCGCTCGAGCAGCGCCAGGATGTCTTCGTTCTGCGACCCCGGGCCCACACCCTGCAGCGGCGCGGCGATCACGCGCGCGGGCACGCTCAGCGCCCACGCCGGCGCCGCGAACACCCAGCGGGCGGCCACGATTACGCGGTGGAGCTGCAGCACGGAGTACTCCGGACGCCGCGCCGCCAGCGTCCCCACCGTCATCTGCACCAGGGCCGCATAGGCGCCGCCCGCGATGCCGATCCAGGCCGCCCCTCCCGTGCCCAGCTCGACCGCCCCGATGTACGCGAACGCCGACACCACCCCCGCCGCCGCCAGTATCCGCGCCGTCGTCAGCGGCCCCAGCGGCTCCAGCGGCCGCTCGACGGTGCCCACGATGCGCAGCGCAGCCGCGTTCCCCTGGCGCGCCAGCGCCTGGATGCGGGCGACGTTTGTGCGCTCCAGCGCCGTTTCCGCGCCCGCCACCAGCGCCAGCACCACCGATGCCGCCGCGATCACCAGAATGGCCACGATCTCGCCCGTCTCCATCGCTACGCCTCCCCCTCGTCCTTCGCGGGAAGCTCGCGCGCCGGCACGCCCGCCACCCGCGCTCCCGCACCCACGTCCCGTGTCACAACCGCCCCCGCCGCCGTGAAGGCGCCGTCCCCCACGGAGACAGGAGCGATCAGCATCGTGTCGCACCCCACGAACGCCCGCACCCCGATGTGCGTGCGGTGCTTGTCGACCCCGTCGAAGTTCACCGTCACCGCCCCCGCGCCGATGTTCGCCCCCTCGCCCACGTCCGCATCCCCCAGGTAGCTGAAGTGGTGCATCTTCACTCCATCCCCCACGACCGAGTTCTTGATTTCCGCGTAGTTGTGGATTTCGCACCTGTCCCCGATCGCCGCCCCCCCTCGAACGTGCGCGTATGGCCCCACCGTCGTCCCCGCCCCCACCGACGAGTCCTCCACCACGGAGTGCTGGACCGTGCTGTTCGCCCCGACGCTCGCGTTCCTCAGCGTCGCCCCCGGCCCGATCACCGCCCCTGCCGCCACCGAGGACTCCCCGTACAGGTAGCAGTTCGGCTCGACCACGACATCCGCCTCCAGCCTCACGCCGCGGTCCACGTAAACCGAATACGGGTCACGGAAGGTCACGCCCGCCCCCTGGTGGCGCGCGATGATCCGCTCCCGCACGAGCCCTTCCGCCAGCGCCAGCGCCTGGCGGTTCACGAGTCGCAGGCTCGCCTCATCTCCCGCCGCGACCGTGGCGGCGGCGCTCCGGTCCGACTCCGCCCGCTCCACCAGCCAGGCCGTGAAGCTCTTCCCCCGTGGGTCCTGCTCCACGAGCCAGGCGGTCTCGACGCACACGCCCACGTCGTCACCGTCCCCGCTGGTCAGGTAGGCCCGCCGCGCCCGCGTCTCCTCGCGCCGTTTCACGACGGCATGCATGGAGGAGGAGTCCAGCAGGGGCGTATCGCCCCACACGAACAGGGTCGCCTCGCACTCCCCGAGGGAGTGGAACAGTTCGCGCGGTCCGGCCAGGAACGCATCCGCCCCGCTGAGCACGTCTTGCCCCTGTCCCTGCTCGTCTCCCACCACGACCACGGTCGCCGGGTCGAGCCTGCGCGCGGCGTCGATCACGTATTGCGCCGCGGGCGTCCCCGCCACCCGGTGTAGCGCCGGGGCCACGTCCGACACCATGGCCTCGCTGAGCTCCCCGGCGAGCACGACCACTCCCAGCCTTCCGCTCATCGCGCGTGCGAACACGCCCAGAGCGGATCGCGCTCGGGGGAGCCTGCTAACGGAATGGGCTTGCGTTCGTGGGGATCGGGATCGTCGCTCATACGCGTCTTGGCGGTGTGCGTCGCTCATGCTAGTGGGCGATAAGACGTTGTCAAGGAGCAAGCCCGCTCCCTCGCTCGACACCCGACGGGTTGCGCTCGTAGCATCCGAAGGCAGCGATGCCTTCTCCCCCACGGAGTTCCGACGAGATTCGCGCTGCGTTCGTGAACTTCTTCGCGGAACGCGATCACCGCCAGCTTCCGCCCTGGCCCCTCGTCCCCGTGGGCGATCCCACCACCCTCTTCACCACCGCCGGCATGCAGCAGTTCAAGCCGTACTTCACCGGCCAGGCCGAGCCGCCCGTGCGCCGCGCCACCACTGTGCAGCGCGCCTTCCGCGTCACCGATATCGAGGAAGTGGGCGACTTTAGCCACTGCACCGCCTTCGAGATGCTCGGCAACTTCAGTTTCGGCGACTACTTCAAGGCCGAGGCCATCGCCTGGGCCTGGGACCTCAGTACCGGCGTCTACCAGCTCCCCCCCGATCGCATCCACGTCAGCATCCACGATGACGACGACGAGGCCTACGAGGCCTGGCGCGCCACCGGAGTCCCGCACGAGCGCATCCACCGTTACGACGAGTCCGAGAACTACTGGTACAGCGGCCCCGTCGGCCCCTGCGGCCCCAACACCGAGATTTTCTACGACTACTTCCCCGAGCGAGGCGTCGAGCGCGCCGACCCCGCCAGCGACGGCCGGCGCTTCCTTGAATACTGGAACCTCGTCCTCATGCAGAACTTCCGCCACGAGGACGGCTCTCTCAGCGACCTCCCGAAGAAGAACATCGACACCGGCAGCGGCCTCGAGCGCGTGGCCGCCATCCAGCAGGGCAAGAGCTCGATCTTCGAGACCGACATCTTCCTGCCCATCCTCCAGGAGGCCTCCGCCATCGTCGGTGTCGACTACCTCGGTGGCCGCGCCAGCAGTTCCGAGGGGCGGGCCATCCGCGCCATGTCCGAGCACGCCCGCGCCGCCACCCTGCTCGTCGGCGACGGCGTCGTCCCCAGCAACGAAGGCCGCGGCTACGTCCTCCGACGCATCCTGCGGCGCGCCGTCTACCTGGCCCGCCGCGAGGGCGTGGGCGAACCCTTCCTCCACCGTCTGGTCGAGGCCTCCATCCGCAAGCTTGGTCCCGCCTACCCTCACCTTGAGCAGGAGCGCGACTTCATCCTCCGCGCCATCGGTGGCGAAGAGGACCGCTTCCTCCGCACGCTCTCGGCGGCCTCCCAGCGCCTCGAATTCCTGCTCTATCGCCTCGAGCACGCCGGCGAGCAGGTAGTCCCCGGCGACGAAGCCTTCGCCTTATACGACACCTTCGGCCTGCCCATCGAACTGACGCGTGAGATCGCCGCCGTCCGCGACTTCACCGTTGATGTCGAGGGCTTCGAGGCCTCCCTCGAGCGGCAGCGCCGCAGCGCCCGCGAGGCGGCCGCGCTTCTCGGTGGCGGCGACCGCCCCGACCTGGCCGCTATCGGTGGCGACCACAGCGCCTTTACGGGCTGGGACAACGTCACCGGCGAGGCGACGCCCGTGGCTATCCTCTCCGACGGCGCCGCCGCCGAGGTCGTCCCCACCGGAACGAAAGCGGAGGTCGTTCTCGACTCGACACCCTTCTACCCCGAGGGCGGCGGTCAACTCGGCGACCGTGGCCTCTTGCACTCCGCGGGAGGCGTCTTCCGGGTCGAGGACACGCAGGCGGCGAGCGGCGCCATCGTCCACAGCGGCGAGGTCATCGAGGGCGAGCTCCGCCGCGATGATGCCATCCGTGCCGAGGTCGACCTGGCCTGGCGGGCCGGCGTCACCCGCAACCACACTGCCACCCACCTCCTCCACGCTGGCCTCCGCTCGGTCCTCGGTCAGCACGTCCGGCAGCAGGGCTCGCTCGTCGCCGACGAGCGCCTCCGCTTCGACTTCACCCACCTCGAGAGCGCCCCCCGCGAGTCCCTTGACGAGGTCGAGGCCCTCGTGAACGGCCTCATCCGCGAGAACCGGCCCGTCGAATGGCGCATGACCACCTACCAGAAGGCCATCGACGGCGGCGCGCTCGCCTTCTTCGGGGACAAGTACGGCGCCGAGGTCCGCGTCGTCGAGATCGGTGGCGACGGGACACCCTTCAGCGCCGAACTCTGTGGCGGCACGCACGTCGGCCAGACCGGCGAGCTTGGCCTCGTGCACATCCTGCGCGAGTCGGCGGTCGCCGCCGGAACGCGCCGCATCGAGGCGCTCTCCGGCGCCTCCGCCGAGCGCTACCTGCTCGAGCAGCACGCTCGCCTGCAGCGCATCGCCGAAAGCCTCTCCACCCCTCCCGCCGACCTTGAGGCGCGCATCGAGGGCATCCAGGAGGAACTCGCCGGCCTTCGCTCGCAGGTCGCCGACCTCCAGCGGGCCCAGGCCGCCGACCAGGGCGTCGAGCTTGCAGCCGCCGCCGAGCAGGTTGGCGACGCCCACCTCGTCGTCGCCCGCGTGCAGGCGGCCTCGCGCGAGGCCCTCAAGGAGCTCGCCGACGACCTTCGCCGCCGCCTCACCCCCTCCCTCCTCGTCCTCGCCGCCGTCATCGACGACCGCCCCGCATTCGTCGTCGCCGCCACCCCCGACCTTGTCGAGGCCGGCGTGCATGCCGGCAACATCGTCCGGGAGGTGGCAACGGCCGCCGGTGGCGGTGGCGGTGGCCGTCCCGACCTCGCCGAAGCCGGCGCCCGCGACCCCGGTGGCATCGACGCCGCCCTGGCCGAAGGCCACAGCCGGGCCAGCGCCGCCCTCGCGGACCGGTAGCCGAGATGGACGGCTCCCCCGAGTCCGAATCCCCCGACACCAGCGCCCCCGGAGCCCCAGTGGGCCCGGCGAGGGTTGGTGGCGACGGGAACACCCTCGGCCCGTGCGCGACGCGTCAGGACACCGGAACGGG
>VXLW01000022.1 GCA_009841435.1 Dehalococcoidia bacterium | reverse complement strand
CCCCCCCCCCAACCCCACCCACACACGCGCCGTCGCCTCATGTTTTTTATACGCCTCTGTGTTTCGGGCGGCGGGGGTGTGGGGGGGCGTCGGGGAAGTGGGGGGCGAGGGCATGGGCGCGGAGGCCGCCGTCGCCACGCTCGACGCGAAGAGCGGCCTGCAGGTCGCGGACGCGGTCGTTGGTTGCGCCGGCGTTCGTGCCGCAGAGCACGAGGGAGCGGGCGCGCTCGGGGGCGAGGCGCAAGAGTCCGGCGACGGCGCGTCCGCCCATGGACTGGGCGATGACGTGAGCGCGATCGATGTCGAGGTGTTCGAGGAGGCCGGCAAGGTCGCGTCCGAAGGCGCCGCGGTCGTGTTCACCGAGGGCGAGCGAGCGACCCCAGCCGCGGGCGTCGTAGACGGTGCAACGGTAGCGCTCACCGAAGACGGGAAGCTGCTGCCACCAGGAGAGGGCGTTGCCGCCGGCGCCGTGGACGAAGACGACGTGATCGCCGTCGGGGTTTCCGTGCTGCTCGTAGTAGATGCGGGAGCCGTCGAGGTCGGCGAAGGGCATCGGGGCAGTGTACGCGGGAGATCGACAGCTAGACGAAGCGGTCGCGGACGGTGACGGCGCTGGGGGCGACCTCGGCGCAGGCGCCGCAGCGAATGCAGAGCTCGTCGACGATCTCGAAGCGTGAGCCCGCGTCGACGATGGCCTCGGTGGGGCAGATGGCTGCGGCCTCGGCGAGGGCGGGGTCGCCGGGGGAGGTGATCTCGTAGGTGATCATGCCGGGGAGAGAGCGGGTGGGGTCGCGCTTCTCGCGGATGAGGGTCTCGAACTCGTCGCGGAAGTAGCGGAGGGCGAGCTTGACGGTCGTCATGGCGAACGAACCGTGGAGACAGTTCGACCAGGTCATGGTCTGGATGAGGTCCTCGAACTTGTCGAGGTCGCTATCCCGGCCGCCACCGTTGCCGATGCGCCGGAGGATCTCGACGGCGCGCTGGGTGCCCTGGAAGCAGGTGGTGCAGCGGCCACAGGATTCGTCCTCGGCGAAGCCGAGGAAGTAGGTGCAGAGATCGACGACGCTGGTGGACTCGTCGAAGAAGACGATGCCGCCGGAGCCAAGGAAGAGGCCGCGGTCACGGAAGGGGGCGAGGGTGAGGGGCAGTTCCGCCTCCTCCGCGGAGAGGACGCCCGAGAGCGGGCCGCCGGGCTGATAACCCTTCAGGGGCACGCCGCCGGGTGTGCCACCGCCGTACTTCTCGAGCAGATCGCGAACGCTGAGGCCGAAGGGGATCTCGACGCAGCCGGGCTGGTTCACGGCGCCGGAGATGGTGAACATCTTGGTGCCCTTGGCCTCGTCGTCGCTGACGCCCGACCACCACTCGGCGCCGTGGCGCAGGACGAGGGGGGCGTTGGCGTAGGTCTCGACGTTGTTGACGTTGGTGGGGAGGTTCCAGAGGCCGGCCTGGGCGGGGAAGGGCGGGCGGATGCGGGGCATGCCGCGATAGCCGTCGATGGAGTTGATGAGGCCGGTTTCCTCGCCGCAGACGTAGGAGCCGGCGCCAACGAAG
The DNA here is from genome assembly GCA_009841435.1 of Dehalococcoidia bacterium. Classification (GTDB taxonomy): domain Bacteria; phylum Chloroflexota; class Dehalococcoidia; order Tepidiformales; family Tepidiformaceae; genus UBA2991. The sequence goes on along the minus strand of VXLW01000022.1, from coordinate 22,841 downwards.
ACGACAAGGTCGAAGGTCTTCCCGCTGCCAAGAACATCCTCGCCGAGAAGGCCGCGCTCACGGGCCTGCTCGACGGCGACGTTCATGCGCTCGATGGCGAGGGGATACTCGTGGCGGATGTAGATGTAGCCCTCGATGGCGTTCGTCGCCATGGCGGCGATGAGCATGCCCTCGATGATGAGGTGGGGGTCGCCTTCCATGAGGATGCGGTTGACCCAGGCGCCGGGGTCGCCCTCGTCGGCGTTGCAGACGAGGTAGCGCGGTTCGGCCGTGGCGTTGCGGAGGAAGTCCCACTTGCGGCCGGCGGGGAAGCCGGCGCCGCCGCGCCCGCCGAGGCCGCTCTCGAGCATGAGCTCGATGATGGCTTCGGGCTCCATGTCGAGGGATTTGACGAAGCCCTCGTAGCCGCCGTTCGCGAGGTAGTGGTCGATGTTCTCGGGGTCGATCTGGCCGCAGTTGGCCATGAGACGGCGGATCTGGCCCTGCATGAAGGGGTGGTCCTCAAGGGCGCCGATTGCGTCGCTGGGGGCGCCTTCGACGACGCCGAGGGCGAGCTCGGGGAACTCGCCGGCCTCGACGAGGGTGGCCTGCACGAACTCCTCGACGCGGTCGGGCGTGACGGAGTGGTAGAGGACGGTGCGCGTTCCGGCGGCGGAGCGCACGGAGACGGTCGGTTCGAGCCAGCAGAAGCCCCAGGAGCCGGTCGTCTGGATATCGACATTGAGGCCCTTCGCGGCTACCGCTTCCTGGAGGGCGGCGAGCGTCTCGGCGCCGCCACGGGCGAGCGAGGAGGTATCGAGGCAGACGTTGACCTGCTCGCGTCCGCTGGCGCGAGAAGCTTCCCAGCCCTCACGAGCCTCGGCGGCGATTGCGGTGAAGAGGTCGTTCATGCGTCTCCCTTCACGTCGCGGGCGATGGCGACGGCCCCGGCGACGGTGAGGTCTCCAACGACCTCGCCATCGACCCATACCTGGGGCGCCTCGCTGCAGGTGCCGTTGCACTGGCCGAGGCGCAGTCCGTAGGCGCCGTCCTCGCTCTGGCTGTCGAGCGGGAGGCCGAGGGTGTGCTGGAGGGCTTCGCGGATGCGGTCACCGCCGCGGAGGCGGCAGGCGGGGCCGCTGCACCAGGCGATCTCGCGCTCCGGCGGGGGCTCGGTGCGGAAGTCGGCGTAAAAGGAAACGGCGCCGTAGACGAGGGCGGGCGTCGTGCGCATCTGGCGAGCGAGCACCTCGATCGCGGCGGGCGAGACGTAGCCGTATCGCTCCTGGATCTCGATGAGGGCGGGGAGAAGATGGCCGCGTTCGAACTCGTATTCGGCGACGAGTTCTCGCAGCTCACGAGTGGTCGGCTCAGCCGCCATATGGAGAGATCCCGTTTGTGAAATGCGGCACTACTATATGCGGGCCCCTCGCGCGCCAGCAACCGCGCGGGCGGCGGCATCCATGAGTTCCGCGGCCTGTTCGCCCAGCCGGAGGCTGTAGTTCTGGCCGCGGTCCTCGGGGTAGACCTGGGTCGTGTTGGAGAGGTAGAGACCCCCGATGCCGGTCTCCATGGAGGGGATTGAGGCGGAGTAGTTCGTGGTGATGACGGGCTGGCCGCCGGGGTCGCGGAAAAACCACTTCTCGCGGACCCAGGAGCGGTCGAACGCCGGGTTGATGCGGCGGATGCTGTCCTCGTAGGCGGTGAGGGCCTCCTCGGCGTCCATCTGGAGGACGGGGTGGTCGGGAGCGACGTAGTTGGAGAGGTAGACGAGGTGATTGCCGCCGTAGCGCTCCGCACCGACGAGGTTGGTGTGCTCGACGCAGGCGACGAAGGGGAGGTCGTCGGCGATGGAGAGCCAGTAGACGTCGCTGAGGGGGCGGTCGAGGGCAAGGACGAGGCAGGAGGCCCACTGGTAGCGGACGCGGTCGAGAATCTCGACGTAGGAGGCGGGGAGGTCGGGGGCGATGCGCTTGGTGATGATGTTGGGGGTGGTCATGAGGACCTGGTCGAACTCGTGGAAGGCGCCGTCGGCACGGATGCCGGTTACGGCGCCGAGCTCGGTCACGACCGACTCGACGGGGGTGCTGAGGTGGATGCGGCCGCCCGCCTCACGGATGTGGTCGGCGAGGGCGAAGTAGTACGAGCGGAAGGAGCCGCGAGGGTAGCCGAGGGTCTCCTTGGCGCCGAGGCGCCCCTCGCGGGAGCCGAAGCGAAGGCGGATCTTCCAGTGGAGCCAGGCCATGCCGATCTCATCGGCGTGCTCGGCGAACTTTCCCCGAAGGAGAGGCCCCCAGAAGGCGTCGAAGGCCTGCTTGCCGACGGCGCGCTCCATCCAGGCGCGGGCGGTGACGTCCTCGTACACGCGCCAGTCGGCCTGGCGCTTCAGCCAGAGGCTGGCGAGGCCGAGGCGGATGCGGCTGGGGAGGCTGACGGCGTCGAAGCGGAGGAGGTCGAGGGGGGTGACGAAGGGATAGACGCGACCCTTCACGAAGTGGCCGTTGTGGGGCTCGATCCACTCGAGGCGGTCGCCGAGGCCGAGGTCGTCGAAGTAGCGGACGACGGTCGTGTCGTTGGTGAAGATGTGGTGGTAGAAGCACTCGATCGGCTCGCCACCGACCTCGAAGGTGACGACCTGCCCGCCAGGTTCATCGCGCCCTTCGAAGATGGTGACCTCGTGGCCGAGCTCCTGGAGGCGGCGGGCGGCGGCGAGCCCCGCGACGCCAGCGCCGACGATACCAGCCTTCACGGGGCCACCGCGCTGCGCTCTTCGACGGGCACCCTCGTGAGGCGTCCGAGGCGGGCGATAGGGATGCCGAAGGTCCAGAGCAGGATCAGGCCGACGAGGGTGGCGGGAGCGACGACGACGGCGTGGGCGACGATGGCGTAGGCGGCGGCGAGGCCGCCAGCGAGCCCAGCGTTGACCAGCACGAGCTTGGCGGCCCACTCGAAGGGGCCGGCCCCGCCGAAGAAGGTGGGGATGATGATGGCGAGGTTGGCGGCAGCGAGAAGGAGGACGTAGTGGGCGAAGCCGAGATCGATGTTGAAGGCGAGGCCGACGATGGCGTAGGCGCCCGCCTCGACGGTCCAGCCTAGGAAGCTGAAGAAGGCGACAAGGAGGAAGCTGCGCCAGTCGTGGACCGAACGGAGGGCGCCGATGACCGAGTTGACGTGGGGGCGCAGGCGCTCGGCGAGCCGCCGGGGGAGGCGTGCGAGGAGGAAGTCGGCGAGGCGGTAGGCGCGCTCCTCGCGCAGGGTGAGCCAATAGAAGACGACGAGGGCGACAGAGAAGAGCGCGGAAGCGGCGATGGCGATGGCCTGCAGGCGGCTGTCGCCGAGGCCGGTGACAGCCCCGGCGGTGAGGAGCATGAGGACGAGCACGCAGCCATCGAAGAGGCGCTCAACGGCGATGGCGCCGAGTGTGCCCATGGTAGACACACGCTCACGTTCACCGAGCACATAGGCGCGGATGAGCTCGCCTGCGCGGGCGGGGAGGAGGTTATTCGCCATGTAGCCGATGATCGAGTACGAGAAGAGGCGCCGCGCGCTGATGGAGACAACGGGGCGCATGAGCACGGACCAGCGATAACAGCGGAGCCAGAAAGAGGCGAAGAGCACGACGACGGCGGGGGCGAGGTACCAGTAGTTGGCGCCCTCGAAGGCATCAGCGATCTCACCGAGGTCCGTTGCGAGCACGAAGAGCACGATGAGCAACGTGCCAATCGCCACGGCAACCCAGAAGCGGATAGAGCGGAACACGGCTGATCAGCGCTCCCCGGCCTCGGCGCTGGCGAAGAGGCGCACTCTCCCGGCCCCACCTTCCACGATCCAGAGCTTACCACCGGGGGTCTCCACGATTCCGTACGGGGAACGGAGGGGTTCGTCCTCGGGATCGATGACCGTGACGAGGACACCCGCATCGCTGTAGATGCGCACCTGGCCGAGGGACGGCAAAGAAAGGGCGATGCGGCCATCGCGGAGAACGCGCAGGTAGGGCTTGTCGAGGTGGTCGAGGCCGCCCCAGCCGGACACGGGGAATTCGCGCAGGTAGGCGCCGGACGGGTCGAGGATCTGGACACGCGCGTTCCACATGTCGGCGATGACGACCTCGCCGTTGGGGGCGATGTCGATGCCGACGGGCTCGCTGAACTCGGCGGAGCCGCTGCCCCGGCCGAGCGTGTCTCCAGAGAAGGGAGCGCCGATCTCACGGATGTACTCCCCCTCGCGGGTGTAAATCACGATGCGGTTGTGCCCCGTGTCGGTGACCCAGAGATTGCCCGATGCGTCGATGGCGATGTCGCGCGGACCGAAAAGGGTGTAGGGGCCAGGCGGCTCGCTACCGCCGGGGGGTGGTTCGCCAAAGCTCAGGATGAGGGCGCTAAGCTCGGCATCGAAGGCGAGCACTCGCCAGCCGAAGGTATCGGCCACGAAGACGGTGCCATCCTGCCCTACGGCCAGGCCCCAGGGCCTGGCGTCGTTGAAGAACGTCGCGCGGATGTCGACGGTCGCGAGGAGATTTCCACCCGCGTCGAAGCGTTGCAGGATGCCGGTTGCCCTGTCGACAACGTAGAGGCCGCCGTCGGGGCCGCTCTCGATGTCAACGGGAGCCGAGAACTGGCCGGGGCGAGCGCCGCGTCCTCCGAACATCGGGCGACCCGCGTCATCGACGCCGGGCTGGGCCGGTTCGAGGGTCTGAGTCGCAAGCTGACCGGTTCCCCGGTCGAAGTCGAGGGGGAAGTAGGCAATCCCCTCAACCCGCCCAAGCTCAACGCGAGGATCGTGGTCGCGCCAGTAGGAGAAGGCATCTCTCGCCCAGGTTCCCTTGAAGATGCCGCTACCGATCTGGCGCCAGGCCTCGCCTTCGAAGGGCCCTGCCGTCAGAGCGCTCTTGTAGGTCTCGGGGAACCACCAGCGGTGCGGGTAGCGGGTCGGGGGGGCGAAGGCCGTGACACCGCGGGAGACGAGGTCCTGCGAGACGATGGCAGCGTTGGTGGCGTTGACGAGGACTACGTCGAACTCTCCCTGGGGGAGCCCGGACTCCATGTCGCTGAAGACGACGTTGTCGTAGTCACGCAGGTACCAGACCCAGGGCCAGGCGAACGACGTGCGGGAGTCGATGGCGATTCGCAGATCGGCGCCCTTTCCCGTGGCCTCGGCGAGGGCATCGATCTCATCGGCCATGCGGGTGATCTCGGGGGAGCTCTGGGTGTAGATGAGCATGTCCTTGGGGACATCGCCGCGCTCAAATGTGACCTCGATCATGGTGTGAATGGAGAAGAAGGCCAGCGAGGCGACGACGATGAGGGCGACTAGCATGGGCAGCGTGCGACGCCCAAGTTTCGAGACGACGAAGCCGGTCGTGACGATGGTGACGAGAAGGGCGACGGCGCCCCACGTAACGCGCACGGCGAGCGGGGGCCCCCAGTCGAGGACAAAGACCACCAGGGTGAGGGCGGCAGTCGCGAGGGCGAAAGCGATGGTGAGCAGCGCGCGGGCATCGAGCGGAGGGGCACGCCAGTGTTCCCAGGCGCGCTGGATGGTCCAGGCGGCGATAAGGGCGGCGGGGACGGCGAGGTGCGTGTTGAGCCACGGCATCTTCTCGCCGGCGAAGGAAAGGGCGGCGAAGAGGGTGAGGAACCAGAGCACGAGAAATCGGGCGAAGGGGGAGCCTTTCACGAGGGCCCAGGCCCCGCCAACGAGCGCCAGCAGGAGGGGGAGGAACTCGTAGGCGGGCATGACCATCAGGTAGTAGAACCAGGGCTGCATCCCGCGGCGGTAGTCGTGCTGGGCCTGCCAGTGATCGATGGAGCCCCAGAGGCCGGTGCAGAACCCATCGAGGTTCGTCCAGAGGCTGGTGACGAGGGTCAGGTAGATGAAGACGGCGACCCCCGCGGCGACCAACCAGGTGCGCGGGCGCCAGAGGAGGCCAGCGACGGCTGCGATCGCGCAGGCGACGGCGAAACCGGTCGCCAGCGCGGCTATGTCACGCGTTGAGGCGGCGGCGCAGATCTCGGGAAAGTCGAGCGGGCCGGACGAGAAGGCCTCAAGGAGGGGCTTGGCGAAGGGGACCAGGAAGGGAAGGGTGAGCGTGCCGGTAAGGACGACCAGATCTCCGGCCCGAGGGAGCCGACGCCGTGCGCCAGCCTCGCGGAGGAGGGGCCAGAGGGCGGCGATGACCCAGGCGAAGGGGTAGAGCGCGGCGGCCCGGAAGAAGCGAGCCCAGGTTGGCCCGGCGCCTGACTCGTCCGTGGGCTGCCGGGTAAGGTCGAGCGCCAGCTGGCCGTTCAGGTACAGGAGGAGGAAGGCGACGAAGAGGAAGGCCGCCTCCTTGGTGCTGTAGGCGAGGGCGAGGGTCGCGGCGAAGATGATGAGCCAGCGCGTTCGGCCGTCGTGGAGGTATTTCCACATGGCCGCCACCAGGACGAGCAAGAGGAAGGCCAGGAAAATGTCCATCCGCAGGAAGCGGCTGTAGTAGACGAGCGTGGGGGAGAAGGCGAGGAAGGTAACCGCCGCGAACACTCCCGTGGAGCCGAGCCAGCGCCTGAGAGCGAAGGGGGCAGCGACGACGGCCATGCCGAAGAGGGCGGGCGAGATGCGGGCGGTGTAGTCGGTAGCGGTGAAGACAATGAAGGTGAAGCCCTGCACGAGGTAAAGCAGGGGGCCGTGGAAGACGGGGCTGTGGGTGTAGGAACCCTGGGCGAAGTCCCAGGCCCACTTGGCGTGGATGCTCTCGTCGTGGTGGAGGGCGCGGGCGCCAAGATCCCAGAAGCGCAGGGCAAAGGCGGCGGCGAAGACGAGGACGTAGGCGACCACGACCCAGTCCAACTCGATACGGCGAGCCAGCAGGCGGTCGAAGGCATTCCCTTCGGTGGGGGATGTGGGACGGGTAGTCATGGCGCCCTCACGTAGACGGCCACGATCTCCAGCCGCTGATCGAGGCTGTTCCGCTCGGCGAACCAGTGGACGAACGCGAGGAAGCCGTCCGGGCCGTCGATTGCGCGCTGAAGCACCCAGCGACCGTCGAGGGCAACAAACCCCTCGGGCGGGGGAGCATCGGCGGGCCAGACGACAACTCCGGCCCCGGCCGGCACCCTGCTCGCGAGCACGAGGGTACCCGAGTCGCGGAAGGGCCAGGTAAGGGCTTCGCGGTAGCGTTCGTGGACGACGATGGAACCCCCGGAGGTGTTCGCCGAGAGGGCGACATCGCGGATGGCGCGGGCGGAGGAAGGGCTGGCCGGCCCGGGGAGAGGCTCACCCGCAGCGCTCAGGGCGATGCCATTTGAGCCTGCCAGGAGAAGGACTCCGCCGACCGCGACGGGGGCCAGGAGCGTCAGCGGCCATGACTCACGATAGGTCGCCAGGAGGGTGAGAACCGTGACGGCGCCGATGCCCGCCACGACAAGAAGCGCGCGTCCGAAGGCGCCGCCGACGTGTCCCTGTCGGGCCCAGTCGCTGAGGACGAAGCAGGCGATGGCCACGAGGGCGAGAGCGAGCAGCAGGAGCCAGCTCTCCCGGCGCCAGGTGATCGCCATCAGCCGGCCGGCCAGGCGGGCAAGGGCTGGGCCCAGGAGCAGGCAGGAGACGAAGGTGGCGGCGGCGAGAGGGAAGGGTGAATGCGTAGGCAGGGCCGCAAGGAACCAGACCATGGCGATCCCAGCCACACCGAGCGAGAGAGCCTCCATGGGGGTGGGGGACCGACCTTCGTCGCGGAGCCGGACGGCCAGCCAGGCGACAGCGGCCGCGCCGCCGACGAGGAGGGGCAGCCCGTAGAGGGCGGCGAGCTCGGCGACGGTGAGGGTCGACCAGGATTCGTCGAAACCGGCGACGAAGAGCGAGAAGGCGGCGATGCGGAGGCCGTCGACATCGACGCCGAACTGGAGACTTGTCAGGAGCAGGCCCAGAGCCGTTCCGGCGGCTCCCCAGAGGAACGTTTCGCGGGTGGGCCGGAGGCGGTGCAGGGCGGCGCTCACCGTCGCCGCGAGTACGACGGTGAGGGACAGCGGTCCGGCGGTCGCTACGAGGAACGCAATGGGCAGCCAGCTCCACGGTGGTGGCCGGCCGGCGACGAGGGCGACGACGAGCCAGAGGGCAATAGCGGCATCCCAGGCAGCGGCTGTGGCGGTCACCCCGAGGACGATGCCGGCAGGGTCGAGGGCGAAGAGGAGGAGGGCGAGAAGGGCGCCGCCTTCGCCGAGCTGCCGCCGGAGCATGAAGAGCGCCAGGGGGATCGTGAGGGCTCCGGCAAGGGCGATTGCTCTCGCGGGTTGCTCGGACTCGGTCCAGCCCAGGGTGAGGGCGGTCACGGCCTGGTAGAGGGTTGGAACGTAGCGGTCGTCTTCGACGCCGATGCGCGCCTGCCAGGCGCCGGAGAGATGCGCGAGCTCAGCGCCACCGACGGGGGCTCTCCAGACCAGCCCGACGCGCAGCAGGATGAAGAGCGCCACGACGAGTACCCAGGCAATGGCTGCGACGGAGACGGTGGGGAGGCGGGGAGGAGCGGGCGGGGAGGTCATCGCGTCGGCACCTCCTCGAGCGTGGGCGCGCGGTACACCCTCACCTCACCCTTCGCGAAGACCGTGTCGAGGAACGTCTCGAACGCGGGGATGAGGCCGCCCCGGTAGCGCTCCCGCTCCTCACGCCCGACGACGACGTAGGTAGCCCCAAGCTCCTCAAGGGCGCGGACTACCTCTTCGGGGCCCGAGGCGGTGTAGACGGCATCGACGAGATCACGGCGGCGATCCACCTCGGGGCCGACCTCCTTCCCGCGCCAGGTGCGCTCGTGGCCGGGCCAGCCTACGGGCACCTGGAGGCCAGTGCGGAAGCCCACGCGGCCAAACGACCCATAGCCACCGGGGTCCTCGAGGAGGGCCTGACCCTCGTCGCCGACTCTCCAGACGCGCCCGGACGCCTCCACGACGACGGCGTCGGGCTCGACGTTCTCGGCGAGCCACTCGATGAGGGCGTACTCGTCGGGGTGATAGAAGTCGACGAAGTGGAGGCCGTCGAGGCTGACGGCCTCGCGGAAGCCATCGGTGCGGTTGGGCATCATCGTCACGGCAAAGACGAGCGAGCCGGCGAGCAGCAGTGTGGCCGGGGCAGCAAGGAACAACCGGGGCCGGGGAGCAACGAAACGGAGGGCGGCGACGAACACGACCGGGGAGGCGATGGAGAGGACGATCCAGGCCTGATAGGAGAGCTTGAAGACCGTGTTATGTCGCGGGACGAAGAAGAGGGCATCGCGGATGAACAGCAGCTCCGTCCCATACAAGAGGAGAAGGCCGAGGGTGGCGAGGCCGGCGACGGGCGCGCCCGAGTGGCGTCGTCCGGCAAGCCTGACGGTGGCGAAGGCAAGCAGCCAGAGGACGGCGGCGTAGAAGGCCAGCGTGAGCCATCCACCCGCCCCGCGGCTGGAGAAGGCGTCGCCGAGCCCGGCCTCCTCGGAGAAGATGCCGGCGGCACGGCCGGCGCCGGCGAGAATGATCCAGAGTAGGAACGGCAGGGCAGGTAGGAGGAACGCCACGGCCAGTTGCCGGAGGCGGATGGGGAGACCCGGGCGGGGCAGGGCCCAGGCGATCACGGGAAGGCTGAGGACGACGATCGTGCCCCAGAAGAGGAGGACATGGCGGATGCGGGTGCCCGAATCGCTGTAGGCATAGAGGCCTCCCACGGAACCGCTGCTGAGATCGACGATCCAGGGAGAGTAGGCAGCGAGGGCGAGGAGAGCGGGGACGGCGAGGTACGAGAAGGCGCCCGTGATCGCGGGGGCGGGCGCGTTGGTGCGGAGGTTCCTGGCAAGCACAGCGGCGAAGAGGACCGTCGAGAAGGTGATGACGTCCCAGGTGTTTACGAATGCGAGACTGCCGAAGACCAGCGTCACGATGAGGAGCCACAGGGGGCGGCGCCGGTGCTCGCGCCAGGAGAGGGGCCCGCGTCCCCGCCAGAGAGCGGCGCTGAGGGCGAGTGCGAGGATGATCCCGGGGATGGCCATCACATGGGGGTGGAGGTCGCCGAGAAGGAAGCTGAAGAAGGGCACCTCCGTGATGACGTCGGTGTAGCCGGGCTGGGGGCCCCAGTAGGACATTCGGGACATCCGCCACCAGGCCCAGTGGTCGGTCGGGAACCAGCGTTCGCTCGGGTCAAGGGGCTGCCCGATACAGGAGTCGCCAGCGCCGACGCCGCAGCGGACGAGGCCCTCCACACCGAAGGCGGTGTAGACGCCCTCAGAGGAGGCGCCGTGCGCGGAGGCGAGCTCGAAGATGCTCGCGAGGGGGCCGGCGAAGACCAGTAGAAGCACGCCTCCGGCCGCGGCCACGGGAATCCAGCGCCGGGCGCGGGCGCCGAGGAGCCAGCGCGCGAGCGCGGCACAGAGGGACGCGGCGGCAACACCGGCGCTGGCGAAGACAGCCGCGAGGGAGAGGTTGAAGCCGGTCGCAGGCCAGACATCGGAGGCGCCTGTGAGCACGGCGGCCTGGAGGTAGCCGCCGTAGTAGTAACTGGCGTTCTCGCCCGCAAACCAGGGGTCGTGCGGGGGGTAGTCGGGCGAGACCAGCATGGCGTTGAGGTAGAGGAAGTCCATCGGCTGCTCGGTATGCGCGATGTCGGGCGAGTGCGCCCGGACGAAGGCGTAGCCGAAGAAGAGCACGGAGAAGAGCACCGCGGCGACGGTGATGCCGCGGAGGGAGCGGCGAAGGGTAGGGAGGAAGCGGCGGTCGCGGACGGCGAGCACGACCATGGCGACGGCGAAGAGGGCGATCGCGAAGATGAAGCCGCCTCGCCCCGCGGGGAGGGCCCCCACGACCCGGAGGAGGAAGTAACCGGTGGAGATGAGGGTGAGTCCGAGGGTGAAAGAGAGGCCCGCACCGGCATCGGGGTAGCGAGCGAAGAGGCGGAAGGCGAGGGGCAACGCCAGCGCCGCGATGACGATGGCGACACCCCAGAAGGCCAGGGCCTCAGTCATGGGGGAGCCTCACGCAAGGAGGGCGTCGACGAAGGTCTCGGCATCGAAGGGGGCGAGGTCGCCCAGACCCTCGCCGGTGCCGATGAGCCGCACGGGAACGCCGAGGTCGCTGGCGATGGCGAAGACAATTCCGCCACGGGCGGTGCCGTCGAGCTTGGCGAGAACGAGGCCGGTCACCCCAACGGCCTCAGTGAAGGCGCGGGCCTGAAGAAGGCCGTTCTGGCCGGTCGTGGCATCGAGGACGAGGAGGGTTTCGTGGGGGGCGTCGGGATGGCGGCGCTGAATGACCCGGGTGACCTTCTTCAGTTCCCCCATCAGGTTCGACTTGGTGTGCAGCCGGCCGGCGGTATCGATGATGGCGACGGCGGCGCCATCGGCTTCGGCGGCGGAGAGCGTGTCGAAGACGACGGCGCCGGGATCGCCGCCGGGCTGATGAGCGACGACGCGCACGTCGAGGCGTTCGCCCCAGGTGCGGAGCTGGTCGATGGCGGCGGCGCGGAAGGTATCGGCGGCAGCGAGGATGGGGGTGTAGCCCCCGTCGTTGAGAGCGGACGCGAGCTTGGCGATGGAGGTGGTCTTGCCGGCGCCGTTGACGCCGACGACGAGGATGACCAGCAGGTCGGGGAAGGGAGCGTCCCAGCGAGGCGGGTCGCCGGCGGGGGCGTCGAGGATGGCGATGAGCTCCGCGCGGAGGATGTCACGGACCTGGGCGGAGGTGGTGGCGCGGGTCTCACGGACCTGCTCGCGAACGTTCTCGAGGATGTGCTCGGTGGTCGCGATGCCGGTGTCGGCGGCGATCAGGATCTCCTCGAGCTCCTCCCAGAGGTCGTCGTCGAAGTCGGGACGGTCGAAGAGGCGGCCGATCTGCCCGAGGAGCCCGGAGCGGCTGCGAGCGAGGGCGCGCCCCGACTGGGCCTCGATCTCCTCGACCTGCTCGGGGGTAAAGGCAGCGTCGTCCGAGGACGGGGAGCCGTCGGGATCCTGCCGTCTTCGCCAGAATCGCATCGCCCCTCCCCGATCGCCAGCGCGGCGCCGCCCCGGATTCTCCCCCAAGGCCCCGGACGGGTGCTAGCGGCTCCCCGCCTCCACAGCCGCCCGTGACTCGGGAGGAGCGGCCTCACCGGCTTCGCCATCCGAGGCCTCCTCTTCCTGAGTCTCGTCCGGCGGGGGTGCGCCCCCGGGGAGGTCTGAGAGGCGAAGGGAGAGCGTGCTGGAGACGCCGCCGGGGCCCATCGAGACCCCGTAGATGGCGTCGGTGGACTCAATAGTGCGGCGGTTGTGGGTCACGATGAGGAACTGGGTGCGATCGGCAAGACGCGCGAGCTCGGCGACGAAGCGGCCGACGTTCGCCTCGTCGAGGGCCGCATCGACCTCGTCGAGCACGCAGAAGGGCGCGGGGTTCACGGAGAGGAGGGAGAAGAGCAGGGCCACGGCCGTGAGCGAGCGCTCGCCGCCGGAGAGGAGGCTGAGGGTGCTGAGGCGCTTGCCCGGGGGCTGGGCCTCGATCTCGATGCCGGAATCGATGATGTCGTCGGGATCGAGCAGCTTCAGGCGAGCAGCGCCTCCGCCGAAGAAGGCCGTGAAGTAGTTGCCGAAGGCGGAGTCGACCTCGGCGAAGGTGGAGCGGAAGCGGGTCCGTATCTCGCCATTAAGCTCGACGATGGCGCTCTGGAGCTGGGCCTCGGCATCGGTGAGGTCCTGGACTTGCTCGGTGAGGAAGGCGTGGCGCTCCTCGCTCTCGCGAAAGTCGTCGGGCGCCTCCTGGTTGATGGGCCCGAGCTTGCGGATAGCGGCCCGCACCTCCTCGATCTCGCGCTCGGTGGCGTCGAGGTCGGGAGCGTCGTCGGCCGAGGCAGGGGCGTCGAGCCCACCGCCGGGGGTAAGGCCCTCGCGGGACATCTCGGTGCGCAGCGTTTCGAGTCGTTCGCGAGCGCGATCGAGGGCGGCTTCGAGGTCCAGGTGGCGGCGGCGAGACTCGAGGAGAGCGGTCTGCGCTTCGCCGTACTCTGCCTGGACGGAGCGCTCGTGTGTCTCAAGGCGTAGCAGTTCGTCGCGGTCGGGGGCGCTGTCGTCGGTGGAGTTCTCCTGCTCGAGCCGGAGCTGCTCAAGCTCCTCGGTCTGGCGCTCGATAGCCTCGGCGAAGTTGCCGGCCTCGAGCTCAAGGTTCTGGGCGCGGAGGATGCGCTGCGCAATCTGGGATGAGAGGCGCTCGATGGCGCGCTTCTGCTGCTCGCGGGTAAGCGCGTGGGCTTTGGCCTCGCCTTCGGCGGAGGCGAGCCGGGCGCTGGCCCCGGAGACCTCCTCGACCGCTTCCTCGGCACGGGCCGGGGCGGCTTCGAGGTCGGGGGCAAGGGACTCGAGCTCGGCGTCCAGCTCCTCGCGGCGAGCGGTGAGCTGGGCGAGCAGGGCGCGCGCCTCCTGGGCGGCCTGCTCGTCGACGAAGCTGCCGGCGAGCTCGCGGCGGCGGGCAATGACATGGGTCATCTCGCGCCGGATGCGGTGGAGGCGGTCCCGTTCCCGCTCTCGGGCGCGCAGGGCGTCATCGAGGGCGGTACGGCTCTCCTCGTGGGCCTGGTCACTCTCCCCGACGAGGCGAGAAAGGCGATCGACGGTCTCGCGAGCGCTTTCGACCTGGTCGCGGTTGGCCTTGACGACCTCCTCAAGGTCGGCGATCTGACCGGGCAGCTCATCGATCTCTCGCTGGCGGGTGAAGCTGAAGGGGCTCTCGGAGTCGGAGGCGAGGCCGCCGGTGATAACACCCGAGGGGTCGAGGAAGACGCCGTCAAGGGTGACGACGGCACCGAGGCCGCGGGTCAGCATGCGCCTGGCGACGCGCATGTCCTCGACGACGATGATGCGGCCGAGGAGCGTATCGACTAGGTCGCGGAAGCGCGCCTCGCAGCGGACGAGGCGGGAGGCGACGCCGACGACGCCGCGCTCCTTCTGGAGGTTCAGCGGGTAGACCTTGCGCAGGCCATCGAGGGGGAGGAACTGGGCGCGTCCGCGGGCGCCTTCGCGCAGGAGCTCGATGGCCTGAAGCGCCTCGGCTTCGTGCTCGACGATGATGGCGTGGAGGTGGTTTTCGAGGGCGGCATTGATTGCAGCCTCAAGACCGGCGGGAACGCGGAGGTGGCGGGAGAAGAGGCCGACGACGCCGGTCACCTCGGGCGCTTCGCCGAGGCTGCCCGGCTTCACATTCTCGATGAGCACCTGACCCATGATGAGGGCGTTACGAGTGCCGGTGGCGATGCCCTCGCTCTCGGCCTGGACTCGTTTGAGCACTTCGAGGCGCCCCTGGAGATGGTCCAGCTGGCGGAGGGGTCCCTTCCCGGCCTCTTCGAGCTCACGCAACTCGTGCTGGACGCGGGCGAGCCGGTCGCGGGCGCCGGCGGCTGCCTCGCGAGCCTCCTGGAGACTCGACTCAGCGGCGGCGGCACGCTCGCTCAGCTGCGCACGCTGGCGGCGATAGGCGACGAAGTCCAGGAGGAGCTGTCTGCGACGCTCGTTGAGGCCTTCTGCTTCGGGGCCCTCGGTAGGGCCGCGAACGGCGCGCTCTGCGGCGGCGCCCTGCTCGCGGATGCGTTCTTCGAGGGCGGACAGCTGGCCGCGAAGCTCCTCGGCCCGGCGGTGGAGAGCCGAGTCCTCCCGCTGGGCAACGGTGAGGGCTTCGCGGGCGCGCTCGAGGGTCGCACGGAGGGCTTCGATCTCGTCGGTCAGCTCCATGCCCCGGCGCCCGCTTTCGAGGTCAGCGGCGGCGAGCGTGGCCTTCTCGCCTTCGAGCGCTTCGACCTCGGTGCGGATTTCGCCGTGCCGGGTAGTGGTCATGCTGTGGCGTTCGCGGTCGAGGATGAGGGCGTGCTCAAGGGAGCGGACGCGGCCTTCGAGGTCGTCGCGGGCGCCGTCCCGGCGTGCGACCGCCTCGCGGCGCCTGCCGATCTCCTCGCCGAGGGCCTGGAGTTGCTCCTCGATCGTGGTGACGCGCGACTCGGCGTTCTCGTCCTCGGCGCCGCGCTGGTCGAGCTCGGCCTGGGCGCGGGCGATGGCGGTGCGGGTCTCGCTCCAGCGGGCGGAGTAGAGGCGGCGGAGGAGCGTTGCGAGGCGGGCGGAGAGGTCGCGATGCTCGCTGGCGCGGTTGGCCTGCCGGCGGAGGAGACGGAGGCGGGGCTCCAGCTCATCGATGACGATCTGGACCTTCGCCATGTTCTCGCGCGTGCTCTCGAGCCGGTTGTGAGCATCGGCGATCTTCGTGCGGAAGGGCTTGACGTCGGCGGCCTCGTCGATGAGCGAGCGGCGTTCCTGCGGGGAGAGGCTGAGCACCTCATCCACCATGCCCTGGCCCATGATGGCGTAGCTGTTCTGGCCGACGTTGGCCTTCTGGAGGAGGTCGTTGAGGTCGCGCAGGCGAATGCGGGAGCCGTTCAGGAGGTACTCGGTGTCGCCGTCACGATAGGCGCGGCGACCGATCTGGATCTCGCTGTAGTCGAGGGGGAGCCAGCCGTCGCTGTTGTCGAGGGTGAGGGTGACCTCGGCCATGCCGAGGGGAGGGCGGTCGCCGGCGCCGGAGAAGATGACGTCTTCCTGCTTGCGGGCGCGGAGGAGACGCAAGCCCTGCTCGCCGAGGACCCAGCGGACGGCATCGGCGACATTGCTCTTGCCGGAGCCGTTGGGACCGATGATGGCGGTGACGCCAGAGCCGAATTCGAAGGTGGTCTCCTGCGCGAAGCTCTTGAAACCCTGGACGGTGAGGCGCTTGACGTACACGGCTCAGGCCCCCACGGGGACGCTGGTGGCGGCATCGACTGAGAGCGCGGCGTGGGCCTGGCGGGCAGCTTCGTGCTGGGCTGCGCGCTTGCTTGACCCGCTTCCGCGGCCAAGCATCTCGCCGGAGACACGAACCTCCACCACGAATCGACGCCCCTCCTCCTCGGCCTGCTCCGCGACAGTGACATAGTCCGGAGGCTGATGCCAGCGCGCCTGCACGAGGTGCTGGAGCGCGGACTTGGGGTCGAGGGACGGGCCACCGTCGCGCATGCGGTCGATCTCGGGTTTGAGGAGTCGGAGGGCAAGGGCGCGGGCGACCGTGAGCCCGTGGGCGCGGTAGACCGCCCCAACGACCGCCTCGAAGGCACCGGCGAGGTTGCGCTCACGGTCACGACCGCCGGCGGCCTCCTCGCCACGACCGAGGATCAGGTAGCCGCCGAGGTCGAGGCGGCGGGCGGCCTTGGCGAGGGTGCTGCCGCGAACGATCTCCGCGCGCATGCGGGTGAGCTCACCCTCGGCGGCCTCGGGATAGGCGCGGAAGAGCTCGTTCGCGACGACCATGCCGAGGATGGAATCACCAAGGAATTCGAGGCGTTCGTTGGGCGTCGCCTGCGAAGAACTCTCGTTGGGATAGGAGGCGTGGGTGAGAGCCTCGCAGAGGAGATCATCGGGAAGGGGCTTGATGCCAAGCCTCTCCGCCAGGTCGCCACTGCGCGGGGGCGACTGGACCACGGTGGCCGTGCTCTCCAAGATGCCCCCACCATCTCAATTGTTAGGGTTCCTTGATCATATCGGCGGGCGTTTGAAAGTGTCAAGAAATTGTCTATTCTCAGGGTCCATCCATGACTGAGACCGCTTCATCCGATTCGTGCTCGATCTGCACCGAGCCCGTCGAGCCCCACACCGAGTCGTACTGCAACGCGTGCGGACGGCTGTTCCATCTGAATCAGCGGGAGGATCTGCCGGGCCGTGATTGCGGCACGGTCTCCCTGAGCGAGACGCATTTGGCGCTGGTTTTCGCGTGCAACGCCTGCCTGGAGGAGCCAGCGGAACCGGTCGCGCCGACGCTGGAAGCTGTGCTGGATCTCTCGGAGGCGGCGCTGGCGACGGGGCTGAGCGAGGACGAGCTGGCGGAAGCGGCAGCAGCGGGGCAGGTTTCGCACCGGCGCACGGCGGGCGGGTCGCTGTTGTTCGATCGAGAGGCGGTCGAGGCCCTCCTGCGGACAAGGGGAACGGCATGAGTCCTTCACGACGGCGTCGACGGCGCATCCGGGGGCCCGTGGAGGGCGGGAGCGAGGCGGCCACGAAGCAGCAGGCGCCACCCCCGCCCCTGCCCGAGTGGAAGTGGCGCACGATGCCGGTGTTCATCGCGCTCTCGGCGGGTCTGTTCGTGGGGCTCTACCTGGGGATGGTGGCGACGGGGACGGGGATCGCGGCGACAGTCATCTTCCTGGTGGTGGCGGGCATGCTGGGCATCTCGGTCTCCCGCTACGTGATGCGATTGCTCATGCAGCGCGGGATCATCAAACCCCAGGCGAGGCGCCGCTGACCTTGGGACGCCCCCGGCTGTGGCATGATGCCGCGACCCACGCAGGGGGAAGGCGATGAGCTACTCCGGACTGGTGCTGCACGGCGACCACGTGCGCGATCACGTTGAGCAGGCGCAGGAGGGCGAGCGCCACGGGTTCAGCGGCGGCTGGGTGACCGAGGTAAACGAGCCAGACGCGATCACCGTGCTGGCGGCGACGGCGGCGAGCACGGAGCGCTTCGGGCTGGGCACGGGCATCCTGCCCATCGGCCTGCGCGACCCGTACCTGGCGGCGATGTCGTTCTGGTCGCTGCAGGACCTGAGCGGGGGGCGGGTCTCGGCGGGATTCGGGGTCAGCACGCCGGTGATCGTGTCGAGCTGGCACGGGCTGCCCTGGGACAAGCCTGTCTCGCGGATGCGGGAATACGTCGACGTGTTCCGGCGGCTAACGTCGGGGGAGCGGCTGCGGCACGAGGGGCTGTACCAGACGCGAGCACCGGCGATGGACGCGGCGGAGCCCGCTATTCCCGTGTACATCGGGGCGCTGGGCGAGAAGATGCTGGAGCTGGCGGGGGAGATCGCTGACGGCGTCATCCTGAACTACCCGACGGCGACCGTGATCGAGCGATCGGTACGGGCAGTCGAGCGGGGCATCGCGAAGGCTGGGCGGAAGCGGGAGGAGGTGCGCATCGTGGCGTTCCTGCGGACGGTTATTGACGAGTCGTACGAGCAGGCCTCGGAGCCGATCAAGAACGAGCTGCTCGCCTACCTGATGGCGCCGGTGTACCGGAAGATCTTCATCGAGGACGGATTCGAGGAGGACTGCGAGACATTCGAGCGGCGCTGGCTGGCGCGGGAGCGCACGGAGGCGATTGAGGGCATCTCGGAAGGGTTCGTGCGGGCGCATGCGGTGGTGGGGCAGAGCGCGGAGGAGTGCCGCGAGCTGGCGGCGGAGCTGGTGGGGGCGGGGCTCGACGAGGCGTTCCTGTACCCGATCGCGGCGGGAGGGGTGGCGAGCAAGCAGGAGGCGATGCTGGAAACGATCAGGGCGCTGGCGCCGCGCTAGGCGGGCGGGGGCGTGCCCGTGCAGGCGCGCCAGGCGGACTCGAGGAGGGCGCGGGCGTAGGGCGCTCCCGGACAGTGGGCGACAACGGCGCGTCCCTCGAAGGCGCCGTAGTGGCGCGTGAAGATGTCGCCCGCGCCTTCGGTGCGGACGAGGGCGTCCCGCCAGGCGTCGCGCTCGGCCTCGGCGGGCTCGTAGGGGTCGCCGGCGAGGGGCTCGCTCCAGAGGACGGCGTGCATGAGCGCCGCGACGGACTCGATGCCGGCTGTCACGAGCTCGGCGTCCTCGTCGGTCAGGCCCCGATCGGCCGCGCGCTCGCGGACGAGGTCGCAGGCGGCGGCGCGCCAGCCCTCGACGCGCGCCTCGCGCGGGTGGCGCCGGGCGCGGTCGGCGGTGGCGGCGGCAAGTGGGTCGGGATCGACGAGGAGATCGAGGCGTTCCACGGTCTCGCCGACGCGGGCGATGAAGCCGGGCGGGAACTTCGAGACGAGCAAATGGTCGTCGTCCTCGCGGGCGAGGCGGCGAGGTTCGGCGATGCCGTGCTCGCTTGCGAGCCAGCGGCGGAGGCGGTCCTCAGTCGTCACGGGGAGGCCAAGGCGGAACGCACGCCGGCGCGGCGCATCGCCTCGAGGGCACGGGCGCCGTCACCCGGCTGGAGGTCGACCGCGCGGACGGCATCGATGAGGACGAAGGCGGCGAATCCCCTAGCGACGGCGTCGAGAGCGGTGTCGCGGACGCAGTAGTCGGTGGCAAGGCCGGCGACGACGACGGTCGTGATGCCGCGGTCACGGAGGAAGGAGTCGAGGAGCGTATCGGAGGGATCGCCGCTGGCGGGGTCGCGGACGGTGAAGCCGGAGTAGCCGTCCTCGCCGCCAGTTCCCTTGCGCACGACCTCGCCGGCGACGCGGAGGTCGGGGTAGAACTCGGCGCCCCAGGTGTCCCGCACGCAGTGGACCGGCCAGATGCCGCCGTCCTTGGCGAAGTGGGGTGTGTCGGGGGGATGCCAGTCCTGCGTGTAGGCGACGCAGGCGCCGGCCGCCCGGGCGCCGGCGATGGCCTCATTGACGGCGGGGATGATAGCGTCGCCGCCGGAGACGGACAGGCCGCCGGCAGGGTCGGCGAAGTCGTTCTGGACATCGACGACGAGGAGGGCGGTGCGTTCGTCCCAGCGGACCATGGCCGGGTCACCTTGGGGAGGCGGGGGGCACGCGTCAAGTACGCGGCGGTGCGGGGGCGCTGGTAGGCTCGCGCGGGTGAGCGACACCTGGCAACCGGAGCAGTACGCGCGTTTCCGCGCCGAGCGCGAGCAGCCGTTCCACGACCTGCTGGCGCTAGTGGAGCCGGTCCCCGGAGGGCGGGTCGTGGACCTGGGGTGCGGGACGGGGGTCCTGACCCGAGTGCTGCACGAGCACACAGGGGCGGCGGAGACGGTGGGGGTCGACCGGTCGGAAGCGATGCTGGCGCAGAGCGAGCAGCACGCCGGGGAGGGCGTCCGGTTCGAACAGGGCGACATCGGGACATTCCGAGGGAACGGCCTGGACGTGGTGTTCTCGAACGCGGCGCTCCAGTGGGTGGACGGGCACGAGACGCTGTTCCCGCGACTGGCGGCCACGCTCCGGGAGGGCGGGCAGCTGGCGGTGCAGATGCCGATGAATCACGACCATCCGTCGCACACGGTGGCGCACGAGGTGGCGCGGGAGCCCCGGCACGCGAAGGCGCTCGGCGGCTACGTTCGCGGGTATCCGCTGCGGGAGGTCGAGTGGTACGCGGAGCTGCTAGCGCGGCTGGGGTTCGAGCAGCAGCACGTTCGGCTGCAGGTCTACCTGCACCGGCTGGCGGGGCCGGAGGAGGTGGTGGAGTGGGTGAAGGGCTCGCTGCTGACGGACTACCGCAACCGGCTCTCGCCTGAGGAGTACGAGGCGTACCTGGCGGACTTCCGGGAACGGCTGCTGGCGGAGCTTCCGGACGAGCGCCCCCACCTGTACCCCTTCAAGCGGCTGCTGCTGTGGGGGCGCAAGGGCGCGGCGAGCGGCGGGACCGGGTAGGCTCGCGGCGATGGCGGCGTTCGAGGCAACGGAGCGGGAGTACGGGGGTCTGCGGGAGGTGCGCTTCCGGCTTGGGGAGACGCCGGGGCTGCTGTGGCTGCCCGACGGGGAGGAGGGGCCGCTGCCGCTGGTGCTGATCCAGCACCCGGGCATGGGCAGCAAGGACGACGCGCTCGTCGCGGGACCGGCGCGGGCGTGGGCAACGACACATCGCTGGGCGTGCCTGGGGCTGGACGCGCCGGGTCACGGGGAGCGGGCGGTACCGGACCCGTTCGCGGCGATGCGCGACCCGGAGGAGGCGGCGGCGATGGCGGCGCAGTTCGCGGGGGAGGTGGCGGGGGCGGTCGATGCGCTGGCGGAACGGTACCGGCTTGATCTCGGACGGCTCGGGTACTACGGCTACTCGCTGGGCGCCATGCTGGGGGTGCCGGCGGTGGCGAGGGACGGGCGCTTCCGGGCAGCGGTGTTCGCGGCGGCGGGAACGGGGTCGCTGAGCGCCCCGGCAGAGGGGGAGGGGAGTCACCTGGCGGGGCTGGCGGACGTGGCGGTGCGCATCATCGCGAAGGATCGGGACGAGGTCGTGTCGCCCGACGCAACGATGGAGCTGTACGCGGGGCTTCCCGGGGAACGAGACCTCGTGACGCTGCCCGGCGGCCACTTCGCCGTCGGGGACGACGTGGTGGGGGCGGCGGAGGAGTGGCTGACGGCGAAGCTGTAGCCGTCGCTAGCGCTCGAGGCGTCCCAGCTTGAAGTTGTCCCAGGTGACGACACGGTCCGGTTCGAGGACGACCCAGCGGCGGGTGCGTCCGGCGGCGGTGCCGCCGTGGCGTCCGTCGGGCTGGCCGTACTTCCCGCCCATCTGGACGCGCGCCTCCTCAAGGTGCGGGTCGGCGTTCTCGGCATCCGGGTCCTCGAGGACGGTGGCGCGACCCTGGAGCATGATGCCCTGGAGCTCGGGGTAGCGTTCGTTCTTGTCGACGAGGACGGTAGCGACGGGGTTGCGGCGCAGGTTGGCGACCTTCTGGCCGCGGCACATGGTGTAGACCTTGCCTCCGGCCCAGCCAAACCAGAGCGGGGTGAGGTTGATGCGGTCGCCGGGTCCGACGGTGGCGATACGCAGGTTCCAGCTTGTGGTCATGATCTCGTCGATCTCGTCGGGGGTGAGGGCGAGCTCCTTGGGAATGGGCACGGGCGTCCTCCGGTGAAAGTACGGGCAATGATAGGATGCGGGCGGCGCGGGCGGGCGTGGTTCAATGGCAGAATGCGACCTTCCCAAGGTTGAGACGAGGGTTCGATTCCCTTCGCCCGCTCCAGCTTCCTGAGGAGAGCGCCCCGCTGTCGCGGGGCTGAGTGGTGAGGAGAGCGCGCGGCAATGCCGCGCTGAGGGGAGCGCCGCCCTGCGGGCGGCTGAGTGGGGACTGAGGGCGGCTAGTCGAGGGTGTCGAGGTAGGCGGCGATGGCTTCGGCGGCGACGCGGCCGTCTGCGAGGGCGGTGACGACGAGGTCGGCGCCGTTGACGTTGTCGCCACCGGCGAAGACGCCGCGGCGGGAGGTGCGCCCGCCGTCGTCGATCTCGATGAGGGCTCCCCAGCTGGTGCTGAGCCCGCTCGTGGTCTCGGGAACGACAGGGTCGGCGCCGTAGCCGATGGCGATGGGGATGGTGTCGGCTTCGATGACGAACTCGCTGCCCTCGATGGGAACGGGGCGGCGGCGGCCTGAGTCGTCGGGCTCGCCGAGGCGCATGCGGATGCACTCGACGCCCGTAGCCTTGCCATTCTCGTCGCCGAGGATGCGGAGGGGGGCGGTCAGCATCTCGAACTGGACGCCTTCCTCGCGGGCGTTGATGCGCTCTTCGCCGCGACCGAGCATCTCGGCCTCGGTGCGGCGGTAGACACAGGTGACGGTCTCGGCGCCCATGCGAACGGCGGTGCGGACGCAGTCCATAGAGGTATCGCCGCCGCCGATGACGGCGACCTTCGTGGGTTGGGGCAGGGGCTCCTGCAGGTGCTCGGGGAGCTGGTGGGGGAGGAGGTTGCCGCGCACGAGGTAGTCGGTGGCGCGGTGAACGCCCTCGAGGTCCTCGCCCTCGATGCCAAGCTCGTTGCCGACGCCCGCGCCCGTTCCGAGGAAGACCGCGTCGTACTCGCCGTCGAGCATCTCGTCGACGGTGATGTCCTTGCCGACGTAGGTGTTGCAGCGAAACTCGATGCCGAGTGCCTCGAGGTGAGCGATGTAGTCGTCGACGATCTGCTTGCGCATCTTGAAGTTGGGGATGCCGTAGACGAGGACGCCGCCGGGTTCGGGCCAGTACTCGAAGACGGTGGAGGCGTGGCCCATCTCGGCGAGGAGCTCAGCAACGGCGAGGCCGGCGGGGCCGGCGCCGATGACGGCGACCTTGCGTCCGCTGGGCGGGGGCGGTGTGGTATACACATCTGACGCTGCCGACGAAGTTACGCGTGTAGGTCTCGGTGGGCGCCGGATGAGTAAAAAAAAGGGGGGGGGGGGGGG
>VXLW01000018.1 GCA_009841435.1 Dehalococcoidia bacterium | reverse complement strand
GGCGGGGCCGGCGCGGGGGGGGGGGCGCGGGGGGCGGGGGGGGCGGGTGGGGCGGCGGGGGGGGGCTCCCCCCCGCGCGGGGGGGGGCCGCGCGCGCCCCGCCCCCCGCTCCAGCAGACCGAACTCGTAGCCGTCCGCCTGAGGGCCGCGTGGCCTGACGTCGCACTCGAGGTCGTCGAGATCACGACGGCGGGCGACCGCGATCGTACGAGTCCGCTTACGTCGGGGGAGGGCGCGGGATGGTTCACGTCCGCGATCCAGGATGCGTTGCTGGCGGGCGAAGTTGACGTGGCCGTACACAGCTACAAGGACCTGCCGACGGCGCGGCCCGACGGCCTCGTCATCGCGGCGGTGCCAGAGCGCGCCGATCCGCGTGACGCGCTGGTGTCGCAGGACGGCTCGACACTGGCGGAGCTTCCCGCGGGGGCGGTCGTGGGGACGAGCAGTCCGCGTCGGTCCGCGCAGACGCTCGCGGTCCGGCCCGACCTCAAACTGCGACCGATTCGCGGGAACGTGGATACCCGGCTCGAGAAAGTCGAGTCCGGGGAGTTCGACGCTGCGCTCTTCGCGATCGCCGGGCTGGAGCGGCTCGGGCTGGCGGAGCGCGCGAGCCACGTGTTCGGGTTCGAGGAGATGCTGCCCGCGCCGGCGCAGGGGGCGCTCGCGGTCGAGTGCCGCCGGGACGACACGGAGACGCAGCGTCTGCTCGCCGCCATCGACGACCGGGAGCTGCGGCAGCTCGTGGCGGCGGAAAGGTCGTTCCTGGCCGCTCTCGAAGCCGGGTGCAGCTACCCCGCCGCCGCCTACGCCGAGAGCTTTGGCACGACGTTGAAGCTGCACGGCCTGGTCGCGCCCGAGGGGGTCATCGTGCGGTCGAAGGTGGGCGGGCCGGTGGGAGCGGGGCCGGGGCTGGGGCGAGCGCTCGCAAAGGAACTCCTGGAGATCGCCGAGCAGCGCGGATCGTGACCGTCTAGCCGACGCGCACGATGACGGCATCGCCCTGACCGCCGCCGCCACAGAGCGAGGCGGCTCCGAGCCCGCCGCCACGACGGCGCAGCTCGTTCAGGAGCGTGACCATGAGGCGAGCGCCAGTCGCCCCAAGGGGGTGGCCGAGCGCGACCGCGCCTCCGTTCGGGTTCACGCTTGCGGGGTCGAGGTCGAGCATGCGCGCGGACCAGAGGGCGACCGAGGCGAAGGCCTCATTGATCTCCACCACATCGAGGTCGGAGGCGGACAGGCCAGCGCGGTCGAGCGCGGCCTGGATGGCTTCGGCGGGGCGCTCGTGCAGGGTGGCGTCGGGGCCGGCGACCTGGCCGTAGGAGACAACCTCGGCGATCGGTTCCGCGCTCAGGTCGGCGGCGGCGCGTTCGCTGGCGACGACGACAGCGGCGCCGCCGTCGCTAATCTGCGAGGCGTTCCCGACGGTCGTCGTGCCCTCGGGCGTGAAGACGGGGCGGAGTCCGGAGAGGGACTGCACGGTCGTGTCGTCGCGGATGCCCTCGTCGTGCTCGACCTGCACGGTCTGGCCGCGGCGGGCGGGCACGTCGACGGACACGATCTCGCGGGCGAAGTGACCACTGTCGCGGGCGGCAGCGGCGCGCTGGTGGCTGGCGGCCGACCACTCGTCCTGCTCCTCCCGAAAGATGCCGAGGGCTTCGTTCTTGAGGTCGGCCGACTCGCCCATCGAGCACTCGTCGAAAGCGCAGAAGAGGCCGTCGTGCTGCATCGCGTCGACGAGCGGGCCGTGGCCGAGGCGGCCACCCCAGCGGGCGTCGGGGAGGAGGTAGGGGGCGTTGCTCATCGACTCCATGCCGCCGGCCACGATGACGTCGGACTCGTCGAGGCGGATGGCGCGATCGGCCATGGCGATGGCGGTGAGTCCGGAAAGGCAGACCTTGTTGATGGTCGTGGCAGGGACGGTCATGGGGATGCCAGCGCCGCTGGCGGCCTGACGGGCGGTGATCTGCCCCGCGCCGGCCTGGACCACGTGACCAAAGATCACCTCGTCGACGGCGTCTGGCGGCACGGCGGCGCTCTCGAGGGCGCCTCCGATGGCGGCCGAGCCGAGCCCGGTCGCGGGCAGGGGCTTCAGGCCGCCGCCGAAGCGTCCGATGGGGGTTCGCGCCAGACCAACGATGACCGACTTCATGGCTTGTCTCCTCTTCGCTCCCAAGACTGTACGCCAGAGCGGGCTGCGAGCGATGGCGGAGCGGGTGGCCGGGCGGTAGGGTTCGCGCGATGAGTCCGGTTGCAATCGTCACGGGGGCGGGTTCGGGGATCGGCAGGGCCGTGTCGCTCGCGTTCCTGCGCGAGGGGTACTCGGTTGCGCTGGCGGGACGGCGAGCGCAGACGCTGCGGGCGACGATCGCCGAGGCGGGCGCCGACGGCGAGCGCGCCATCGCCATCACCACCGACGTGCGCGAACCGGCTTCGATACGCGAGTTGTTCGACTGGACGGTCGAGCGCTTCGGACGGCTTGACGTGTTGTTCAACAACGCCGGCATCGGAGCGCCGCCGCGTCCCCTCGAGGAGCTGACCTTCGAGCAGTGGCAGGCGGTCGTCGAGACGAACCTGACGGGGACGTTCCTGTGTACGCAGGAGGCGTTCCGCGTGATGAAGGCGCAGGACCCGCAGGGCGGCCGCATCATCAACAACGGCTCCATCTCGGCGACGACGCCACGCCCGAACTCGGCGCCGTACACCTCGACGAAGCACGCCATCACGGGGCTCACGAAGTCGACGGCGCTCGACGGGCGGCAGTACGACATCGCCTGCGGCCAGATCGACATCGGGAACGCGACCTCGCCGATGACGGCGAAGATGGAGCGGGGCATGCCGCAGGCCAGCGGCGACGTGCGCCCGGAGCCGACCATGGATGTCGAGAACGTGGCCAAGGCCGTGCTCTACATGGCGAGCCTGCCCCTGGACGCGAACGTGCTCACGCTGACGGTGATGGCGACGAAGATGCCGTTCGTGGGGCGCGGCTAGGGGCATGCCGGCCCGCATCGTTCTGATGGCGCTGCTCGGCGTCGCCGTGCTGGCTCTTTCCGCCTGTGACGAGTGGGGCGAGGGCAGTAAGGCCTGTCCGGAAGGCTCCGACCGGTGGACCCAGTACCAGCTCTTCTTCGGGCTGAGCCAGGGCGATGGCGGGACGATCTCCGAGGAGCAGTGGCGCGAGTTTCTCGCCGACACGGTCACGCCGCGCTTCCCCGACGGGCTGACGGTGCTCTCGGGGAACGGGCAGTGGCGCGATTCGAGCGGCGAGGTCCTGCGGGAGGGGAGCAAGCTGCTGATCATCTACGCCCCGCCCGGGGAGGACGGCAGGCGCGCCATCGACGAGATCTCGGAGGAGTACGAGCGCCGTTTCGACCAGGAGAGCGTGCTGCGCGTGATCGACAACGCGTGCGTCTCGTTCTCCTAGCGCCCGTTTCCCTACGGGGGGCTAGGCGCAGAACCCCAGGATAAGCCCGAACGCCAGGCACGCCGCCACGAACGTCAGGCCCGACACCAGCCCCGGCGGGATCTTCACACCCCTTCCAAAGTGACCGTCCGGCATCAGACGCCTCTTCTCCCCTGCCACGGCAGATCGAACGAACCCCACGGGAGGCCGACAATCACGAACACGCCACGGGAGCACGCCTTGTCGCACATTTCCCGGTCCCAATATAAGCAGGCCCTAGGAGCGCGCTGAACCGCTAGGCTACCGGGGCCGTGTCGAGCGAGCCGCGCACCGCCACTTCCGAGCCTTTCGCGCCGGTCGGACGCGCCTTCGCTGAGGTGGCGGTGAACAGCGGTCAGCTGGCGCGCCACCCCTTCGCCTACGCACGGCCGGAGGGGATGGAGGTGCGGCTGGGGCAGGTCCATCTCAGAGAATGTCGGGGCGCCTGGGCTCGCTGCGGTCTTCATCCCAGCGGGACTTGTCGGCCTTGCGTCGCTCCATCTCCTCCCGGGCGATCTCTTCCTTGCTCCGGAACAGGTTCAGGATCTCGGTGACGAGCTGAACGAACATCAGGTCAATCCCCAGATTGGAGCAGTGGGCGCGAGGCACCCATGTTGCCTTCTTCCCACGTCTTGTCGATGGCCTCGCAAGACTCTTCGTAGCTCCCGCATGGCCAGGGGCGAGAGTAGCACGGCTGGATGATGCCAAGCGGTATCCCTGCCTCGGCAACGAGAACGGCCGCGAGGAGTAGCCATCGCGGGCGTGGGGTACCCTTCTGGTATGGGAATGCCGCGCGGTGGCGGCGAATTTGGTCCCGGGTCTACGGGCCGCGGGGGTTGCCTGGAGGTCATCGTGCTCATTGCGCTCTTCGCCGGTGTCGTGGCCGTCGGTGTGTGCGCTGGGCTGTAGCCCCGGCGCGGAGCCAGTCTTGGGCACCCTAGGAGGGCGCTGAGCCGCTACGCTACCGGGGCCGTGTCGAGCGAGCCGGATTCCGCCACTTCCGAGCCGTTCCCGCTGGTCGAGCGCGCCTTTGTCGAGGTGGCGGTGAACAGCGGGCAGCCGGCGCGCCACCCGTTCACCTACGCGCGACCGGAGGGGTCGGAGGTGCGGCTGGGGCAGGCGGTGTTCGTGCCGTTCGGGAGCCGTCTGCTGCAGGGCATCGTGCTGGGGGAAACGGACACGCCACCCCAGCAGGAGGCGCGACCGGTCGAGGCGGTGGCGGACCGGGAGCCCGTGCTCGACGGGCCCCACCGCGAACTTGCCCGCTGGCTCAGCGACCACTACCTGGCACCGCTGTGGGAGTGCGTCACAACGTGCCTCCCGTCGGGGTACGGCCAGCGTTCGGTGACGGTCGTGTCGCCGGTCGACGTGCCCCTGCTCCTCCCCAGCGACCCCGCCGACCAGCGGGTGCTGCGGTATCTCGCCGAGAACGGACAGACCGCGCTCGATACGCTGCGGGAAGCGCTGGGGCAGGTGCCGATGGACCTGCTCAGGCGCCTCCAGGACAGCGGCCACCTGACGGTCGCGCAGGGGCTCGCTCGACCGGCAGGACGGCCGCGCATGGAGCGCCGCGTGGCGCTCGTGGCGGAGCCGGAGTTCGCGCGGCGGCACGCGCGCGAGCTCGCCGAGCGCACGCCGCGTTCGGTGGCGGCTCGCATCCTCGATCGGCTCGCGGAGGCGCGCGACACGACACTCACCGAGATACGAGAGCTGGGTGCGCAGCGCCGCCACCTCGACGACCTGACAGAGGACGGGTGGCTGCGGGAGTACGAGGCGCGCGTCGAGCGCGACCCGATCGCAGAACGGCGGCCCGAGGCGCTGCCGCCGGCGACGCTGACGGAGAAGCAGGCTGAGGTCGTCGAGGCGATCACGGCGGCGCCGGGCGAGTACCTGCTGCACGGGGTGACGGGGTCGGGGAAGACCGAGGTGTATCTCGAACTGGCGCGGCGGGCGCTGGAGGCGGGGAAGGGTGCGATCGTGCTCGTCCCGGAGATCTCGCTGACGCCGCAGGCGATCCAGCGCTACGGTGAGCAGTTTCCGGCGGAGATCGCGGTGCTGCACTCGAGCCTCAGCACGGGCGAACTGTACGACCAGTGGTACCGCATCCAGGGGGGACAGGCGCGGCTGGTGGTGGGGTCCCGCAGCGCCGTGTTCGCACCGGTGCAGGACCTCGGGCTGGTCGTGCTGGATGAGGAGCACGAGTGGACCTACAAGCAGGTCGACCCCCAGCCCCGCTACCACGCCCGCGACGCCGCCGCCGAACTCTGCCGCCTGACGGGCGCGACACTCGTGCTGGGCAGCGCAACGCCGGACGTGACCACGTACCACCGGGCCGAGGTCGGCGCGCTGACGCGGCTCGACCTGCTGTCGCGGGTGATGGCGCTCAACGGGGGCGAGACGCAGGTCGTCCCGCTGCCCGAGATCACCGTGGTCGACATGCGGGAGGAGCTGAAGGCGGGAAACCGGGGGGTCTTTAGCGTGCCGCTCCGGAACGCGCTGCGGCGAGCGCTGGAGGAAGAGGAGCAGGCGATCCTGTTCGTGAACCGGCGGGGCGCGGCGCGGTTCCTGTTATGTCGCGCGTGTGGCTATCTGCCGACGTGCCCCACGTGCGCCCTCGCGATGGGTCTCGACACGCGCGACGTGCTGCACCCGCGTGTCTTCTGCCACCACTGCGGGCGCAGCCGCACGCAGGAGACGACCTGTCCCAAGTGCGGCAGCGCGCGCTACCGGCCCTTCGGTGTGGGGACCCAGCGGATCGAGGCGGAGGCGAAGCGCGCCTTTCCAGAGGCTCGGGTCAGGCGCTGGGACAGCGACGCGGCCAGCCGCAAGGGGAGCCACGAGCAGATCCTGCAGGCGCTGGAGGCGCGCGAGGTCGACATCCTCGTGGGGACGCAGATGCTGGCGAAGGGGCTCGACCTGCCCGCCATGACGGTCGTGGGGGTAGTCGACGCGGACGTGGGGTTGAGCCTTCCCGACTACGTCGCGCACGAGCGCACGTTCCAGCTCCTGAGCCAGGTGGCAGGGCGAGCGGGGCGGCGGGAGCGACGGGGGGAGGTCTACATCCAGACGTACGAGCCGGAGGTTCCCCCCATCCACGCCGCCGCCGAGCACGACTACCGCGGCTTCTTCGCGCACGAAACCCAGCACCGGCGTCGGGCGAGCTACCCGCCCTTCGCACGTCTGGCGCGGCTCACGTACCGGCACGCGAACCAGGAGCGGGGCCTGGAGCACGCCTCGCAGGTGGCGGGGGAGCTGCGGACGCGTCGCGACGCGGCGGGCTGGCCCGACCCGGACGTACTCGGCCCCACTCCCGCCTACGTGCGGCGGCTGCGAGGCGAGTACCGCTGGCACATTCTGCTGCGGGGCCGCGACCCGCGCGCGCTCCTCCAACAGGTCGCGCTGGGGCGGCGCTGGAGCGTCGATATTGATCCGGTGAGCCTTCTCTAAACCTTTCCGTTCCCTATTGTGTTGA
Source organism: Dehalococcoidia bacterium (assembly GCA_009841435.1). Taxonomy (GTDB): domain Bacteria; phylum Chloroflexota; class Dehalococcoidia; order Tepidiformales; family Tepidiformaceae; genus UBA2991. Next base: position 18,312 of record VXLW01000018.1, on the reverse strand, counting down.
CGTGGGCTCTGCTATCCTCGGGCCTGCCCGTGCGGCGTAATCGCGCGCGGGCGAGGCTTCATGCAGCGATCAGTCGGTCCCTGGCGCCGAATCGCCCTCATCTTCCCGGGTCAAGGCTCACATAGCGTCGGCATGGGCGAACGCCTCTACCACGCGTCGCGGGCGGCGCGGGAGGTCTTCCGGCGCGCGGACGAAGTGCTCGAGACGAAGCTCTCCAGCCTCTGCTTCGAAGGGCCCCGGGAAGAGCTCGAACGCACGATCAACCAGCAGCCGGCGACGTTCGTCATCTCGATGGCCTGGCTCGAGGCGCTCAAGGAGCGCTGGGCGGCGATCGACCGGAAACTGCAGCCCCATGTGCTGGCCGGGCACTCGATGGGCGAGTTCACGGCGGCGGTGGCGGCGGGCTCGCTCGAATTCGAGGAAGGGCTGCTGCTCGTGCGCGAGCGCGGCCGCGCCATGGACGAGGCAGGCCAGGAGAACCCGGGCGGGATGGCCTCCATCCTCGGCCTTTCCGAAGAGTCGGTGCTCGCCATCTGCGACGAAGCCACGGGCAGCGACGGCTACGTCGGCATCGCAACGCTCAACTGCGAGGGCCAGAACGTAATTTCGGGCGCCGTGGGGCCGCTGAAGCGGGCCATGGACGCCGCCCAGGCAGCGGGCGCGCGCAAGGTCGTGCGGCTGCCCATCACCATCGCTTCCCACTCGCCGCTGATGCAGCGCGCGAGCGACACCATGAGCGGCTGGCTCGAGCGCTTTCCGCCACGGGAGCCGGATGCCCCGGTTGTCGGCAATATCAACGGCGACGTGCTTCTTTCCCCCGGCGAGGTCCATGCAGAGTTGCGTGACCAGCTGACCTCGGTGGTGCGCTGGCAGCGCGGGGTCGAGCGCATGCAGGAGCTCGGCGCCGACCTGTTCGTCGAAGTGGGGCCGGGCAACGTGCTCACCAAGCTGGTGCGCCGGATCGACCCGAAGACGAACGTGGTCAGCCTGAGCGACGACCGCACGGGCCTGCTCAGCGAGCGTTTTGCCGCCGTCGAGAGCGCTACGCAGTGACCCGCCCCCGCGTCGTCGTCACCGGCGTCGGCGCAGTCACCCCAGCCGGGAACACGGCCGAGGAGACGTGGGCGTCGGTGCTGGACGGCCGCAGCGGCGTCGGACCGATCACCCTCTTCGACGCCGAGCCCTTCCCCGTGCGCATCCAGGCCGAGGTGAAGGACTTCGAGCTCGATGAGCGCATTGGCACGAAGCAGCAGCGTCACATGAACCGGGGCGTGCGCTTCGCCATGAACTCGGTGCTGGAAGCACTCGACGACAGCGGTCTCGAGATTACGGAAGAGAACTGCGAGGACGTGGGCATCATCTTCGGGAACGGGGGCGGCGGGTACGAGGAGATCTGGGAAGGCGACCAGGCCCTGCAGACGCGCGGGCCGAGGCGCGTTTCGCCGTTTCTCATCGCCAACTTCGTCGTCGATGCGGCCAGCGGGCACATCTCGATTCACACCGGTGCCCGCGGCCCCAACGTGGCCGTCGTGAGCGCCTGCGCGACGGGGGCGGCCGCCATCGGGGCGGGGGCGCACGCGATCCAGCGGGGAGACGCCGCGGCCGTTATCGCTGGCAGCTGCGAGTCGGTGCTCGTGCCCGTGTTCCACGCGACCTGGTGCTCGATGCGCGCCCTCGCGAGCGACAACGAGAACCCCGAGGGGGCGGTCAAGCCATTCGACCTGAACCGCGACGGTTTCGCGGCGGGGGAGGGCGCGGGGGCAGTCATCCTTGAAGAGTACGAGCACGCCAAGGCACGCGGGGCGCGCATCTACTGTGAGCTACTCGGTTCGGGCACCTCGAACGACGCTTACGACATGATCGCGCTCGACGAGGCGGGGCGGGGGCTGCGCCGCTCGATCGTGGGCGCCCTGCGGGAAGCGGACATCGACGCCGGCGAGATCGACTACATCAATCCCCACGGCAGCGGCACGAAGCTGAACGACCGCATCGAGACCGTTGTCGTGAAGGAGCTCATGGGGGAGGCGGCGCACGAGGTCTCGATGAGCTCAATCAAGCCGGTGACCGGGCACGGCATGGCGGCGGCGGGTTCGATCGAGGCGATCGCCTGCATCCTCGCCATCCGCGACCAGAAGGTCCCGCCGACCATCAACTACACGACGCCGGACCCCGAGTGTGACCTCGACTACGTGCCGAACGTGGCGAAATCCCGCCCCGTGCGCACGGCGTTGAGCACCTCGGTGGGGCTCGGCGGCCACAACGCCGCGGTGATCTTCCGCGCTATGAACGGAGCGGTTTGATGACCAGAGCGCTTGTTACGGGAATCGGGGCGACGACGCCCGTTGGCCTCACGGCGCCGGAGTCGTGGCGCAATCTGCTGGCCGGGATGTCGGGCATCGCGCCGATCGAGGCGTTCGACGCGAGCGACTTGCCCGTCCGCATTGCCGGGGAGGTGAAGGACTTCACCCCCAAGGGCGTCGACTCGAAGGCGGCGCGGCGGATGTCACGCTTCGCACAGTTCTGCGTGGCCGCGGCTCACGAAGCGGCCGAGGACGCGGGGCTGGAGCTGACGGACGAGGAGCGTCCGCGCGCAGCGGTCGCGCTGGCCACGGGTGCCGGGGGCGTGCTCAATACCTTCCTCGAGACGGAGAACTACATCGCCAAGGGACCGGCGCGCGTAAGTCCGTTCTTCGTGCCCCTGATGGCGCCGAACATGGGCGCCTGTCAGGTGGGCATGCAGCTGGGGCTGCGCGGCCCGACGCTCGCCTCGACTGCCGCCTGCGCGAGCGGCCTGTACAGCTACATCGAGGCGAAGGCGCTCATCGAGAGCGGCCTCGCCGACGTCGTGCTGGCTGGCGGCGCCGAGGCGGCGCTGCATCCCGTGTCAGTAGCGGGCCTCGCCAACATGAAGGCGCTCAGCCGGAACAACGACAACCCGGAGGGCGCCTCCCGCCCCTTCGACCGCGACCGCGACGGCTTCGTCTTCGGCGAGGGCGCCTCGGTGTTCGTGGTGGAGTCGGAGGAGCGGGCGCGCAAGCGCGGCGCTCGCGTGTACGCCGAGATCGCGGGCGGCGCGCTGAGCAGCGACGCGTACCACATCACCGCTCCCCGCGACGACGGAAGCGGGGCGGCGCAGGCGATGTCCTCCGCCCTCGACGCCGCCGGCATGGGGCCCGAGTCGATCGATTGCATCTCCGCGCACGGCACGGGCACGCCCTTGAATGACGTGTCCGAGACGCTCGCGATCAGGATCGCGTTCGGGGAGCACGCCGACTCCGTCGCCATCAGCGCGACGAAGTCGATGGTTGGGCACCTGCTGGGCGGGGCCGGCGCGGTGGGGGCGATGGCATCGGTGCTGTCGATTGCGGAGGGCTGCGTGCCTCCGACGATCAACCTGGAGAACCCCGATCCCGAGTGCGACCTCGACTACGTGCCCAACGAGGCGCGCGAGATGACCGTCGACGCGGCGATGGTCAACGGATTCGGGTTCGGCGGCCAGAACGGCAGCGTGATCTTCAAGCGCTACGAGGGCTAACTCCGCCTCCCCGGTCCGGGCGGTGACAACAGGGATCAATGACAGTTCAAGCTGAAGGCCCGGTGGACCCAGGCCGCTTCCTTGCGATGGTTGGCATGCTGGTGTGGCGCCGGTCCGACGGCAAGTATCTGCTGCTCAGGAGGTCGCCCTCCAAAGACTTCGCCCCTGGAGAGTGGGAGACCGGTTCCGGCCGGCTGGAGCAAGGGGAAGGATTTGTTCAGGCGTTGCGAAGAGAGTGCATGGAAGAACTGAGCCTTGAAGTGCGCATCGAGTGCATCCTAGGGGTCACTCACTTCTACCGAGGGCGACCGGACCCCGCCAACGAGATGGTCGGCGTGAGCTTCGGTTGCTCGGTGGCCGACGCATCGGGCCTGTCCCTGAGCGACGAGCACTCGGAGCACGCCTGGATGACGGCTGAGGAATCGGCAGCATTCCTCCCTCCGAGTCACTGGCTGAGCGATTTAGTCACGCGGGCGGAAGCCTTTCGCAGGCTGATGCCCAAGGAACTTCAGCGGCTTCACTGGACCGGCGACTTCGAGTTCTAGCCCCTCATGAACGGCACTCTCGGCAGCGGTCTGGCCTAGCTCGGGGCGAGCGCCCGCAGGCGTTCGACGATTTCCGGGAGCTGTTCCAGCACGTAGTCGATCTGCTCGTCGGTGTTCCCCTTGCCTACGGTGAGGCGTAGCGAGGCGTGGGCGAGGTCGTCGGCGATGCCCATGGCCGTGAGGACGTGCGAGGGCTCAAGCGAGCCGGTGGTGCAGGCGCTGCCCGAGCTCGCGGCGATCTCGACCATGTCGAGCCCGAGCAGGACGCTCTCGCCCTCGACGTTGCGGAAGCAGCAGCTGAAGCTGTTGGGGAGGCGGCGGTCGGGGTCGGTGGGGCCGGTAACGACCGTGTCGGGAACGCGCTCGGGGAGCTCGAAGAGGAGGCGGTCGCGGAGGCGGCGGTAGTGGGCGACACGCTCCTCGCGCTCCTGCCAGGCAAGCTCCATCGCCACGGCAAGGCCGAAGGCGCCGGCCACGTTCTCGGTGCCGGCGCGGCGCTCGCGCTCCTGCGTACCGCCCAAGATCTGCGGCTGCCAGGGCGTTCCACGGCGCACGTAGAGAAGGCCCGTGCCCTTCGTGCCGTACAGCTTGTGCGAGGCCATGCTGAGCAGGTCGACGCCGAGCGCTTCGGGGGTTATGTCGATTGATCCTGCCGCTTGCACGGCATCCGTGTGGACGACGACGTTCGGGTTGCGAGCCTTCGCCAGTGCCGCCGCCTCGGCGACCGGCTGGAGCGTCCCGACCTCGTTGTTGGCCGCCATCAGCGTCAGCACGGCCGTCTCGGGGCCGACGGCCTCTTCGAGCGCAGCGAGGTCGACGCAGCCGTCGGAGTCGACGGGGAGGTAGGTGGCGCGGAAGCCGTCGCGTTCGAGCTGCTCGACGGTGTGGAGGACGGCGTGGTGTTCGACCTGGCTCGTGACGATGTGGTCGCCGCGGCCGCGTTCGCGCTGCGCCAGTGCGGCCCCGCGGATGGCGGCGTTGTCGGACTCGGTGCCACCGCTCGTGAAGATGACCTCGCTCGGTTCGGCGCCGAGGAGGCGGGCGCAGCGGACGCGTGCCTCGTCGAGCCAGCGGTTGGCGGTCTGGCCCTCGAGGTAGATGGAAGAGGGATTGCCCCAGTCCCGCGAGAAGACGGGCCACATGGCCTCGAGCACGCGCGGGTCGGGAGGCGTGGTGGCGGCGTGGTCGAGGTAGACACGCTCCATACTTCCCTCCCGATGACGCGCGACCGGGCGTTAAGGGCGCGTCTCTTGCTATACTTTAGCCGCGACCGGCGTTCGCGCGCCGGATTCTCATGCGAACCAGCTCCAAGGAGTGCACATGACGACCGAAGCCACCACCGAGACTCAGCTCGTCACCATCACCGATGCCGCCGTTGAGAAGGCAAAGGCGCTCCTTGAGGCGCGCGACCTTCCGGAAGGCGCGCTGCGCGTGTTCGTGGCCGGCGGCGGCTGCTCGGGCTACCAGTACGGCATGGCCCTCGCCCGCTCGACCGAAGAGGACGACCTCGTTCTGGAACAGGGCGGCGTCCGCATCGTCGTCGACCCGGAGAGCGCCCAGTACCTCGACGGCGCCGAGATCGACTACGTCGACGAGGTGATGAAGAGCGGCTTCAGCATCTACAACCCGAACGCCACCAAGAGCTGCGCCTGCGGCTCCAGCTTCCAGACCGAGGGTGGAGGCGGCGAGGCGCGCCCCTGCGGCCACTAGGCCTCACCCGATCCGAAACCTCGAAAGGGGCGCATTCGCGCCCCTTTTTCGTGTCCGGCGTCCGGAGCGGAGGCTAGAGGACGTTTCGCATCAGCTCGACGTGGGTGGTGAGGAAGGCCATCGCCTCGCGGGTGGCGCGGCGGAAGCGGGCGAACTCGGCATCCTGCAGGGCGAGGTCGTCGAAACGCTCCAGCTCGGCCATCGAGTCGAACTCACCGGCGATGGCGATACCGTTCGTGCCTCCGGAGAGGGCGCTCCAGACGCTCGTAGTGGCGTCGACTCCACGCTCACTCTGGTACCGCAGCGCCTCCGAGAGGGAGAGCACGAACTCGCGGCCCTTGCCCGGCAGCACCTCGCCCGTCATAAGGCGCAGGAACCGGCGGGGGGCGGTCGCCTCCTCGGCGGAGATGAGGCCCTCGGAGTGGTAGGAGAGGCGGTGGATGGAGGCGTCGGTGCGGCCGGGGAGAAGGTGACGCTCGACATCGGCCCATATCCCGGCGAACTGCGAATCCTGGGTGGCGAGGTCGTTGAGGCGCTCAAGCTCCTCGAGCGTATTGAAGTCCATCACGATGGAGATGGCGTTGGTTGGGCCGGTCATGGCCGCCCAGAGGGCCGTGCGGGCGCGGATGCCGCGGTTGTCCTGGTGCTCGAAGGCGACGCGCGCGGCCGCCAGCAACTCGCCCGTCTGGCCACGCTCGACGATGCCGCGGATCAGGCGCCGGTACATACATGCTCCTGGCCGTTCGAGACCTGCGCCAGTGTAGCAGGCGCGCTCAGCGCCCCTTGACTCAGCGCCCCTTGAACTCGGGGTCCCGGCGTTCGAGGAAGGCGGTCATGCCCTCGCGGAAGTCCTCGCTGGTGAACATGGGGCGGAGCTGCAGGTAGGTGTGGTCGACGGCGGTCTCGAAGGTCTCGTCCATGCCGAGCCGCATCATCCGCTTGGTGGCCTGCACGGAGTAGGGCGCGTTGCTGGCGATGCGGCCGGCGACGGCGCGGACCTCGTCCATGAGGTCGTCGTGGGGGACGACGCGGTTCACGAGGCCGAGCTCGTGCGAACGCTCGGCATCGAGCACATCGCCCATGAAGGCGATCTCGGCGGCCTTCGCCCAGCCGACGAGGCGGGGCAGGTACCAGGTGCCGCCCGACTCGGGCAGGACACCGCGCCGCACGAAAACGGCGCCGAGCTTGGCGCGGTCGCTGGCGATGCGGATGTCGCAGCCAAGGGCGAGGTCCATGCCGTAGCCGGCGGCGGGACCGTTGAGGGCGCAGATGACGGGCTTGTCCATGCGATGGAGGACGAGCGGAGGCGTGTTGTGCAGGTCGAAGAGGCGCAAGTCGGTGGCGCCGCTCATGTCATCACCGTCGGCGCGGGCCTTCAGGTCGAGGCCGGCGCAGAAGCCGCGGCCGGCGCCGGTCAGCACGACAACGCGTATCTCGGGATCAACGTTGGCGCGGTCGAGCTGTTCCGAGAGGGCGGCGAGCATGGGGCCGCTGATAGCGTTGAGCCGCTCGGGGCGGTTGAAGGTGAGGGTGAGCACGCCGTCGCACTGGTCGACGATCAGTTCATCGGTGGCATCGGTGGACATGGGGTTGCCTCCTGTCGGGGGCGAGTCTTACATCCGGCAGAGTGGCGGGCAATCAGCGCAGGAGGAACTGGCCGAGGGTCAGGCCGCTGGCGCGCACCTCGGCCGCGAGCTCGCGGCCGACCCAGCGGAAGTGCCAGGGCTCGTAGGCGTACCCCGTGACCACCTCCTTACCCTCGGGGTAGCTGAGGACGAAGCCGAACTCGTGGGCGTGCTCGGCCAGCCAGCGGCCCTCGGGCGTGCTTCCGAAGGCCTCGACCAGCTCGTACCCGACGGCCGTGCTGGAGAAATCGACGGTGGTGCCCAGCTGGTGCTCGCTGTGACCGGGGCGGGCGCTCACGCGGAGGGCTTGCTCGAGGCCGTACTCGTTGACGTGGTATTCGAATGTGTTGCGCTGGGTCTCGTAGCTGCGGTAGCTGCTGACAACCGCGACCAGATGCCCGGCTTCCGACGCCGCCTCCAACAGGGCGAGGAGGTCAGGCAGGATACCCTCGACGACTTCCTGGGGACCGTAGGCGTACTCATCGGGCAGGGACACGAGCGCGTTCGGCGCGCAGTCCTCCTCAAGGCGATGGACCTTATCGAGGGGCACGTAATAGTCGTGGCAGGCGACGATGTAGACCCCGTCGGCGTTGGGAGTGGCGGTTGGAGGGGCAGGCGTGGCGGCGGCTGTGGAGGCAGCGACCGCCTGTCCGGCCGCCGTAGGGGTGGTCCCGGGCGGGGTCTCCCCCGCGGCCGGTGAGCGGCGCACTAGCTCGTCGTCGACGCCGTCCCCGTCGTCGTCGCAGGCGACGAGCACGAGGGGAAGCAGCAGGACGGCGACAAAGAGGAGGGATTTTGTCCCCGGCGTCCTCCGTATCGCGCGGGCCACGATCGCTGCTAGCTGGTGGTGAAGGCGCTGATGCGCGGGTCGCGGCGGACGTCGTCGACGAACGCGCGCAGGAGGGCGTTCGTCATGGCGGGATTCTCGAGCTGGAGGAAGTGGCCGGCCCCGGTTACCGGCTCCTGGCGGAGGAAGAAGGTGATCTGGCGCAGACGCTCGGGGTCGCCCAGAGGCGCGTTTCCCCAGAGGGCCATGAACGGCTTCTGGTCGGCCGCCTGCAGGAGGGCGCCGAGGTTCTGGGAGAAATAGCCGTTGTCGGTGAGCTGGCCGGCGGCGACCTGCGGGTCGCAGGCCATCATGCGCTCCTCCACGTGCTCGCGGACGTCCGGGTCGGAAGCTTCGCTGAAGAAGCGGTCGAAGAAGACGCGGGCAGGCTCCATGGAGCCGTCATCGCGAAGCTGGGCGGCGAGACCGCCCATCGCGCCGCGGGCGGCGGAGTCGAGGGGCGGATCGACCATGACGGTGCCGATGACGCGGTCCTCGTGGCGGCTGTTCGCGAGGAGCGCGACCAGCCCACCGATGTCGTGCCCGGCGACGATGGCGGCCTCCATGCCACGCTCCTCGATCACGGCGGCGACATCGTCAGCTGCCTGGGTGAGGTCGTAGGGCGGGTCCAGCGAGGACTCGCCGCAGCCGCGCAGGTCGAGGGTGAGGCAGTGGAAGTCGCGCGAGAGATCGTCGACTTGGGGACGCCAGAAGGAGCGGTCGCCGGCCCAGCCGTGGACGAAGACGAAGGCGGGGGCGCCCTGCCCTGCCTCGTCGTACCCGAGCGAGGCTCCCTCGACGGTGAGTTGCGGCATTACGCCTCGTCATCCCTTCGTCCCCTGCGGAATCGGGAGAAGAGGAAGGCGCCCGCGGCGGCGACTGCGGTCACGGCTACGGCTGCACCCGCGACCAGGGCGACGCCGGGAATGCGGCGCTCGCGGGCGCGCCAGCCACGGCGCAATTCGTCGATGTCGTCGGGGATGGGGATCGGGGTGGAGTCGGCCTCGGCTTCGGCAAAGCGGCCGGCGCCGACGTCGTCCAGGAACGCGGTGACGGCTTCGGTGAAGCCGTCGGGATTGTCTCCGGGCACACTGTGGCCGGCTTCGGGGACGACGACGAGGCGGGCGGCGGGGATCTCGCCGGCGGTGCGCTCGGCGACCTCCTGGCTGAGGATGTCGCTCTGCTGGCCACGCAGGAGCAGCACGGGCGGGGCGAGCTCGCGGAAACGGCGCCAGAGCTCGTCGCTGCTGAGTTCGCTGCCGGAGCGGACGGCGCCCTCGCCCTCCCGGAAACGCTTGTCGAACTTCCAGGTCCACTTGCCGTTCTCCAGCGGGCGCAGGCGGTGGCGCATGCGCTCGCGGATGTTCTCCTCGGTACGGCGGGTGTTGAAGCGCATCGCGTTCTGGACGAACTCGTCGAAGTCGAGCTCGTCGGGGCCGCGGGTGAACCGCATGATGTTGTCGACCCCTTCCTTCGCCGCCTCGGGGCCGACATCGACGAGGATGAGGGCGCTTACGCGTTCGGGGTGCTGGAAGGTGTACTCGACGGCGTTGAGGCCGCCCATGCTGTGGCCCATGAGGATGACCGACTCGAAGCCAAGCCCTTCGCGGACGGCTTCGACATCGGCGACGAACGCCTCGCGGGTGTAGTCGCCGTCGGAGGCCCACTCGCTGTCGCCGTGGCCGCGCTGGTCGAGGTTGATGAGGCGGTAGCGGTCGGAGGCTCGCTGGCCGAACTCGTCGAACATGTGGCCGGAAACGCCGAAGCCGTGGAGGGCGAGGATGACGGGCCCGTCATCCGGTCCCCACTCCTGGTAGGCCAGCTTCAGGTCGCCACTGGCGGTGGTGCGCTCGCGGTAGGTCGCAGTCAGGGTTCGGGCCCTCCGCGGAAATCTCGCGGCGCACGCGATGCCGCCGCGGGTTCTCGATGATAGCACCGGCCGGGGTGTGCGCCGGAGGGGCGCGGGGTCAGGCGCTCAACTCGATGTAGCGCTCGACGACCCACTTGAGGGCGTCGGAAGCGGTGACGACGCGGTACCCCTGGCGGGTGCCCATGGGCACGTGGCGGAAGCCGCCGTCGGCCATCTTGTGGAGCGCGACGGCGACGGTTTCGTTCTCGCGAACGACGACGGGATCCGTCGTCATGTACTCGGCCACGGGCGCATCGAGGGCGCCGGGGCGGCCGGCGACCTTCTTGAGCACGTCCCGCTCGGTGAAGATGCCGGAGAGGGAGTCGCCATCGACGACGAGGACGGCACCGCCCTTGTTCTCGACGAGCAGGTTGACGGCGTCGCGCACGCTTGCGGTGGGAGCGATGGCGGGGGGGCGGAGGAGGCGCAGGGAGGCCAGGGGCGCACTGAAGGCGCTCTCGCTCAAGGCCTGGTCCGGTTCGGGAATATCCATGCTGCGCAGGGGCTGGAGACAGTTCTCACAGCGATCGACGCCCGCGATGTTCTGCTCCCCACAAAGGGGACAGGTAACCAGTTCTGTTCCGGAAGGTCTGGTCATGGCGTTTCTCCCGTACGCCGGGCGGCACGGTGGCCGCTAAAGCACGTTCCAGGTTTCGGGGCCGGCGATGAGGGCCTCGATGTCGGGTTCAGGAGAGAGGCGAGACACATCGATCTGGTCCTGGACCAGCCCGTCGTAGGTTTCGCGCTCGACCTGCCGGAAGACGCCGAGGGGCACGGGGAAGTCTGGGTAGTCCATGCCACTGAGGATCATCGGCAGGGCGATGTCTTCGCGGCTGGTGTCGTGCACCAGCAGCTCGCCGTCGCTCATGGGGTTCTCGACCACCTCGGGCTGGAAGCCGTTGAGGCGGATGCCGTGCTCGAGATGCTTGCCGTAGCGGAGCGGCTTCCCGTTCTCCAGGTAGACCATGCGGTCCTGGCGCACGTCCTTGTCGGCGAAGGAGGCGAAGGCGCCGTCGTTGTAGATGTTGCAGTTCTGGAAGACCTCGACGAAGGCGGCGCCCTTGTGCTGGGCGGCAGTGGCCAGGGTCGACTCCAGGTGCTTCGTATCGCGGTCGACGGAACGGGCGACGAAGGTCGCGCCGGCGGCGAGGGCGAGCTTGATCGGGTCGAGCGGATTCTCGGTCGTGCCCATGGGAGCCGACTTGGTGACCTTGCCGATGGGGGAGGTGGGCGAGTACTGGCCCTTGGTAAGGCCGTAGATGCGGTTGTTGAAGAGCACGACCGTCACGTCGACGTTGCGGCGGAGGAGGTGCATGAGGTGGTTCCCGCCGATGCTGAGGCCATCGCCGTCACCGGTGATGACGAAGACGGTGAGCTCGGGGCGGGCAGTCTTGAGGCCAGTCGCGATAGCGGGGGCGCGGCCGTGGATGGTGTGGAAGCCGTAGGTGTTGACGTAGTAGGGGAAGCGGCTGGAGCAGCCGATCCCGCTGACGAAGACGATCTCCTCACGGGGAATACGGAGGCCGGGCAGGGTCTTCTGCATCTGGGCGAGGATGGAATAGTCCCCGCAGCCCGGGCACCAGCGGACTTCCTGGTCGGAAACGAAGTCCTTCCGCGTGAGGAGAGGGATCTCCTCGTCGAGGGCTCCGTTGGAACTAGCTGCCGTCACTAGATAGCCTCCCGCGGCGAAGGTCGCCGCTAGAACTCAAACTCGAAGGGGCCGCCCACACCGAGGACCTCGTCGATCTTCCCGCAGATCTCGGTGATCTTGAACGGTTGGCCGGCGATCTTGTTGAAGGGGATCGCGTCCACAAGGAACTGCGACCGGACGAGCACCGAGAGCTGCCCGTTGTTCAGCTCCGGAACCAGGACCTTGTCGTAGCGCGAGAGGATCTCGCCGAGGTTGGAGGGGAAGGGATTGAGGTGGCGGATGTGGGCGGAGGCCACCGACTTGCCCTCTGAGCGGGCCCGCTCGCCCGCGCTGGTGATGGCGCCGTAGGTGCCGCCCCAGCCGAGGAGGAGCAGATCGCCCTGCTGGGGACCGGTCACCTCGATGTCGGGAATGTCATTCGCGACCTTCGCCACGCGCTCGGCGCGGGTGAGGGTCATCTTGTGGTGATTCCCCGGCTCGTAGTTGATGTCGCCGGTCTCGTACGACTTCTCGAGGCCGCCGACGCGGTGCTCAAAGCCGGCCTGGCCGGGAACGGCCCAGGCCCGGGCCAGCGTCTCCGGGTCACGCTCGTAGGCGTGGGAGGCGCTTCCGGGGTCGGCGTGACTCCACTCGACGGGCGGGATGTCCGCCAGCTGGGGGATGAGCCACGGCTGCGAGCCGTTCGCGAGGTAGCCATCGCTGAGGATGATGACGGGGACCATGTACTTGAGGGCGATGCGGAAGGCTTCGATCGCCATCCAGAAGCAATCACCCGGCGTGGAGGGCGCAATGATGGCGACGGGGGAGTCGCCGTTGCGGCCGTACATCGCCTGGAGCAGGTCGGCCTGTTCGGTCTTGGTGGGCATGCCCGTGCTGGGACCCGCTCGCTGCACGTCGAGGATGACGAGGGGGAGCTCGGCCATGACGGCGAGGTTGAGGCCCTCGCTCTTGAGGGCGAGGCCGGGGCCGCTGGTGCCCGTGAGGGCCATCTGGCCCGCGTAGGAGGCGCCGATGGCGGCGCAGACCGCGCTGATCTCGTCCTCCGCCTGCATCGTCTTGACGCCGAACCGCTTGAAACTGGCGAGCTCGTGCAGCACATCGGAGGCGGGTGTAATCGGGTAGCTCGCGTAGAAGAGGGGCAGCCCCGCGAGGTGCGAAGCCGTCACGAAGCCGAGCGCCGTCGCCTCGTTGCCGCTGATGTGGCGGTAGACGCCGGGCGCGACTTCGGCGGGGGGCACCTCGTAGCGCTCGTGAACGAGCTCGCTGGTCTCGCCGAAGGCGTTGCCGGCGCGCAGCGCGCGCAGGTTCGCCTCGAGGACGACCGGGTTCCGCTTGAACTTGTCCGTCGCCCAGCGGACGACGGTGTCCATGGGGCGGCTGAAGAGCCAGAGGACGAGGCCGAGCGCGTAGAAGTTCCGCGAGCGGAAGCGCTCCTTGGCGCCAAGCTCGAGCCCGTCGAGGGCGTCGGCGTTGTTCTTCGTGATGTCGATGCGCATGAGGCGGTAGGACGAGAGCGACCCGTCCTCGAGGGGGTTCTCCTCGTAGCCGGCCTTGCGCAGGTTGGTGGCGTTGAACTCGCCCTCGTCGACGATGAGCAGCCCGCCGGGGACGAGATCGCCGAGATTCGTCTTGAGGGCGGCGGGGTTCATGGCGACAAGCGCGTCCGGGTTGTCGCCCGGGGTGTGGATGTCGTTACTGGAGAACGAGAGCTGGAAGCCGGACACGCCCGGGAGCGAACCGGTTGGGGCGCGAATTTCGGCGGGGTAGTCGGGCAGGGTCGCGAGATCGTTCCCGTAGACGGCGGTCGTGCGGGTGAACTGCGTCCCCGTGAGCTGCATCCCGTCGCCGGAGTCACCAGCAAAGCGAATCGTGACGCGATCACGCGTCGTGGTGGCTTCGGACAGCGGTGACTCGATTTCGGTGGTCATCCTGTGACTATCCCCCCTCCCGCTTCGCCACGACCTGGTGAGGACGCGGCGGAAGGTTCAGCACTTCCTCGGGAAAAGATTCGGCAAAGTGCTGCAGGAGCTCGCCCAGACGAACGAGCCCAATGACGGCGCCATCTTCCATGACCGGCAGGGTGCGATAGTTGTAGCGCTGCATGAGCGCGATCGCATCACCCACGGTGGTCGAGGAGGCGATGGTGACCGGGTTGCGGGTTAGCAGGCCCGGGGCGAGCGGCTGATCCCAGTCGAAGTCCCCAGACATGCAGCGTGTGAGCACATCCCGTTCGGTGAAGATGCCCACGAGCTCCTCCTTCTCCACGGCGAGGACGCATGAGCGCGCACCCGTGTGCATCCGCTGGACAGCGGTGCGAACAGAGGCCGTGGGCGGGAGAAACACTGGTTCCGCGAGTGGGAGCTCACCCACGCGCTGGTCTATGAACTTCGCGAGCCGGGACCGATCCATCCGTTCCTGACTGCTTCCGCGAGCCGCGGAGTTTACCCCCGCGGTGGCGCTTAGCTCTGCATCGGAGTGTAGCGCCTTTTGAGCTTATACACGCCAGGGGGGTCACTCGCTACGAGCTTGCTTACACCAGCGGTGGGTTGCCGCATCGGTCACACTTGCAGGAGGGCGAGAGGCGTTACAATCCCGCCGCACGAAAACTTGCCCGAGGGGGCCAGGGATGAACATCCGGATCGTGGCGATTGCCCGGCCCGTGGGAACGGCCGGAGAGGAGATCGCCCAGCTAACCGCAGAGAAGCTGGGCTTCCGTTTCTACGACTACCAGGTGGTGCAGACGGCCGCCCAGGAAGCGGGCGTCTCACCCGAGACGGTAAGCGAGGCGGAGCACACGCCTTCGCTCCTGACCCGCATCCTGGAGGCGCTGGCGCGCAACCCCAGCATGCCCGTCGCCGCCTGGGCCGACCCGGTCCCGCTCGCGACCAACCCCCTCCTCACCTCCACCGAATACCGGCGCTTTATCGAGGACGTGATCCGCGACCTCGCCGACCAGGGCGAGGCGGTCTTGATGGGACACGGCGCGCCGATGGTCCTGCACGGCCGCTCCGACACGCTCAAGGTGCTCACGACCGGCTCCACCGAGCAGCGCGCCCAGCGCATCGCCGGAGGCATGAACATTGATGTCGACTCGGCGCGGAAGACGGTCGAGAAGACGGATGCGGAGCGGCAGGACTACTTCCGGCGGTTCTACAACCGCGCGTGGCTGGCCACCGAGAACTACGACCTCTGTCTGAACACGGACCGGCTCACGCCGGACCAGGCGGCCACGATCATCGCGCAGACCGCACAAATGCACTGAGGCGGGCGATCACGCCCGCTCGAAGGCGACGATCGCGGCGCCGAGCAGCACCGCCTGGATCAGCGCGGCCGAGGCCAGCAGCCAGAGGCCGGCGGCCCGCTCGCGGGCGTGCAGGATGAAACCCAGGGCCAGGTTCACGGCGACGATGCCCCCGCCCACGGCGCCGATGCGCAGAAGCTCGGAGCGCTCGCCCACGCGCACGATCCCGGTGCTTTTGGGAAAGTCGATCTGCACGAGCGCGGGCAGATCCGGGTACTGGGTGAACAGGTAGCCGCCAAGCACCCCGAGCCCTACGAGCACGAGACTGAAGACGAACCAGACATCGCCGTCGCGCCAGAGGGGGAGCAGGGAGAAGCCCTGGGGCTCGGAGCGCTGCGGCTCTCCCGGCTCGAAGCCCACGATAAGGCGGCGCGAGCAGGCCTCGGCGAAGGCAACCTGGTCAGGCACCGTAAGGCCGTAGGTGCGTCCGGGCGTAACGACGAAGACGTTGTCCTCGGGGCGATTGTGGGTGGCGAAGAAGAGGGTGGGACCGAGGGAGGAGGCCACGCCCCGGCCGATATGACAGCCCCACCAGTTCAGCCCATTGACGGACTCCTCGCCGACAGTGCGGCCGGGGACGACGCGCTGGATGTCGACGACGGGCACGATGACCTCGCCCCCGGCCCAGCGAATGCGCAGGGCGTCGTCGTCGATCTGGTAGGCGAGCCGCGCAACGCCGAGCGTCCACCAGCCGAAGAGGAGGGCGACCCCGGCGAAGAGGGCGACGACGACCCAGGCGAGGAAGGTCGTGGGCTCGATGGCGGCGCCCCCGGCCAGGACTCCGGCCACGAGGGCGATGAAGGCCGCCCAGACGGTGAACGCCCCGCCAACGATCACGCCGAGGGCGCGAGGCGGCCGAAAGGTATCGGCGTCTACGACGCCACCCGCACGCGTGCCGGGGTGCACCACTGGCGATACTTCTCGCTCTTGCCGCGAATGGCATCGAAGAAGAGGCGGGACAGATCCTTCGTGATGGGGCCCGGCTCTCCTCCCTTGACCACTCGGCGGTCGATCTCGGTCACAGGTGTGAGGTGAGCGGCGGTGCCCGTCATGAACACCTCGTCGGCGATGTAGAGCTCAGAACGGTCGATGGACCGCTCGACGGTCTCGATGCCGAGCTCGTTGGCGGCGAGCTCGACGACGGTGGCGGCAGTGATGCCCTCGAGGACGTTATCGGAGGGCGGGGGCGTGATGATGGCGCCGTTGCGCACGATGAAGATGTTCTCGCCGCTGCCCTCGGAAACGTGCCCGTCGGAGTTGAGGACGATGGCCTCATCGAAGCCGTTCAACTCGGCCTCGGACTTGGCGAGGGCGCTGTTCACGTAGATGCCCGTCACCTTGGCGCGGGGCGGGATGCCGGTGTCGTCGACGCGCCGCCAGCTGCTGGTGTGGCAGCGGGCGCCCTTGTCGATATCGAGATAAGGGCCGAAGGGGGCGATGAAGATGAGGATGTCGCTTTCGAGGCCGTGCAGGCGGACGCCCAACACCTCGGAGCTGAGGTAGACCATCGGGCGGATGTAGACGTCCTCTTCGTAGCCGCTGCGCTCGACGATCTCGACGGTGAGGTCGCAGAGGCGATCGATCTCCTCGTTCATCTCCAGCCCGAGGATGCGGCTGCTCTGGGCGAGGCGCTCGTAGTGCTCCCGCATGCGAAAGAGGTAGAGACAGCCGTCGTCGGCGTTCCAGTTCCCGCGGATGCCCTCGAAGACCGCCGTTCCGTAGTTGAAGGCGTGGGTCATCACACCCACCTTGGCCTCCTCCAGGGGAACGATCTGACCTTGGAAGTAGGCATAGGGCGTGGACATCGGCGGGTACTCCTCGGGGCTGCTTGGCGGTTTCAGTATACGCGGGAGCCGCTACTGGTCCGCCTGTGGACCGTTGAAGAACGTGGGCTCGCGGCACTCCTCCACGGAGCGCTCCTTGTCCGCGAGCCGCTCCCGCACATCGTCGTCGGGAAGCGGGGGCGCGAGCACGAGCGGGCTCGTGGGGTCGTCGACCGCTTCCTCCAGGTACTCGATGAAGGCCTCGTGGAAGTCGCGCAGATCGGCAGGCGGCTCAACCGCCTCGAGCTCCTCGATGAAGCCCTCAATGACCTCTGCGATCTCCGCTTCCGCGGTCGCCTCCATGACCGCATCGGAGAAGCGGTCGAGGTTCACGCACATGACGGCGAGGTACTCCTCGTCGGCAACGGGGTCCGGGGGCGGCCCGTCATCGCAGGCGAGTGCGAACAGGCCGAGAAGCGCCACGATCACGAGGGCGGGGAGGGAACGGGCCATCGCGGAGATCGTACGCGCCGCCGTCGCTACAGGACGATGCGTCGCACGGCGCCGGCGGGCGCGCGCCGCCAGTTCTCGACGACGAAGCGCTCGGCTCCGCCGATGTCGCGGCGCTCGATACGGCAGCGGCGGGGCTCCACCAGCTCGCGGCGCGCGGAGCGGGTCCAGCGCGTGAGCGCCTCGGGGTCGGAGATGGGAAGGACGTCACCTGCTTCGAGAAGCAGCTCGACTCTCGCGACGCCGAGCGCCAACAGCCAGCCGCTCGTCAACTCGGCGAGAGCCATGTGGAAGTCGCGGTCGGCAAAGGTGACGGCAAGCCTGCCGGGACCGCTCTCCCCGCCCGCGAGGAGCAGGGTCGCGCCCAGGGACGGCTGGGCGAGGGCCTGGGCGGCATCGCGCACGTCTGCAAGGAGTTGCGGGAGTTGGGTCGCCTGCGGCGGCTCTCCAAGGGCGAGCTGGGTCGCGTGCGCTTTGGGCATGTCGCTCACGCCGTCCGCATCGAGCAGCTCCTGCCAGGCAGCAGCGCCGTCGGCGAGGAGCACCACGCAGGCGGCCTCGTAATCGGCGGCCGAGGCGACGAGCGGCACAGCCGCCGCGTAAGCGCCCGACTCGATGGCGTGCAGCGCTTCGAGGCGGGCGCTCCACGACCGCGAACCGGTCGCGAGCAGGGCGGCGACGGTGACATTGCGGTAGCGGGAGCCCGCGGCCTCGCTCGCGACGGCCGATTCGAGGCGCAGGCCTTCCAGCACGAGGTCGACGGTGTCGCCGAGGACGAACGTCATCTGGCGGTGGGCATCCACGGAGCCGGCAGAGCCGGCGGGCGGGCGCGACGAGCGCTCCGCCTCGGGGTGGATGCTGGGCGGGGAAACGCGGAAGCCGGCCATCGGCCTAGTGCCGGTCGCGGGGTCTGCGGCGGCGGCGGGAGCGGCTGGGC
>VXLW01000048.1 GCA_009841435.1 Dehalococcoidia bacterium | reverse complement strand
CGCCAGCTCACCCCGTACACCGCCCCCGGCAGCGCGAGCTCTGCGAGCGCGAGGTCCCCCTCGTACCCCAGCGTCGAACCCGGAACGCTCGCCATCTGCGGCAGCGCCTGGTCGAACACGACCTCCCCGTCGGCGCTGGTGATGGTCAGCACCGGTGTCGCCGTCGACTCGTTTTCGAAGTCGAGCACGTCGTCGAAGAGCACCCGCCCGTCCGGCCCCCAGATGGTCAGGTGCGCGAGGTCGTCAAAGAACGCCGCCTGGTGGAACCGATACCCGAAGGCCGAGCACGGGTCGTTCACGGTGGCCTTGCAGCGCACGACCTCGTCCCCGCGACGCAGCAGCAGGTCGCTGTGGAAGTCGACGATGTTCCCGGCCGCGTCCACCCCCCGGTGCGCATCCTCCATCCCTACGAAGATCTGCCCCGGACCGGGGTCGCTGAAGAGCGGCGCCGCGGGCCGCCCCTCCGCCAGCGCCAGCGTTCGCTGGAACCCCGCTAGGTTCGTCAGCAGCCCCCCGACGAGCAGCATCAGCAGCGCCATGTGCGAGATGAAGGTCGCGTACTGCGTCCAGGGGAAGCGCTCCGCGAACAGTTCCGTTTCGCCCTCGTCCTCGTGCGTGCGCGTCACCGCGTAGCGGCGACGGCGCAGCAGCCCCTCCACCGCCTCGACGCCCCCCGTGTGCGTGAACGAGGCCCGGTGGCGCGCTGTCTCGAAGTAGCGTTCGCTCACGCGCACCTGCGGGCGCTGCACGCTTCGCCAGGTCGGCGGGAAGCGGCTGATCGTGCAGACCGTCACCGCCGCCACGATCACGAACCACAGCGCCAGGAACCAGGGGCTATGGAACACGTCGAACAGGTCGAGCCCGTCGAGGATGCCGGTCAGCCAGCCGAAGTCCTCGCGTTGCAGCTCCAGCCAGGCCGAGCGCGCGGGCGGGTTGCCCCGCATCTCCGCCGGAAGCTGCGGGAGCACCACCCCGAGCAGGCTCGCGAGCACCGCCACGGTCACAAGCGCTACCGCGAACTTCACGTTCGTGAGCAGCCGCCACGTCGCCCGCAGCGGGTCGAACTTCGGCATCGGCGGGGTCGCCGCGGGAGCGCTGCTCGCCATCAGGGAAGCTCCGCCGCGAGCTCTGCGAGGTCGGAGTCCGTCAGGGCGCCCAGGTGTACTCGCTGGATGACCCCCTCCGGGTCAATCAGGAAGCTGACCGGCAGCCCCGTGCTTACGCGGTACGCGCCCGAGACCTGCCCGTCCGCGTCGAGCACGATCGGGTACGTCACGTCGAATTGCTCGGTGAACGCCCCTGCCGTCTCGGCCGTCTCCTGCTGGTTCACCCCCACCACCACCAGCCCCGGCGACCGGTCCTCGAAGAATGCCTGCAGCGCGGGCGTCTCCCCCCGGCACGGTCCGCACCACGAGGCCCAGAAGTTGAGGAGCACGTACTGCCCGCGGAAGTCCGTGAGCTCTGCGGCCGACCCATCCAGGTCTCGCAGCCGGAACGCAGGCGCTGCCCGTCCCACCTCCGCTGCCGGCGCCTCCCCCGTTGGGTTGAGCGACCCCGCCAGTGCTACCACGCCCATCCCCGCTTCCGCCTCGACCCCGCCCCCGTCGCCCCGAATCTCGAGGAACCAGATGCCGAACCCCACCACCGCCACCACCAGCGCTGCGATTCCGAACGTGAACCCCGGCCCCGTGTATTCGCGGCGCTGCTGGGGACGTTCGTCGGGAAGGGTCTCAGCCATCGTGTTCGGTCGCGCTCGGAGCGTACCAACCCCCGCCTGTGTGCGCCCCCGCGCCCTATCGCACCGGTGCGACCGGCGCCTCCCTCGGAGGCGCCTCTGGATCAAGGAGCCGGTCCTCTTCCGCGCCCCACACCCGTCCGACCACGTACAGGATCAGCACCGCCCCCACGCCCACCACACCCGCGATCATCAGCGTCTCGCGGATCCCGATGATGTCCGCCACCACCCCGATCGGCAGCGATGCGATCCCGAACAGGCTCCACGACAGCATGTTCAGCGACTGCACCCGCCCGTGGTACCGAGACGCCGAGTACGAGATCGAGAGCGCGTTGTTCAGCGACTGGAACCCCGCCGACGCTGCCCCCACCAGCAGGATCGCTCCCAGCCCGGTCGAGAAGCTGTTGGCGAACCCCAGCAGCGTTACCGACCCGCCAAAGGCGATGGCCAGCAGGAGCTGCTGTCCCCACGCGCTCGCGCGCCCCGCGATGCCGGCCACCAGCACGACCGCGACCACCGCCCCGACCGCCTGCACGGCCGAGAGCACCCCCAGCCCCTCCGACCCGGCGTTGTAGATGTCTTCCGCGAGCGAGGGCAGGAACGACTGGAAGGGGAAGGCGAACGCCGTCAGGACGAACGACGTCAGGATCAGGGTCGCAACCGACGGGCGGCTCCACACGTAGCGCACGCCGTCCACCAGATCCCGCAGGGGCGAGGTCGCCTCCTCCCGCTCCTCGGGCTCTCCGGGCGGAAGCCGGAACACCGTGAGGATCGCGATCAGGAAGCCCGTCGCTGTCATGAAGTACACGCCCCCCACACCGATGAACCAGACGGAGATGAAGACACCCGCCAGGGCAGGCCCCACGACCCGCGTTCCGTTCATGCTGAGCTGCTGCAGGACGATCGCGTTCCCCACCGCTTCGCGCCCCACCAGCGATCCGATGAACGCGTTCCGCGCCGGTCCCATGAAGGCGAACCCAACCCCCTGCGTGAAGCTCGCCGCCAGCAGCATCCAGAACTCCATCCACCCGACAGCCACCATCACCGCTATCCACGCGGAGTTCAGGCACAGTACCGCCTGCGAGATTACGAGCGTCCGCCTGCGGGGCAGCCGGTCGGCGATTACCCCTCCCCAGAGCGTGAACACGAGGCTCGGCGCGCCGAAGGCCAGCATCATCGCCCCCAGCGCCGTGTTCTGCCCCGTCAGGTCGAAGGCGAGCCACCCCCGCGCCACGATCTGCATCTGCATCCCGAAGTACGAGAACACCGTTCCCGTCCAGAGCAGCCGGTAGTGGGCGTTCTCCAGCGCGTAGAAATTCCGCTGGAAGTAGTTCGCCGTCCCCCGCAGCCCCTCCCCCGTCCGAAGCACGCGCCGCTGCTTACTCGCCCGTCGCGATGCCCAGGAGCTCGGCGACTCCCTCCCAGGCGGCTGCCTCCACCGCCTCCGGGGCCTGCGTCGCGTCGATCTCCAGCCATGTCCCCTCCGGCGCCTGCGCCAGCTGCTGGCGATACCCCTCCCGCACCCGCTCGTGGAAGGCCAGCCCCTCGCGACCCGTCGCCGGACCGCCCCGTTCCCCCTGCTTCCGCTGCAGCCCCGCCTCCGGCGGCAGGTCGAGGTAGATGGTCAGGTCCGGCGTAAGCCCCTGCGACGCCGACGCGTTCGCTTCGGCCAGCCGCTTCAGGTCCAGACCCCGCCCGTACCCCTGGTAGGCCACCGTGCTCGCGCGGAAGCGGTCGCACAGGACCGTCGCTCCACTCTCCAGCGCCGGCTTGATGACGCGGCTCACGAGCTCCGACCGCGCCAGCAGGAAGGCGAACGCTTCCGCCCACGGCGTCAGCGACTGGCCAAGCAACTCGCGCGCTTGCTCGCCCGCGGGGGTGCCCCCCGGCTCCCGCACTTCGATCGTGTGGACGCCCGCCGTCTCCAGCCGTCGCGACAGCCGCGTCGCCAGCAGGCTCTTCCCCGCCCCCTCGCCCCCTTCCAGGACGATGAAGCGGCCTCCCGAACCTTCGCTGGTCACCGTCCGCCCGACCGCGGTGGCTCGGGCAGGATGCGGACGCGCCGTTCCGGCTCCGAGCCGTGGCTTTCGCTGTCCAGGTTGAAGCGCCCGGCCAGCTCGTGCTGGACGCGCCGGATGTAGCTGTTCGCGGGCGCCAACTCCAGCGCGCGCCCGTCCGTGAGCACCTGCGCGATCGCCTCTTCCGTCTCGCGGTACGCCTCCGCCACCGGGTCGCGACGCGCCCGCTGGCCGCGGAACTGGAGCAGCACCTGCTCCATCTGGAAGAGCGTGTTGCTCTTGATCACATAGATCGGCAGCGAGCGCTCCTCTGCCTCGCGCACGGGCGCCGGCTTCTTCCGGTAGGAATGGCGCAGCGTGATGAGCGCGTCGGCATTTCGCAGGTCATCGACGATCTGGATCGGCACGCCCGTCTCCTGGATGGCCTGCACGAGCCGCCCGCGTGAGAGCCCGAACGGGAACAGGCGCGTCTCGGGTTCCGGCGCTGCCGTCCCGTTCCCCTCCTGCGATCGCGCCTTCGCGGCGGGCGCGGCCGTCTCCGCCTCCTCGTGGGCGACCGTCGTGATCGTCCCCTCGTCCGTAAGCTCGCGAACCTCGGGGGGCGCCTGGAAGCCGCGCAGCTTCGCATCGACTGTCGCCCCCACGTCCTCGTGCAGCGCCACCCGCCGCCACCCCTGGATCTCGATGACCGCGTCGAAGGTAGGGGGCGCCATCCGCTCCAGGATCGACTTCTGCGTTCCCCGCCGCCGCGCCTCCTCGTCGCTCAGCGTCACCGACTGGATCCCGCCGATGAGGTCGCAGAGCGTCGGGTTCGCCATCAGGTTCTCCAGCGTGTTGCCGTGCGCCGTCCCCACCAGCTGCACGCCTCGCTCCGCGATCGTGCGCGCCGCCGCCGCCTCCAGCTCCGTCCCGATCTCGTCGATCACGATGACCTCGGGCATGTGGTTCTCCACCGCCTCGATCATCACGCCGTGCTGCAGCGCCGGCGTCGACACCTGCATCCGCCGCGCCCCGCCGATCGCCGGGTGGGGAATGTCACCGTCGCCACCGATCTCGTTCGACGTGTCGACGATCACGACCCGCTTGTTCGCCTCGTCCGCGAGCACGCGCGCCACCTCTCGCAGCATCGTCGTCTTGCCCACGCCCGGCCGCCCCAGCAGCAGGATGCTGTTCCCGCTCATCACGAGGTCCTCGATGATGCGGATCGTCCCGTAGACCGCCCGCCCGATGCGGCAGGTCAGCCCCACCACCTTCCCTCGCCGGTTGCGGATGGCCGAGATGCGGTGCAGCGTCCGCTCGATGCCCGCCCGGTTGTCGTCCCCGAACTCGCCCACGCGGGCGATCACGAAGTCGAGGTCCTCCTCCGTCACCTCGCGGTGGCTGAGCACGATCTCGCGGTTCGGGTAGCGCGCCTCCGGCAGCCGCCCCAGGTCAAGCACGACCTCGAGGAGCTCGCTGCGGTGGTCCTCCGCCTCCAGCTTCTCGGCGAGGCGCGGAGGCAACGTCTCGATGAGCGCGTCGAGGTCGTCGGTCACGATCCGCTCGGGCGCCGTTCCGTTCCCCTCGGTCATCGCCACTACGCTACCCCTGTCGCGTGAACTTGTCCGTATCTCATGCGCCCGCGCCCGCCTTTGGCCGCTCGGCCGCCCCGATCGTGAGGAAATACTCGTGCAGCCGCGTGTCGCCGCCCAGCTCCGGGTGGAACGCCGTCGCCAACAGGTTCCCCTGCCGGGCGGCCACGATCGCGCCGTCCTCCAGCTGCCCCAGCACCTCCACGCCCGCCCCCACGGATTCGATGATCGGCGCCCGGATGAAGATCGCGTGGAAAGGGTTGCCCGCGAGCCCCTTGATCGCCACGTCCGCCTCGAAGCTGTCGACCTGCCGCCCGAAGGCATTGCGCGCCACCGACGTGTCCATCGTCTCGATCCCCGGCCGGTCGAGGTCGTCGACCCGCTTCGCCAGCAGGATCGCCCCCGCGCACGTGCCCCAGACGGGACGCCCGCTCGAACAGAACGCCCGCAGCGGCTCCGTGAACCCGTACCGCAGGATCAGCCGCGCGATCGTCGTGCTCTCGCCGCCGGGAATGATGAGCGAGTCCAGCCCCTCGAGCTGCTCCGGCCAGCGCACCTCGACGGATGCCTGCCCGATGCTGGCAAGCATCTCGGAGTGCTCCCGGAAGTCGCCCTGCAGGGCGAGAATGCCCGTGGTCACGTTGTGTGCGTCCCGCCAGATCGTTCGCGTCCAGGCCCCATGCGCCCCGCGATTGTAGCAGCCGCGTGAACCCCGCCCCGCCCGAAGTCGCTATCCTGTCGCCCGCAAGGAGGCGCTATGCCCGCCCAACTCACTCCCGAAGAAGTGAACGAGTTCCTCGACAGCCGCCCCGGCTGGATTACCTTCACCTCCGTCGGCAGCGACGGCTACCCCCACAGCGTCCCCATCGGCTACTTCCGCGTCGACGATGCCGTCTACATCGGCTGCCGCGACCGCACCCAGAAGGTGCTCAACGCCCAGCGCAACCCCAAGGTCAGCCTCTCCCTCGAGAGCGGCAGCACCATGCAGGACATCAAGGGCATCCTCATCCAGGGCGACGCCACGGTGATCAACACCCCCGACGCGCTCCTTGAGTTGACCCGCGAGGCCGCCCGCCGCCGCGGCGCCCCCGAGGCTGCCCTCCCCACCGAGCCCCCGCCCGGCGCGGCCTACATCAAGGTCACCCCGACGAAGGTCATCTCCTGGGACTACTCCCGACCGGGCTAGTCGCCCTCGTCCTCCGGCCACCAGCGGTACACGCGCAGGTCGACCGTGTCCGCCGCGTCGAATACCACCCCCTCGCCCTCAAGCAGCTCGCGCTGCAGGTCCGCCCCATAGCCCCGCCCCCGCAGGCTGATCCCGCCCTTCGCGTTGATCACCCGCCACCACGGCGTATCGGCGTCGTGGGGAAGCGCCCGCAGCGCGTACCCGACCGCCCGCGCCGCCGCCGGCGCCCCCAGCACCACCGCCACCTGCCCGTACGTCACCACCCGCCCCCGCGGCACCTCCCGCACGACCTCCCACACCCGCTCATAGAAGTTCGGCGCCATAACCCTCACTCGCGCGACTGATAAGTGGCCAATTCGACTCGGTCGTCGTCCGTGACGTTCACTCCCTCCCCCTTCAGCCGCTCGCGCTGCTCGTCCAACGATTCTGGGGCCCCAAGGTGCCCTTCTGCCGTGACAACGCGATGCCACGGCACGTCAGTTTCGTTGGGAAGGGCGCGCATGGCGTTGCCCACCGCCTGTGCCGCTTCGGGCGATCCCAACTCCTTCGCCACCTGCCCGTACGTCACAACCGTTCCGCTCGGGACATCTCGCACGTACGACCACACTCGCTCATGAAAGTTCCCGCTCCCGCTCTGAGGCGTGGGGTTCCATGCCTCCCGCGCGGCCTCGATGAACCGCACGAGGCTCTCACGACGCTCCTCCCATTCCTTGGCATCGACAATGTCAAGGACATAGCCGCCATCGTCCTTCAAAGCAGTCCAGCCGTTCTTGGCGGCCTCCGACTTCAGGGTGGGAAGGACAGACTCGTCCCAGTTCGTTGTTGGATACCAGGCCACCTGTGGTCCGGCTTCGCCGACCCAGAGGTGACAGAAGCGTCGCCGTCCCCCGTGGGAGGGCAGGCCAAAGTTGATGCCGTAGGAGCCGCGCTTTTGTGTGGGGTTAGGGAGGAGGGTATGTAGTGTGTTGGCGATGTCTTCGAATAAGTCTGTGTGACCCCTCTCCGCCAACCGTTTCTCCAGCGCTAAGCGGCGCTCGGCCGCACTCTGGTTGGTTCGCTGCCCAGCGAGTGGTGCCGCGCTCCGCTCAACTTCCACCTGCCGGGCGAGCAATGTTCCGCCTTCATGCTGGAAGCCGTAAAACGTCAGCACCGAGATGTCGATGCCTCCTTCCGATAGGAACCGCGCCATCCGTTCCGCGCGCTCGTCCACTCCCAGTCCCACGAGGACGAGCCTTGGCGGGAGTAGGTCGTCCAGTTCGTTTTCCGCAAACGACTCCTGATACCACTCCTCGAACTCTTCAATCTTGTCGATTCCTCCGTCTCCCGAATGCTCAGCTATGAACGCCGCCAACTCCTCTGGCGTCATGGTGTCGAGTGCCGAGGCATAGTCGATGCACTGCGTCACCGCCTCGCGGGTTAGCTTCTCCCGCTTCAACTCGTACACGACCAGCCGCCCGCCTGCATCGACGCCAAGCAGGTCCAGTGGCCCGCCCTCGGTTGGCGTCTGCCGCCCGACGAGATGGAGTCCGCTCTCCAGCATCTCCGGACGCCGCACCAGCGTCTCTTCGAGCAGGTCCTCCAGCTTCACGCTTGCGACGCCCGCGACTGCCTGGACCTCGCCCCCGTCGCCCAGCGCCCAAATCTTCAATTCATCCGCCATGCGCGTGCTCCTCGCTTGTCACTCAGCCACGCGACAGCGTGGCGCTTTCCTCAGGCGGGCTGCGCCCGCCGCTCTCCTCAGCAAGCGGCGTTAGCCGCGAGCGCTCCACTCAGGCGCGCGGCAGCGCGCCGCTCTCCTCCCCTACCCCCGCGGCAGCCCGAAGCCGCGCGTCGCGATGATCGTGCGCATCACCTCGTTCGAACCTGCCCCGAACGTCGGCATCACCGCCGCCCGGTACCCCTGCTCGATGCGCCCGCCGAGCGGCGCGTGGTCCGACTCGGGCGTGAGCTGTCCGTACGGACCCAGCAGCTTCGTGCCTGTGTGCAGGATGCGCTGCATCAGCTCCGTGCTGAAAATCTTGACCTCGCTCGCCTCGTGGTTCGGGTGCTCGCCCCGCTTGATCATCCCCAGATTCCGGTAGGCCAGCATCTGCAGCACTTCGAGCTGCACCTTGTAGTCCGCCAGCGTGCGCGACACGTGCGCGTCGTCGATGGGGCGGCTCCCGTCCGGCCCCTCCTCTCGCGCCCACCGCATGAGCGCGTCGAATACCGCCCGCACGCCCGACACGGTGAAGATCGAGACCCGCTCGAAGTCGAGCGCGTGAGCGGCGTAGTACCAGCCGCGATTCTCCTCCCCCACCAGCGCGTCCGCGGGAACGCGCACGTCCTCCCAGTAAACCTCGTTTGTGCGGATGCCGGACATTGTCCAGATCGGCTTCACGGTGATGCCCGGGGTCTGCAGGTCCACCAGGAACATCGAGATGCCCCGGTGCTTCGGCGCCGACGGGTCCGTCCGCGCCGCCAGCCAGACGTACTCCGCCCGGTGCGCCGCGCTCGTGAACCGCTTGATCCCGTTCAACACGTAGTCGTCCCCGTCGCGAACCGCCCGGAGCTGCAGCGAGGCCAGGTCCGTGCCCGCATCGGGCTCGGTGTACCCCAGCGCGAAGTCGATCTCGCCCTGCGCGATCCGCGGCAGGAACGCCGCCTTCTGCTCGTCGGTGCCGTAGGTCATGAGCGTCGGGCCGACCTGCTGCACGCCCACCGTCGCCCCTGGCGCCCCGACGTAGTTGAGCGCCTCCTGGAACAGGTACTGCTCCTCGTAGCTGCGCTCCTGGCCGCCATACTCGCGCGGCCACGACATCGTCAGCCAGCCCTTGTTCGCCAGTTTCCGCCGGAACTCGCGCTCCATCGCGTAGCGGTCCGGCGAGGCATCGATGCGACGGCGCACTTCCGGACTCCACTCGATCGCGAGGAAGTCATCCACCTCGCGCTCGAATGCAAGCGCCTGCTCCGAGAAGCGAAACTCCATCGCGCGGCAGTCTACGCCCGCGAAACCGGCGCGAGCGCCCTAGTTGCCGCCCTGCTTCGGAATCTTCGGAAGCAGCCAGCTCAGGAAGGCGTCCTCCGAGCGCGTTTGCATGAAGAAGCGCCCCGGACCCGTCAGCTTCACGACCAGACCCTCGCCGCTGAACAGCGTCGACTTCCAGCCCCCCGAACGCCCGACGTCGTACTGGACCGAGTCGTCGAACGCGACCATGTGCCCGGTGTCGACCGTGTACGGCTCGCCCACGGCAAGGTCGATGGGGTGAATGGCGCCGTAGCTCGAGACCCAGATCGTCCCTTGCCCGGTGCAGCGCAGCAGGAACAGCCCTTCGCTCGAGAAGAACGACTTCGCTCCGCCCCACTTCGTATCCACGTCCACGCCCTCCGTCGCCGCCAGGAACGATCCCGACTGCACGAGCAGCGTTGTCTCGCCCGTCAGTTCCAGCGCCATGATGTCGCCCGGCAGCGCCGGCGCCACCGTAACCTGCCCCGCCTCTTGCTCGGCGCGGAAAGTGTTAATGAAGAAGCTCTCGCCCCCCAGCACCGAACGCCGCAGCCCCGAGAGCATCCCTCCGCGCGTGCTGGTCTCCATCTCGATTGTGGACGACATGCTCACCATTGCCCCCGCTTCCGCCTGGATCGACTCCCCCGGATCGAGGTCGATCAACGCGAGGGCGTAGGAAGGCTGGTACTTCACTTCGTGGCGCAATTTCGTGCTCCTGTTGGGGTGTGGAAGGCGATTCCCGCCGCGGGTCCGGCGCTGGCAGCCTTCCCCGCGATTGTGGGCCTTCGGGGCGTAGGTTACGGTAAGGCCCCGAACGCGTCGCCACGTCGTTGAGGAGGGGTCATGCCATCACGCTTCCGGTACTCCATGTGGGATGGCACCCAGGAGGTCGCCGACCTCGACCCCGACCAGATTCTGGACAACCTCTCCGACGACCTCATGAACTTCGGCGACCTCCAGCACGCCCTCCGCAACCTCCTCCAGCGCGGCATGCGCAACCCCATGGGCGATCGCACCCAGGGTCTCCGCGACCTTCTCCAGCAACTGCGCCAGCAGCGCCGCCAGCAGCTCGACCGCTTCGACCTCGGCTCCATCTTCGACCAGCTCCGCGAGCAGCTCGATGAGATCCTCGACATGGAGCGCAACACCCTCGACCAGCGCCTCGAGGAGGCTGGCCCGCCGCCCCAGGGGGCGGAGGGCCAGGACGGCCAGCAGAGCGATCAGGCCGATGGCTCCCCCCAGGACGGCGAGGGCCAGCAGCAGGGCGCTGAGCAGGGCCAGCAGCCCTCGAACGAGGGCGGCCAGCAGGGCGAGGGGCAACAGGGCGAGCCCGGCGAGGGCCAGTCCGGCGAGCAGGGCCAGCAGGGTTCAGAGTCAGGCGGCGCGGGGGGGCAGGGAAGCGTCCCCACCAGCGAGTTCGCCGACATGCTCCGCAACATCGCCAACCGCAAGCAGGAGTTCCTCGAGGAGCTCCCCGAGGACACCGCCGGGCAGGTCCGCAGGCTCCAGGACTACGAGTTCATGGACCCCGAGGCGCAGGAGAAGTTCAACGAGCTTGTCGAGTCGCTGCGCCAGGCGATGATGAACACCTTCTTCAAGGACCTCTCCGAGCAGATCGCCAACATGTCGCCCGAGGACCTCGAGCGCATGAAGAACATGACCCGGGACCTTAACCAGATGCTGCAGGACAAGATGGCCGGCAACGAGCCGGACTTCGACAGCTTCATGCAGCAGTACGGCGACCTCTTCGGCGACAACCCGCCCCAGTCCCTCGACGAACTAATCGCCCAGATGCAGCAGCAGATGGGTCAGATGCAGAGCCTCCTCGGCAGCCTCCCCGGCGACATGCGCCAGCAGCTCCAGGACCTGCTTTCCGACAAGATCGGCGACCCCGAGCTCCAGCAGGGTCTCAACGAGCTCGCCCAGAACCTCGAGTACCTCTTCCCCATGCGCGACCAGCGCAACCAGTACCCCTTCCGCGGCGAGGAGCAGCTCGACCTCGACGCTGCCATGGAGCTCATGCGCCACATGCAGTCCATCGACGAGGTCGAACGCCAGCTCGAGCGCACCCAGTACGGCGGGGAGATCGACGACATCGACGCCGACCAGCTCGAGGAGCTGCTCGGCCCCGAGGCCCGCGAGACCCTCGACGAGCTGCGCAAGTTCCTCGAGATCCTCGAGGAGGCCGGCTACATCCGGAAGAAGGGCTCAGGCTGGGAGCTGACCCCGCGTGGCACCCGCAAGATCGGCCAGCGCGCCCTCGTCGAGCTCTACGCTCAGCTCAAGGCCGACTCGTTCGGCAAGCACGAGGTCGCCGAGAACGGCTTCGGCGGCGAACGCACCGACGACACCAAGCTCTACGAGTTCGGCGACCCGTTCCACCTCGACATCAAGCGCACGATCATGAACTCGCTCCACCGCGAGGGTGTGGGCACGCCCATCAACCTCAGGCCCGACGACTTCGAGGTCGCCCGCAGCGAGCTCGTCACCCAGACCGCGACCGTCATCATGCTCGACCTGAGCTGGTCGATGGCTCTGCGCGGCAGCTTCCAGGCCGCCAAGAAGGTCGCGCTCGCGCTCAACAACCTCATTTCCTCCCAGTTCCAGCGCGACAGCCTCTACATCATCGGCTTCAGCGCCTACGCCCGGGAGTTGAAGGCCGAGGACCTCCCCTACGTGCGCTGGGACGAATCCGTCCTCGGCACGAACATGCACCACGCCCTCATGATCGCCGAGCGCCTGCTCGCCAAGCACACGCAGGGAACCCGCCAGATCATCATGATCTCCGACGGCGAGCCGACCGCCCACCTCGAGCGCGGCCGCAGCTACTTCGCCTACCCGCCCAGCCCCATCACCATCCGCGAGACGCTCAAGGCGGTGAAGCGCTGCACCCGCAAGAACATCACGATCAACACCTTCATGCTCGACCGCAACCACTACCTGAAGGAGTTCGTGAACCAGGTCGCACGCATCAACAAGGGCCGCGTCTTCTACACCACGCCCGACAAGCTCGGCGAGTACATCCTCGTCGACTACGTCGCCCAGAAACGCAAGCACCTCACCGGCATCGCCGGCTAGCGCAACCCTCCGGCGACCCGCGCCATGGCGATTCTCCTCGAGCACATCACCGACGAGCAGGCTGACCTGATCCGCAGTTCGCACGTCTTCTTCGTCGCCTCCGCCGACCCATCCCTCGCCGAGGGCCCCGACGGTCAGGGCGCGGTCAACCTCTCCCCCAAAGGCGCCGCCGACCTGCACGTCATCGACCGCAACACGCTCGCCTACTTCGACTACGCCGGCAGCGGCAACGAGACCGCCCGCCACGGCATGGCCGGCGGCCCCGTTACCGTCATGGTCACCTCGTTCGACGAGGATGCTGCCATCGTCCGCCTCTACGGGCGCGCCTACGCGAAACCCCTGGAGGACTCCGTGCTCGCCGCCCACGCCGAGAAGCTCCGAGCCACGGAAACGCCCACCCCCGAGCGCCAGGTCATCGAGATCACCGTCGAGCGTACCCAGACCTCCTGTGGCTACGGCGTTCCTGTCTACGAGTACCAGGGCGACCGCACGAAGGCCCAGCGAGGCCGTCGCTACAAGTAGCCCGACACTCGGCAAGTCTCCGCAAACGGACGGGGTAATTCGCCCCTTCCGATCGCTACTCTGGCCCACATGGGGCGAAGAACACGCAACCGTGCGGGCCGTGCCCCTCTCGCGACGGTTGCACTTGCGGCCCTGTCCGCATGCGGCGGCGGGGACGACGCCACCTCGTCCCCACCGCCGCCCTCTCTCCCGTCCCACGTGCCATAACTCGACCCCGTGCTACCATCGCCAGACCACCCCCGCGCCCCGGCGCCGCGCCCTCCTCACCATGCCTACCGACCGAGTTCAGCTCTACGACACCACCCTCCGCGACGGCTCCCAGATGGAGGGCATCTCCCTCTCCGTCGCCGATAAGGTGCGCATCACCCAGAAGCTCGACGAGCTTGGCGTGGAGTGGGTCGAGGGCGGTTTTCCCGGCTCCAACCCCCGCGATGCCGCCTACTTTCAGCGCCTGAAGGAAGTGCAGCTCTCCCAGGCGAAGGTGAGCGCCTTCGGCGGTACCCGCCGCGCCGGACTCACCTGCGAGACCGACCCCAATATCCAGAGCATGGTCGCCGCCGAGACCCCCGGGGTCACCCTCGTGGGCAAGGCCAGCCAGTACCAGGTCCAGCGCATCCTCGAGACCAGCGACGAGGAAAACCTCGCCATGATCGCCGACACCGTCGGGTACTTCCGCAACCTCGGCAAGACCGTCTTCTTCGATGCCGAGCACTTCTTCGACGGCTTCGCCCACAACCCCGACTACTCCCTCCAGTGCCTCGCCACCGCCGCCCGCGCTGGCGCCGAGGCCCTTGTGCTCTGCGACACCAACGGCGGCATGACCACGCCCGACCTCCTCCGCGCCATCCAGGCCGTCCAGGACCGCGTCCCTGATGCCCGTCTTGGCATCCACTGCCACGATGACGTCGGCCTCGCCGTCGCCAACAGCCTCGCTGCGGTCGAGGCGGGCGTCTGGCAGGTCCAGGGCTGCGTGAACGGCTACGGCGAGCGCTGCGGCAACGCCGATCTCCTCACGGTCACCGCCAACCTCAAGCTCAAGATGGGCGTCGACGTCATCGAGGATGACCAGCTCGCTCGCCTCACCGAGGTCTCCCACTACGTCAACGAGCTCGCCAACCTGGTCCCTGACTCCCAGGCGCCCTTCGTCGGTCAGAGTGCCTTCGCCCACAAGGCCGGCTACCACGTCGCCGGCATCATGAAGGACGAGAGCTCCTACCAGCACATCGACCCAGGCCTCGTCGGGAACAGCAGCCGCGTGCTCGTCAGCGAGCTCTCAGGCCAGCGCAACCTCCTCGTGAAGATGGAAGAGCTCGGCATCGACTACCCCTTCAGCCAGGACGAGATCCGCAACCTCCTGCAGGTCGTCAAGGAAAAGGAGAGCGAGGGCTTCCAGTACGAGGGCGCCGAGGCCAGCTTCGAGCTTCTCGTCCGCCGCCAGATTCCCGGCTACGTACGCCCCTTCGAGATCGAGGACTTCGTCATCGTTGAGCGCCACCGCCACCGCCGTGGCGACGACCAGCGCAACGACATGCTCGCAGAGGCCATGGTCAAGATTCGCGCGGGCGACGACGAGCACCACACCGCCGCCGAGGGCAACGGCCCCGTCAACGCCCTTGACATCGCCGCCCGCAAGGCGCTTGGCAGCGCCTATCCCGACGTCCTCAACGTGAAACTCGTCGACTACAAGGTGCGCATCCTCGACAGCGAGTCGGCCACCGCCGCCCAGGTCCGCGTCCTCATCGAGAGCACCGACGGCGCGCGCTACTGGACCACGGTCGGCAGCTCCACCGACATTATTGAGGCCAGCTGGCTCGCCCTCGCCGACGCCCTGGAATACGCCATTTCCCTTCCCTCGGGGTGACCTGCTTGTGCTAGACTTTGGATGTGACAAGCACATCTGCTGCGTCCGAGCCTGCTACCCGCGCCGACCTTGAGGCCCTCCGCCTCGAGCTTCGCGAGGACATGGCGGCCCATCGTGCCGAGTTTCGCGAGGACATGGCTGCTCACCGGGCTGAGTTTCACGAGGACATGGCTGCTCACCGCGCCGAGTTTCGCGAGGACATGGGCGCCCTCCGCGCTGAGCTGCGCGAGGACATGACCGCTCACCGCACGGAGTCTCGCGAGGACTTGGCTGCTCACCGCACCGAGTTCCGTGAGGACACGGCCGAACTTCGGGCTGACATGCGCATGTGGGCTGCGGCCTCTATTGGGCTGAGCGCTGCCATCGCTGTCGGCGCCATTGGCGGCATCGTCTCGATCGCCCTCGTTGGCTGAGCCCAGCCGCTCAGTGCCTCTGTTCCTCCACGAAGTCGGCCTTCCCCGTGACCATGTCGCGCGCGTCCCGGACCAGGCCGGGGATACCCGCCCGGTTGCGGATCAGCAGGGCCGCGCACAGCACCATGTACCCGATCGAGTACCAGAAGCGCACGATCTGCGCCCCGTCGCCCAGCACGTCCTCCGTCAGGGGGAGCTGCGCAGCGAACAGGATGAAGAGCGCCCAGGCTTCGGGCCGGCTCATACGCAGGTTCACGAACACTGCGATGGCGAAGGCTGACTGCGCCGCTGTCAGGAAGACCTCGCCCTGCTGGCGCGAGAAGAAGAGGTTGACCTCTTCGGTGGGCGAGACCAGCGGCAGCCCCTGCAGGATGCCCCAGTCGCCCGAGCCGATCATGAAGGCGATCGGCAGCGTCCCGATCAGCAGTGTCCACTGGTTGACCTTCGACGAGATCAGCGCGCCCATCCCAGCCGCCGCCCGGCCCCGCCACGCCAGCAGCGCCGCCACCAGCACCTCCGGCGACTCCGAGGCCAGCGGCGCTATCCACTGGATCAGCACGAACTCGCTGATGTTCACCTTCTTGCCCGTCTCCACCAGCCCGTGCGCGAACGGCTCCGCCGAGGCGATGATCACCGCCGCGGCGAAGACAAGCGTCACCACCACCAGCACGCGTCTGCGCACGTCTGGCAGGGATCCCATCGCCCGCGCCGGTCCCACCAGCTCGACCTCCTCCGACTCCACCCGGCTCGTCATCACCAGGTAGATGACGAACATCGAGACGAGCACGATCGTGTCCGCCAGCGTGAGCGTGTTCCGGAGCGGGATGAGGATCACGTACACCGTCGCCACCGCGAGGAACGCGAGCTCCAGCGCCCGTGCCCGGCTCACCACCAGTTCCTTCAGCCGCCGCCGGTAGAAGAAGATCAGGAACACCACCGGCCAGCCGATCCCGATCAACAGCCGGTTCCCGCCCGTCATGTTCGCGATCGCGAGTCCCTCGGCCGCCTTCTCCGGGTCGGAGCCCGCCTCCCACGCCAGGAACGCGTCGACGGCGTACTCGGGGAGCACCGCGATGAAGGCGATGATCGCCAGCGCCAGCCCCTGCGAGATGTCCACCTCCGCGGTCTCGGCGCCCCAGGTCAGCAGGAAGGCCGCCCCGAGGATGGCGATCCCGTAAACCGCCGACTCCAGCAGCGGGTCGATGTGCGGCTCGGTGATGCGCAGCACGATCCCCGGGACGCACGCCAGCACGGCCAGCCCGATGGCCGCCCACTGTCCGGTGAACCGCTCGCGCGTCACAAGGAGTCTCGCCGCGCCCGATGGGTGAGCGCGCCCGTGGCATGGAAACGGTCGCTCATGTGCGATCGCGAGCCTACCGCCGCCCCGCACTGGGGGCTACCGCGCTCGCGTGAGCGGCGCATCCGGCAGAATGCCCCGATGGCTGAACGTCGCCCCTATGGACTGTGGGACAGCCCCATCACGCCCGACGCCCTCGCGGGCGGCATCCGCCTGCGCGGACCCTCCTGGGATTCGGACGGACGCACGCTGGGCTGGTTCGAGGGTCGCGGTGACCGCGGCCTGGCCGTCGTCGTGGCCCCGGAGGGGAGCGACCCCGAGATCCGCGACATCAGCGGAGACATCCTCGTCCGTGCCGGCGTCGGCTACGGCGGCGGCGACTTCGTCGTCGCGAGCGGCCTGGGCTGGTTCATCGGCCACGATAGCCAGCGCCTCTACCGCCAGCCCCTCGACGGCGCCCCCGCCCAGCCCGTCACCCCTGCCTTCGGCGAGGCGGCATCGCCTGCCGTCAGCCCCGACGGGCGCTGGGTGGCTTACGTGCACTCCTACGAGGATGTTGACGTGATCGCTGTCGCCGACAGCGCCGGGCGTGGCTGGCCCCAACACCTCGCCAGCCGCCGCGACTTCTACATGCAGCCGGTCTGGAGCCCCCGCGGCGACCGCCTCGCGTGGGTCGAGTGGGACCACCCGAACATGCCCTGGGACGGCTCCGAACTCCGGGTCGCCGAGCTCGCCTTCCCCGAAGGCGCGCTCCCGACCATCGCCGCGTCCAAGGTCGTTGCGGGCGGCCCCGACGAGGCGATCCTCCAGCCTGCTTTCTCGCCCGACGGCGACGCCCTCTACTTCATCTCCGACGCCAGCGGCTGGGGCCACCTCCACTGCCACGATCTCGCGACGGGCGAGACACGGGCCCTCACCTCAGGCGACTGCGAATACGGGACGCCCGCCTGGGGGCAGGGCGTAGGCATGTTCGCGGTGCTTCCCTCGGGCCGCGTCGTCGCCATCCGACAACGGCAGGGCTTCGCCGACCTTGTCCTCGTGGATGGCGCCGGCGGTGGCGAGCCCCGCGAACTCGACCTCCCCGCCGAGTACGCCAGCTTCGAGAACCCCGTGGCCTCCCCCACCGAAGAGCGCCTGGCGGTCATCGCCAGCGGCCCCACCACCTCGCTCCGCATCCTCCTGGTCGATCTCGATGAGAACCCACCCGAAGTCGTCACCCTGCGCCTCAGCGACCCCGCCGCCTTCCCCGCCGCCAGCCTCTCCGTTCCCGACCCGGTGTCTTGGACGAACGCTGCCGGCAGCGAGGTCCACGGCCTCTACTACCCACCCGCCAGCGACCGCTCTTTCGACGAGGGACCGCCACCGCTCGTCGTCTTTGTCCACGGTGGTCCCACCGACCACGTTGACGCGGGCTGGCGTCCGCAGATCCAGTTCCTCGCCAGCCGCGGCTACGCCGTGCTCGCGGTCAACTACCGTGGCAGCAGCGGAGCGGGACGCGAGACGATGCTCGCTCTGCGCGGCGAGTGGGGCGTTGCCGATGTCGAGGATTGCCGTTCCGGCGCCGAGGCGATGGCCGCGCGCGGCCTCGCCGATGGCGACCGGCTCGCCATCCTCGGTGGGAGCGCCGGCGGCTACACGGTACTGCGCTCCCTCCAGGTGCACCCCGGCTTCTACCGCGCCGGCGTCTGCTACTACGGCATCTCCAACCTGTTCACCCTCGCCAGCGATACCCACAAGTTCGAGGCTCGCTACCTCGATTCGCTTGTCGGCCCCCTCCCCGACGCCTCCCCCCGCTACCGCGAGCGCTCCCCCATCTTCCACGCCGACTCCATCGCCGATCCGATCGCGCTCTTCCAGGGCGTCGAGGACCGCGTGGTCCCGCGCGACCAGAGCGACTCGCTCGCGGCCTCCCTCCGCACGCGCGGCGTCCCCCACGAGTACCACGTGTACGAGGGAGAGGGGCACGGCTGGCGCAAGCGCGAGACGGTCGAGGCCTTCTACTCGTCTGTCGACCGCTTCCTCCGCCAGTATCTCCTCGGCTGACCCTTCAGTCCTGCCAGCGCATGACCGCGCGGGCGGCCTCCTGCTCGCGGGCGCTCTTCTTCGCCCACCGCGTCAGGAACTCCTCCCCCACCACCGTCTTCGCCACTGCCCACGGCAACGGCTGCTCCCCGCCAAGCCCCCACCGATCGCGGACCGCTACCAGGAATGCCGTGGCATCGCCCAGGTCGATTGGTTCCAGCACCTCGCAGTCGAGCGCCCCCACTCCGCCCGGGAATGTGGGCGCGCCCGACCCGGTGAGCTCGACCTCGAGGCCCGCGAGCTTGTTCTCGTCCCGACCGGAGCGCAGTCCGAGCGGCTCCAGCAGGTCGGCCTGTGCGTCGCTCAGCAGCGTCACCGAGAGCCGTCCGCTCGCCCGCACGAGTCCTTCCGTGTAATTGGTCTTCGAGAGCGAGACGAGGAGCCGGGGCCGCTCCGGCACGATCGATGCCCCGAATACCGACACGCAGATCTGTGCGTTCGGCCCCGCCGGCCCGCTCGCCCCCACCGCGCACAGCGGCGCCCAGAAGTGCGAGAGCACGTCGCCCGTGGGCCGCGCTCCCGTCACGGCGCTACCCCTCGTGGAGCACGAGGTAGTTGCCGCAGGTGTCGTCCAGCATGGCCTGGTAGCCCCACTCGCTCCGCGTCGGCTCCTGCACGAAGCTCACGCCCAGCCCGGTGAGCCGCGCGTATTCCTGGTCGAGGTCGTCCACGAAGAAGATCGCGACGGGAATGCCGTCCTTGCGGAGCGCTTCCTGGAACGCCTTCGAGGCTGGATGCGCGTTCGGTTCCAGCATCATTTCAATCTCACCGGGGTTGTCCCGCGGCTCGACCGTGATAGCCCGGAATTCACCGGCCGGATCATCCCGCTTCAGGACGAAACCCAGCACATCCGTGTAGAAGGCGAGCGCTTTCGCTTGGTCGTCGACTGTCACACTCGTGAGTTTGATTCGCATGGCTGGCATGCTACACCCGTCCATTTGCGACGCGGTCGCCCCCCGCTAGAATCGGCGCGTGGCCGATTGCCTCTTTTGCAGCATGGCCTCGGGCGATATCCCCGTCGAACGGGTCGCCGAGAACGACCATGCTTTCGCCATCCGCGATATCAACCCCCGCGCCCCCGTCCACGACCTCATCATTCCCCGCGAGCACATTGCAGATGCCCGCGAAATTGAAGCGGGACACGCCGAAACGCTCGCCGGGCTCTTCACCCTCGCCGGCGAGGTGGGCCGGGCCGAGGGGGTCCACGAATCCGGCTACCGGCTCGCCTTCAATGTTGGCGAAGCAGCCGGCATGACCATCCACCACCTCCACCTCCACCTTGTCGGCGGACGCCAGCTCGGCCACGAAGGGTGATCGCCGACCAGATCGCCGCCGTGCGCGAGGAGCTCCTGCTGCGCCCGCCCGGGCTCGTTCGCCACGTCCGCCGCGTGCTGGACGAAGCCCTGCCCCTGGCCCGCTACTGGCTCGCCGACGAGGAACGTGTCGAGTTGGCGGTCTGGGGGCATGACCTCTTTCGCTCCGAGTCCCCTGCCGAACAGATTCGCCTTGCCGGCGAGGTCGGCGTCGCGATCGACGCCGACTCGCGCGACTATCCGATCCTCCTCCACGGCCCCATCGCCGCCGTCGTTCTGCGCGAGCGCTTCCGCATCACCGACGAGGAGGCGCTCATGGCCGTCCGGGACCACACCTCCGGCCTCGCCCAGATGAGCCTCCTCGCCAAAATCCTGCTCATCTCCGACAAGATTGAGAAGAAGAAACGCCGCGGAGTCCCGCAGCTGGCGGACATCCGCCGGATTGCCCGCCGCGACCTCGACACCGCCATCCTCTGCTGGGCTGACTGGCGCTGGACTGTCGAAGCGCGCGAGCGC
Organism: Dehalococcoidia bacterium; assembly: GCA_009841435.1. Classification (GTDB taxonomy): domain Bacteria; phylum Chloroflexota; class Dehalococcoidia; order Tepidiformales; family Tepidiformaceae; genus UBA2991. The sequence goes on along the minus strand of VXLW01000048.1, from coordinate 5,066 downwards.
TACCGGACGCAGGCGTCACATTGGCGTGCCCGTCGTCACTGGGTCGAGGAGCACCACCGCGACAGCGACATGCCCGGACGCGTCACGAGGCAGGCCTTTACCGCTGCGGCGCGCAAGGAAGGCCTGGTCCCGCCTAGGGGATGACCAGCTCCTGGTCGGGGAAGATCGGACAGCCGCCGTCTTCTGTCAGCTCCAGGTCATCGTTCGCCGCGATCAGCTCGTCGAGCGTGATGTCGTGGGCCGTGGCGATCGCGCCACAGGTGTCACCCGAGACGACGATGTAGGTCGTGGCAGGCGGCTCCGTTGGGACCGGCGTCGGCTCCGGTGTCGGCTCCGGCGTCGGTTCCGGGGTGGGCTCGGGCGTGGGCTCGGGTGTCGGTTCTGGCGTGGCCGCCGGCTCCGTTGCTGCTCCCCCGGCCGCCTCCGTGGGCGTCTCCGTGGCCACCGGCGCGATCGGCGCCGTGTCGTCGTCGCCCAGCTCGCGGTTCACCACGAACGCGATCGCAACCACGACCGCTGCCAGTACGAACAGCGAGACCGTTGCCGCACGCATGCTGAGCTCGCCCTCGATCGCCGGGCGGCGCAGGCCCCGTGAGGTCCAACGCGAAGCCGCCGTCACGAATGGGGACTGGCGGGCCGCCGGAGGCTCGAACTCATCGCCTTCCGCTGTTGGCACAGGATCCGCCTCGCTCTCCTCGGCGGATGGCGCCGCCGGTACGGGCTGCGTCGTCGCTTCAACGCCCTCGCCCTGGTAGATCGGGCAGGAGGGGTGGTCCGCCGTCAGGCAGAATTGCTCCTGGTGCTGCGTTGCGATGCGGGTTGGGTTGGGGAGTCGGTAGCAGCGGTGTGCGTCGGTCGCGTACGTCGCGTGAAGGTCGCTGTCATCGACGAGGCCCAGATACGCGCAGACGGCTGCGGCGTCCGAACCTTCGGATTCAACAGGGAGGCTCACAGCGTCTCCTATCCTGCAAGGCTCGCCACCACGTCCGTATCGTGTCAGAACGTTCGTGCGTTTGCAATTCTTTTGCCCGGACCTTCACGCTTCCACTCGATACACCGTGTGGCCCGACCGTTTCCGTACTTGTCGTAATGCGATCTCCTGCCGTCCGCCGATGCGTTTCAGCAGGTGGTTGAGCCCGCTCACGGCCACGAACCAGTAGGTTCCGCCCGCCGCCAAGCGCCCCCTCGGCCCTCGCACGAACTCCGCCTCGATCGCCTCGTCGCCGATCTTCGCGGGCACGTTCGCCACGATCAGGTCGTACTCCCCCGCCGGCACCTCCTCGAGCGCCACGCTCCCCACCACCTCGGCGTTGGCCGCGCCGTTCAGGGCGGCGTTGCGGCGGGCGTAGCGAACGGCCAGCAGGTTGCTGTCGGCCATCACCACCCGCGCCTCGGGAAAGCGCCGCGCGAGCGCGACCCCCAGCGCCCCGTAGCCACACCCCAGGTCGAGGATTCGCTGCGGAGGCTGCTCCGTCTCCAGGCAGCGCAACAGCAGCTTCGTCCCGCTGTCCACCTGGTGCGAAGCGAAGAGCGTGTGCGCCACCTCGAACTCCAGCCGCTCGCCCCCGTCGACCAGTGCGACACGCTTCTTGAAGTACGGATCCAGTGCTGCTTCCGGGCCCATTCCCTGAGTCTAGACCCGCCCCTCGGTTCGGGCGGTGCGACGTTGATCGTTTCGAACCCTGTGTTAGCCTCTTAGGTCGGCGCTTATAGCCTCGCCAGATGTACGACATTCGGCAGGCCTTAAGGCACTGGGCTGAAAACGGTCTCGCTCCTTCCCGGTTGCGGGGCGCTGTTCTGAAACCGGCCTCTGGGCCTGTTTCCGTGCCCAGCGTGAGGACCCTCCTCTCGCCGGAACAACACCTTCGGATCGCCCCCTGCGGGGCCCCGAATTTGGAGATCAACGGTAGTGCCGACGATCAACCAGCTCGTACGCAAGGGCCGCAAGCCCAAGTCGAAGAAGTCGGGCGCCCCTGCCCTGCTCTTCAACTACAACTCCGAGCGCGGGCGACTCTCCCGCGTCGTTGGCCGCGGCGCGCCCCAGAAGCGCGGCGTCTGCACCCAGGTCCGCACGCAGACTCCCAAGAAGCCGAACTCCGCCCTTCGTAAGGTCGCCCGCGTGCGCCTGACGAACGGCATCGAGGTCACGGCCTACATCCCCGGCGAGGGCCACAGCCTCCAGGAGCACTCCGTCGTGCTCGTCCGTGGCGGCCGTGTGCGCGACCTCCCCGGCGTCCGCTACCACATCGTCCGCGGCGCCGCCGACTCCACCGGCGTCGCCGACCGCCGCCGCGGGCGTAGCAAGTACGGCACGCGGAAGAACGGATAGGGAACGATGCCGCGACGTAACCGCCCCGAACGCCGCATCATCCGCCCCGATCCCCGCTACGGTGATCAGCAGGTCCAGATTCTCATCAACAAGGTGATGACCCGGGGCAAGAAGAGCACCGCCGAGCGCGTCGTCTACGGCGCCTTCGACCAAATCCAGGAGTCGACCGGGCGCGATCCCGTCGACACCTTCCGCCAGGCGATGCGCAATGCCACCCCCGTGCTCGAGGTGAAGCCCCGGCGCGTTGGTGGCACGACCTACCAGGTACCCGTCGAGATCCGCCCCGAGCGCCGCACGGCGCTTGCCATGCGCTGGCTGCTCCAGGGCGCCCGCGGCCGTGGCGGCCACACCATGGCCGAGCGGCTCGCCGCCGAACTGCTCGACGCCGCCAACAACGCCGGCTCCGCGATCAAGCGGCGCGACGACACCCACCGAATGGCCGAGGCCAACCGCGCCTTCGTTCACTACCGCTGGTAGGGCGCGGCTGGAGGAATCAGGAAAACACCATGCCCCGGCCATATGAGATCGAACGCGTCCGGAATATCGGGATCATTGCGCACATTGATGCCGGCAAGACCACCGTGACCGAGCGCGTCCTCTACTACACGGGCATTACCTACAAGATCGGCGAGGTCCACGAGGGCACCGCCACGATGGACTGGATGGAGCAGGAGCGCGAGCGCGGCATCACCATCACCGCCGCCGCCACCAGCGCCGAGTGGAACGACCATCTCGTCAACATCATCGACACCCCCGGCCACGTCGACTTCACCGCCGAGGTCGAACGCGGCCTGCGCGTGCTCGATGGCGGCGTCGTCGTTTTCGACGCGGTCGCCGGCGTCGAGCCCCAGTCCGAGACGGTCTGGCGCCAGGCCGACCGCTACTCCGTCCCCCGCATCTGTTTCGTCAACAAGATGGACCGCGTGGGCGCCGACTTCGTCCGCACCCAGCAGATGATGGTCGACCGGCTCGACGCCAACCCCGTCGCCATCCAGTTCCCCATCGGCGCCGAGGAGCACTTCCAGGGCGTCATCGACCTCACCGAGATGGTCTGCTGGACCTTCGGCGGCGAGAAGGGCGAGGAGGCCATCCGCGGCGAGGTCCCCGCCGACCTTCTCGCCGAGGCCACCGCCGCCCGCGAGACCCTCGTCGAGCAGATCGGCAACGTCGACGACCAGGTCGCCATCAGCTACATCGAGGGCCACCACGTGAACGGCCACGAGCTGCGCACCGCCATCCGTCGCGCCACCCTGGCCAACGCCATCACCCCCGTCCTCTGCGGCTCCGCCCTGAAGAACAAGGGCCTCCAGCCACTGCTTGATGCCGTCATCGACTACCTCCCCTCCCCAGAGGACGTCCCCCCGGTGAAGGGCGTCGATGCCAACGACGGGACCGAGATCGAGCGCGAGGCGGACGACGACGCCCCCCTCAGCGCCGTCGCCTTCAAGATCGTCTCCGACCCCTACGTGGGCAGGCTCGCCTACGTCCGCGTCTACAGCGGCGTTCTCCGCTCCGGTGAGGCCGTCTGGAACAGCGCCAAGGGGCGCCGCGAGCGCATCGGCCGCCTTTTGCGCATGCACGCCAACGATCGCGAGGAAGTCGACGCGCTCTACGCGGGCGGGATCGGCGCCGCTGTCGGCCTCAAGCAGACCTTCACCGGCGACACCCTCTGCGACCCGGATTCCCAGGTCGTGCTCGAAGGCATCGCCTTCCCCGAGCCGGTCATCAGCGTCGCTCTCGAGCCGCGTTCCAAGCCCGACCAGGAGCGCATGGCCGACTCCCTCACCAAGCTCAGCGAAGAGGACCCCACCTTCCACTGGCGGTTCAACGACGAGACCGGCCAGACGATCATTTCGGGCATGGGCGAGCTCCATCTCGAGGTGATCGTCGACCGCATGAAGCGCGAGCACCGCGTCGAGGCCAACGTCGGCCGTCCGCAGGTCAGCTACCGCGAGGCCATCCGCCGTCACGCCTCCGCCGAAGGCCGCTTCGTGCGGCAGACCGGCGGCCGCGGCCAGTACGGCGTCGTTGAGCTCGAGATCGAGCCCGGCGAGAGCGGCGACGGGTTCGTCTTCGAGAACCGCGTCGTCGGTGGGTCCGTGCCCGTGGAGTACATCTCCGCCGTGCGCGCCGGCGCGGAGGAATCTCTCGATTCCGGTCCCGTGGCGGGTTACCCCGTGCTCGATGTCCGCGTCGCCCTCGTCGATGGCGCCTCCCATGCCGTCGACTCCTCCGAGATGGCGTTCAAGAACGCGGCCATCCTCGGCATGCGCGATGCCCTCAAACAGGCGCAGCCCGTGCTCCTCGAGCCGCTCATGCGCATCGAGGTGCGCGTCCCCGAGGATCACTTCGGCGCCGTCGTCGGCGACCTCAACAGCCGCCGCGGCCACGTCGTTAGCCAGGACACGATGGGCAAGCTCCAGATCGTCAACGCGACCGTGCCGCTTGCCCAGACCTTCGGCTACTCCACCGATCTCCGCTCGCTCTCGCAGGGACGGGCGACCTACACCATGGAATTCGACCGGTACGAACCCGTACCCCAGAGTGTCTCCGCCACGCTCGTCGAGCGTTCGGCGGTCGGCGCTGTCTGACTCACACCAGAAGGAACGAAAGGGAAGGAAGATGGCGAAGGAGAAGTTTGAGCGGAACAAGCCGCACGTAAACGTGGGGACGATCGGACACGTGGACCACGGGAAGACGACGCTGACGGCGGCGATCACGAAGGTGCTGGGGCTGA
>VXLW01000012.1 GCA_009841435.1 Dehalococcoidia bacterium | reverse complement strand
CCGTGGGGGCGCGTACCGTAACCAGCTCGCCGGGGGCGGGAAGGGGCAGGTCGGGGGGGAAGGCGACGGCGATGCGCGCGCCGTTGGCGCGCCCGACCACCTCGACGCTGGTGACGAGATCGACGATCTCCTCGACGTGCAGGGTGAGCATGAACTCGCCCGGACCCGGGCGCAGGCCCCCGGGCGCCACGCCGGCGAGTCCGGCGTCGGTGGGGATGAGGGTGTAGCCGAGGAAGGCGGCGGTCTCGGGGTCGGGCGGGGAGGCGAAGACCTCGCGCCTGGGGCCGGCGGCGCGCACGCGCCCCTCGCGCAGGAGCACCAGATCCTCGGCGAGCCGCAGGGCCTCATCGCGGTCGTGGGTGACCAGCACGGTGGTGCCGGCGAAGCGGCGCAGGAGGGCCGGGAGCTCCTCGAGCATCTGGCTACGCCCGCGCTCGTCGAAGCCGGCGAGGGGCTCATCGAGAAGCGTCAGGGGGGCGCGCAGCGAGAGGGCGCGCGCGAGGTTGGCGCGCTGCGCTTCGCCCCCCGAGAGGCGGTTGGCGGGACGGTCGAGGAGGTGGGCGACGCCGCAGGCGCTGGCGGCCTCGGCGAGGCGCGCGCGGCGCTCGGAGGGAGGGAGGCCGCGCAGGCGGAGCGCGAGGTCGAGGTTCGAGCGCAGTGAGCCGGAGAGGAAGACCGCTTCCTGGAAGGCGTAGGCGACGGAGGCGCGCGCCCCGGCAGCGGGTTTCCCGCCCACGAGGACGCGTCCGGCGCGGGGCCGTTCGAGGCCGGCGAGGAGGCGGAGGAGGGTCGACTTGCCAGAGCCGTTGGGACCGAGGAGGGCGGTCACGCGGCCCGCAGCGAAACGCAGCTCGGGCACGTCGACGACGGGTTGTTCGCCGTAGGCGAATTGCACGCGCTCGAATCTCGCCTCCATCAGCGGGGGCTCCGCTGCTGGACGACGGTGAGGACGGCGACGATGGCGAAGGCCATGGCGAGCAGCACCAGGCCGTAGGCAATGGCGCGCTCCGTGTCGGCGCGACTGGTCTCGGTGACGATGGCGGTGGTGAGGACACGGGTATCGCCGACGAGGTTGCCGCCCACGGCCATGGAGGCGCCCACCTCGGAGACGACGGCGCCGAAGCCGGCCATGACGGCGGCGAGGAGGCCGAGGCGGGCTTCGCGGGCGAGCAGCCAGAGTGTTCGCAGCTTGCCGGCGCCGAGCACGGCGAGGAGGTCGGGGAGGCGGGCAGGGAGGCCCTGGATGGAGGCAGCGGTGAAGGCGATGACGAGCGGGGTCGCGATGAGGAACTGGGCGATGATCATGGCCTGCTTCGTGTAGATGAGCTCGAAGCCGCCGAAGGGGCCGCTTCGCACAAGCAGGAGCCAGATGACGAGGCCGGCGACGACGGGGGGCATGCCCATGCCCGTGCCCACGGCCGCAAGGATGAGGGTGCGGGCGGGGAAGCGGGCGCGCCCGAGGAGGTAGCCGAGGGGCACGCCCACGAGCATGGCGAGGGCGGTGGCCGAACCGGAGACCAGCAGGGAGCGGCCGGCGATGGAAAAGAGCTCGCCGTCTCCCGTGCCGATGAGGCGGAACGCCTCCACCAGGCCATCCCAGATCGCTTCCATCAGCCACCCCCCACGCGTGTCTGGACGGCAGGGGTGAAGAGCGAGCGGCCGAACTCCTCGGCGCGGAAGCGCCCGATGAGCGCCTGCGTCTCCGGTTCGAGGAGGAAGGCGGCGAAGGCCTCGGCCTGCTCCGCCGCGACGTCCTCGTGCTTGTCCGGGTTGACGACGTGGATGCGGTAGACGTTGAGGAGCGTGGCGTCCCCCTCGACGAGGACGGCGAGGTCGAGCACGTCGCGCAGGGCCAGGTAGGTGGCGCGATCCGTGAGCGTGTAGGCGCCGCGCTCGGAGGCGATGGTGAGCGTGGCGCCCATGCCCTGGCCGGTCTCCTCGCGGGAGAGGGCGGCGGGGTCGATGCCGGCGACGGCCCAGAGGGCGAGCTCCTTCTTGTGCGTGCCGGAGTCGTCGCCGCGGGAGACGAAGCGGCCCTCGGCGGCAATGGCGGCGAGGGCGGCAGGGAGGTCGGAGGCGGATGCAGCGGCAGCGGGGTCGGCGGGGGGGCCGACGATGACGAAGTCGTTGGTCATGACGAGGCGGCCGGAGACGAGATCGCCGCCGGCGACGTAGGGGGCTTCGGCCTCGGGCGCGTGGACGAGCACGGCGTCGGCGTTGCCCTCGCCGGCCATGCGGAGGGCCGCGCCCGTGCCGACGGCGATCACCTTGACGGTGATGCCGGTGCGCTCCTCGAAGCGGGGGACGAGCTCGTCGAGGAGGCCGCTGTCGTAGGTGGAGGTGGTGGTGGCGAGGATGATCGTGCCGGGGTCGTCGTCTGAGCCGCCGCAGGCGCCGAACAGGGCGAGAGCGCCAAGGGCGGCGAAGACCAGCAACCATCGGGGGAGAGGCACGGGGGGCTCCCGACACGGTTATGCTGGCCGCAGCATAGCGATGCGGGGAAGGAGGGGCTAGCGGGGC
>VXLW01000081.1 GCA_009841435.1 Dehalococcoidia bacterium | reverse complement strand
CCCCCCAGCCCGATCCCGAGCGCACCCCCGGCGTAACGCTCACGCGGTCGTCCCGCGACCCCTTCGCGAGCTGCCCGAGCGACGCGAAGGGGCGTTCCGCGCCCTTCGCCGCCGCCGCGACTGCCGCCTTCAGTGTCGACATCGCCCCCGCCCCCAGCACCTCCGGCAGCCCGGTTGTCGCCACCACGCCGCCCTCGCGCCGCTCGGACGTGCGCGGCCGGTGGATCGCCTCCAGTGCGTCCGATACCTGCCGCGCGCCGATGTGCAGCCCGAACTGCTGCGTCGCCTGCCCCTCAAGGTTGTGCGCCTCGTCGATGATGAGATGGTCGAACGCCGGGATGGCGCTCCCGCCGCTCGCGAGGTCGGCCAGCAGCAGGGCGTGGTTCACGACCACGAGGTGCGCCCCTTCCGCCGTCTTCCGCGCCCGCTGCAAGAAGCAGCGCCCGTCCCGCACGAACGTGTGCTGCCGCGAGAGGCAGTCCGCGTCCGATGCCGAGAACCGCGCCCAGGCGGAGCGCGCCCCCGGGTCCAGACGCAGCTCCGAGCGGTCGCCGCTCTGCGTCTGCGGCAGCCAGCGCGCCAGCGACCCCGCCAGACGCGCGACGTCCGGGTCGGAGAGGCTCGCGGGATGCCCCATCCAGCGCTGCACGCAGAGGTAGTTGGCCCGACCCTTCAGCAACGCCACCCGCAGGTCGTCCGGACGGTCAATCGCGCCCGCGTCCCGGAGGATCTCCCGCAGCGCCGGCACGTCTTTGCCCAGCAGCTGCTCCTGCAGCGCGATCGTGTTGGTCGAGATCACGACGCGTGTGCCGTTCCGCAAGGCGTACAGCGCCGCCGGAATCAGGTACGCCAGCGACTTCCCCACGCCCGTGCCCGCCTCGACCAGCCAGTGCCCGCCGTCCGAGAACGCGCCCGCGACCGCCTGCGCCATCTCCGCCTGCTGCGGGCGCTCCTCGAACCGCTCCACCACCCGCGCCGCCCCCGCGAGCGCCTCCAGCACCTCCTCCGACGTGACCGGCTCGGGAATCTCCGCCCGCACCAGCGGCTCCGGGGGCTGCCACTGCTCCGGCAGAGCGGGAGCCTCGAATTCGTCACCGTCCGCGTCCGCCCCGCCCCCGAGTTCTCGCGCCAGGTCCGGTTCGTCCAGCGCCACGACCCGCGCGAGCGACGCGCGTTCCGCCGCCGGCAGCGCCGCCGCCCGCCGCCGAAGCTCCAGGAACACTGATGCTGCCGTGCGCGCGTCCGCGAGAGCGCGGTGCGCGACCGGCATCTCCACGCCCAGCTCCGCCGCCAGGTCCGAGAGCCCCCCCGGTCCCTCCGGGAAGAGGATGCGGGCGAACCGCAGCGTGTCCAGCGCCGGTCCCTCGAACTCGAGCCCCGCCTCGGCCAGGAAGGCGAGGTCGAAGCGCACGTTCTGCCCCACCACCGCGCTCTCCCCCACGAACTGCGCGAGGTCGTTCGCGATGGCCTCGAACGGGGGCGCCCCCTTTACGTCCTCGTTCGTGATACCGGTCAGCTTCTCGGTGAACGCGGGGATGGCTCGCCCGGGGTTCACGAGCTGGTCGAAGACGCCGAGCTCGCGCCCCTCGGCGTCGAAGCGGATCGCCCCGATTTCCGTGATCCGGTCGTCCGTCGGGTCAAGCCCCGTCGTCTCCAGGTCGAGTGCGACGTAGGTGCGCGGTTCCTCGAACATGCGTGCGAACGGAGTCTACAGGAGCCGCCCCCGCGCCGCCGCCGCCAAGGCACCCGAGCGCGTACAATCGCCCCCCAATCCCCGGCCCCCGCGGCCACGAGGCGCCCACCGATGAAGCTCTACTCCTCCGAAGACATTCGCAACGTTGTTCTCGCCGGTCATGGCAACGTCGGCAAGACGACGCTCGGGGAGGCCGCCCTCTTCGTGAGCGGCGCGGTCACGCGGATGGGCTCCATCGAGGAGCAGAACACCGTTGGCGACTACGATGAGGACGAGCACCGCCGCAAGTTCAGCCTCAATCTCTCCGTCCTCCCCGTCGAGTGGAACGGCGCCAAGATCAACCTGGTCGACACCCCCGGTTACGCCGACTTTGTCTCCGAGGTCATCTGCGGCGTGCGCGCCGCCGACCTCGCCCTCATCGTCGTCGACGCCGTCTCCGGTCCCGAGGTGGGCACCGATCGCGTCTGGCAGATCGCCGAGGAGCGCGGCCTCCCCCGCATGATCCTCATCAACCGCCTCGACCGGGAGAACGCCGACTTCAACCTCGCGCTCAATGCCATCCGCGAGAAGTGGGGCACGGCCGTCGCCCCCCTCTTCCTCCCCATCGGCCAGAGCCACGACCTCGGCGGCGTCATCGACCTGCTCGCCATGAAGGCCTACCTCGGCGAGAGCGGCGAGCCCGGTGACGTGCCTGCCGACCTCCAGGACACCGCCGACGAGCTTCGCTCCGCCCTCGTCGAGAGCATTGTCGAGAACGACGAAGACCTGATGATGAAGTACTTCGAGGACGAGGAGATTACCGCCGACGAGCTGCACGGCGCCCTCCGCACGGCCCTCGCCTCCGGCGACATCGTGCCGGTTCTGTGCGCTTCCGCGACCCACCAGATCGGCGTGCGCCAGGTGCTCGACACGCTCGTCGCGGTCGCCCCCACCCCCGACCAGCGCGAGGTCGTCGACGCCGATGGGGAGAGCCTCGAAGTGAGCGACGGCGCATCGCCCGCCGTCCTTGTCTTCAAGACCTCCGCCGATCCCTACGTCGGCCGCCTCAGCTACCTCCGCGTCATGACCGGCGCGGTCAAGGCCGACAGCCACCTCTGGAACAGCGACAAGTCCTCCGATGAGCGCCTCGGCACCATCTACCGCCAGCGCGGCAAGGACCAGGAGCCCGTCGAGGCGCTGTCACCCGGGGACATCGGCGTCGTCGCCAAGCTGAGCGAAACGGGCACCGGCGACACGCTCGCGACCAAGGACAAGCCCGTCGAGCTGCCCACCATGATCTTCCCCGAGCCGGTCTACAGCATGGCTGTCCGGCCTGCCGCGAACGCCGCTGTCGACAAGCTCGGCCCCAGCCTCCAGCGTCTCGTCGAAGAGGATCCCGGGCTCCGCCTTCGCCGCGACGCGAGCACCAGTGAGACGATTCTCGAAGGCCTCGGCGATGCCCATCTCGACGTTGCCGTCGGGCGCCTCCTGCAGAAGTTCAATCTCGAGGTCGAGCTCTCCCTGCCCCGCGTCCCTTACCGCGAGACGGTCGGCCGAACCTCCTCCGCAGACTACACCCACAAGAAGCAGACCGGTGGCCACGGCCAGTACGCCCGCGTCGCCATCGAGATCAAGCCTCTCACCCGCGGCTCGGGCCTGCAGTTCAACAGCAAGGTGGTGGGCGGCTCCGTCCCCCGCGAGTTCATTCCCGCCGTTGAGAAGGGCGTCATGGAGACGGCTCGCGAGGGCGTGGTTGCCGGCTACGAGCTTACCGACTGCGAGGTCACGCTCTTCGACGGCAAGCACCACCCGGTCGACTCCAGCGAGATGGCGTTCAAGCTCGCCGCCAGCCAGGCGCTCAAGGAAGCCGTGGCCGAGGCCCACGGCGTTCTCCTGGAGCCCGTCATGACCATCCGCGTACGCGGGCCCGAAGCGAACGCCGGTGACATCGTCGGCGACCTCAACACCAAGCGCGCGCGCATCCACGGCATCGTGCCCGACAGCGGCTTGAGCGTAGTCGAAGCCGAAGTCCCCCTCGCCGAGGTGCAGCGTTACGCGTCCGACCTGCGCTCCCTCACGCAGGGTCGTGGCCTCTTCGAGCTCGAGTTCGACCGCTACGAGGAAGTGCCGGGCAACGTAGCCCAGCGCGTCATCGATGCCAGCAAGGACGACGAGGCAGCCGGCTAGCTGCTCTTCCCCCGCAGCCAGCGAGCTGCCGCCCGCACCGCCTGTCCCCGGTGGCTGACCGCGTCCTTCTCCTCGGCGCTCAGATCCGCGGCGCTGCGGCCCTCGGGTGTGCGGAAGATGGGGTCGTAGCCGAAACCGTTCTCCCCGCGCGGTTCGCGTCCGATCGACCCTTCCCACGTCCCCTCGAACCGCTCGATGCGGCCGTCCGGCCACGCGACCGCCACGACCGCGCGGTATCGCGCGCCCCGGTCACCGTCCGGAACGTCGCGCAGCTCTCGCAGCATGAGGTCCGTGCGGCCCGCGTCGTCGAGACCGGGCCCGCCGTAGCGCGCGGAGAGCGGACCGGGCGCCCCGCCAAGGGCGTCCACCTCGATGCCGGAGTCGTCCGCCAGTGCGAGACACTGCCCTGTCTCCGCGAAGGCGCGGGCCTTGAGCGTTGCGTTCTCCGCGTACCCGTCTCCGTCCTCCACCACGTCGAGCGTGATGCCGAGGTCGGCGGGAGTCACGACCTCGAACGGCTCGTCCGTAAGCAACCGCCGCATTTCGCGAACCTTGCCGGGGTTGTTCGTCGCCAGTAGCAGACGCGTCACGGGAGGGGATGGGCCTCAGTGCCCGTGGCCGTCATCCTCGGGCTCGGGGTAGTCCGACTCTTCGACCGGGAGGTTGCGGCTCGCGATGACGCTGATCGGGGCTGTCCACGCCCCCGGCTTCAGCTCGAAGCCACCAAGCTCGCGCTTGAGCAGGTAGAGAATACCCAGCGCACCGCTGAAGAGCCCCGCTCCCACGAGTGCCCAGATGAGCGGTGGCACCACGTCGCGACCGGCTTCCGCCTCCTGCGCGGCGATACGCGGAGCGTCGGCAACGGTCGGTGCGTCCATCGCCAGCAGCGGCGCCGCGGCGGCGAGCGCCAGCACGCCCGCGAGCGCGGCCGGAGCGATCAATCGAGTGAGGGTGCGCATGGCCGCGAGTCTACGGGCCGCCACTGGGGGGTCAAGCGGGCGCTAGAGTCCCAGCGCCCGCTCCACGCCCTCGAGTGTGGCCGTCGCCCGGACCACCTCCGGCGTGTTCGCGCGCTCGGCCGTTTCCGGGTCCTTCAGCCCCGACCCGGTGAGCACCGCCACCACCCGTCCGCCCCGCAGCCCGCCTTCCCGATTCAGCTTCCGCAGCCCGGCCACGCTGGCCGCGCTGGCCGGCTCGACGAACAGCCCCTCCGAGCCCGCGAGGAGCCGGTAGGCGTCCAGGATCTCGTCGTCGCTGACGGCGTCGATGAGGCCCTCGCTCTCGTCGCGCGCCTGCTCGGCCGGCTTCCAGCTGGCCGGGTTCCCGATGCGGATGGCGGTCGCCACGGTTTGCGGGTCGTCGACCGGCTCTCCCCGCACGATCGGCGCCGCTCCCGCCGCCTGGAACCCGAGCATCCGTGGGTGCAGCGATGCGTAGTCCCGCTCCGCGCACTCCACGAATCCCTTCCAGTAGGCGGTGATGTTGCCCGCGTTCCCCACGGGGATGGCAAGCGCATCGGGCGCGTCGCCAAGCGTTTCGCAGATCTCGTAGGACGCCGTCTTCTGTCCTTCGATCCGGTCCGGGTTTACCGAGTTCACGAGCGCGATGGGATGGGTTTCGGCCACGGACCGCGCCAGCGTGAGCGCATGGTCGAAGCTGCCCTCGACCTCGACGATGCGCGCCCCGAATGCCACCGCCTGCGCGAGCTTGCCCGCCGCCACGCGTCCCTGCGGCACCAGGATGCTCGCCTCCAGACCGCAGCGGGCCGCGTAGGCCGCTGCGCTCGCGCTTGTGTTGCCCGTGCTCGCGCAGAGCACGGCCTGCGCGCCCCGCTCCATGGCCTTCGCCACCGCCACCACCATGCCCCGGTCCTTGAAGGACCCCGTCGGATTCGAGCTCTCCAGTTTGAACCAGAGCTCGTCGACGCCGAGCTCCCGCTCGATCGCGACCGACCGCACGAGCGGCGTGTCGCCCTCTCCCAGGGTGATGCGTGGTGTCTGCGGGGTGATCGGCAGGACCTCGGCCCAGCGCTCCAGCACCCCGCGCCGCTGCGGCTCGCTCACGGCTCGTCCGGCGGACGGAGCCCGTGGAACTTCAGCTCCCGCAACTCCTGCTCAAGCGCCTCAATCTGCCGTTTGCGCGACCGCTCCTGCATCTCGCTATAGCGGCCGAACTCCTCGCGTACGTGGTCGACCATCTCCGAGATGTCCCGGCGGATCAGGCTCACGCGCTCGCTCAGACCGGAGTGTCGTCCATCCAGCAGCGCTGTCTCGCCCCGGGCCTCGTCCAGTTGCCGCGCAAGGTTGTCGACCGCGCCCTCGACCCGGCTGACCTGGGCTTCGATGCGCTCCTGCTCGTCCCGGCGCCGCCCCATCTCGTCGCGTACTTCCTCGCCGAGCTCTTGCGAACCTCGCAGCGACTCGATCGCCTCCTCGGCCCGGTGCGCCAGTTCCCCCAGAATCTGCAGCCGCTCGTGGATGATCTCCAATGGGCGCTCCTGCAGCGCCTGGGCGGCGGCCAGCACCCGCGCCTCCACCTCTTCGCTCACCTCCGTGAGCCGCTGCAGCCGCAGGTCGAACTGCTCCGTCTGCTGCCGCATCTCCTGCTGCCAGTCCGTCAATACGCTGAGCGTCTGCCCCAGCTGCTCCAGCTTCGACTCGCGCGTCGCTGCCTCCGCGGTCAACAGCTCGAGCCGGTCCTCCATGCCCTCCACGCGGCGCAGGGCTTCCCGAAGCTCCCGGCTGGCGGCCAGCGCCTCCGCGTCGCGGGTGCGCTCGTTCGTCTCCACCGCCGACCGCGTCTCCGTGAGGGCCGTGCGGATCTGCTCGGTGTCCTGTGAGAGCTCCGTGACCTTCTGGGGGAGTCCCTGGTAGCGGGCGACCGTCGCTTCGATCTGCCTCGTCGAACGGCCCTGCTCCTCGCCCTGATCGGCGACTGCCTCCACCTGGCGGCGCAGCTGCTCAAGCTCGCGCCCCAGCGCTTCACCCGCCTCCCGCTGAGCCCTGGCCTGATTCTCCAGCAGGACGAGCGTTTCCTCGATCGAGCGCAGGGCGGGTTCGGAGGTCATGTGGCGCCCTCCACCCGCAGCATCGCGTTCACCTCGATCACCTCGTCGAGTTCTCTCAGGGTGTCGATCGCGCCGGTCACCGCTAGCTCGCGGGCGCGATGCGTCATCAGCGCCAGTTCCGCCGTGCCCCGCTCCTCGTCCGATTCGCGCTGATCCACGGCCGCGATGCTCACTTTCGCCTCGCCGAGGACGCGCGCGATCTGCGCGAGCACGCCTGGCTGATCGACAACGGTCATGCGGAGATAGTAGCGCGTCTCCAAAGCCCCTAGTCCCAGCGCCTCCCCGTTGCGCCAGGGACCCGGGTCCCAGCGCGGCTGTGCCCCCTCCGCCAGCGACCGCGAGATGTCGAGCACGTCGGCGAGCACGGCGCTCGTCGTTGGCGCGGCGCCAGCCCCCGCCCCCTGGAACGTGAGCGTCCCCGCGAGGTCGCCCTGGATCTGCGCCGCGTTCTGCACACCGTCGACGCGCGCCAGCGGCTCCGACTCGGGCAGGAGCGCCGGGTGGACGCGCGCCAGCACGCCATCCTCGTGCCGCTCGGCGATGGCCAGCAGCTTGATCACGTAGCCGAGTTCACGTGCGTACTCGATGTCCTGCGGCGCCAGGGAACGGATGCCCTCCGTCGCTACCTCCTCGGGACGCACGTACGTGCCGAAGGCAAGGCCCGCCATCAGTGCGATCTTGAAGGCCGCGTCGTAGCCGTCGACGTCGTTCGTCGGGTCTGGCTCGGCGTAGCCCAGATCCTGCGCCTCGGCGAGCGCATCCTCGAAGCTGTCGCCGCGCTGCGCCATGTTCGTCAGGATGAAGTTCGTGGTCCCGTTGATGATCGCCCGGATTGCGACCACCCGGTTCGCAGGCAGGTCACGCAGCAGCGGCGAGATGACGGGGATGCCGCCGCCCACGCTCGCCTCGAAACGCAGTGCCGCTCCGTTCGCGCGCGCCAGTTCGAACAGCTCCGGGCCCGCCTTGGCCACCAACTCCTTGTTCGCCGAGACGACGTGCTTGCCGCCCGTCAGCGCGCGACGCACGTAGTTGCCCGCAGCCCCGTCCCCGCCGATCACTTCCACCACGACGTCGACCGAGGGGTCGTCCAGCACATCGCTGGCATCGCCCGTGAGCACACCCGCTGGCAGGTCGATACCGCGGGAGCGGGTCGGGTCCTTCACCGCCACGCGTCGTAGCGTGAGCGACGCGCCTGTCTGCTCGCGGAACGCGTCGGCTCGCTCCAGCAGTGTCGCCACTACCTTCTCGCCGACGTTACCCATGCCCAGGAAGCCGATGCCGATTTCGTTTGCCACGGTCTAGCTCGCCTCTTCGATCGCCCAGTTGGCGTCGTCTGTCGTGAAGTCGCGCTCGATTGTCACACGTTCGCGCGCCGCCTCGATCGCTTCTTCGAAGCGCAGCTCCGTGAGCTCCGCGATGTCTCTGTCTGTGTAGGTCCCTGCCGCCTCACGGGTCTCCAGCCGGATCACCCAGAAAACGCCGGCGGCTTCCACCGGGTCCAGCAGCGCGCCTTCCTCGGCGCCGGCCAGCGCGTCTTGGAGCGCCGCCTCGAGTAACGCCGGCGGCGAGATCCAGAGACCGTCGTTCTGGCGCGACTCCTCGTGCAGCGAGTCGACTTGGGCGATCGTGCCCATGTCCTCGCCCTCGTCGATACGCGCCCGCAGGGCTTCCGCCTCCTCCAGCGTGGCAGCTGTCACCACGCGCAGGTGCAGGAGCGCTCCGGTTTCGCCGATCTCCTCGCGCAGCGACTCGCGCAGCCGCGTTTCCGCCTCCCGCGCCCTGGTCTGCTCGCGGTAGTGGCTGTCGCTCAATCCCGAGTTGCGCAGCTCGTCCCGATAGCGGCTATCGAACAGGCTGCCGCGAGACGTATCCAGCGGTACGCCGAGCCAGACCGCGATCGCGGCGGTGACGTCGTCATCGCTCAGCACGATCCCGCGTTCCGCCGCGGCCGTCAGGACCAGCCCCTCCTCCTCCAGCTTGCCCAGCAACGCGTCCGTGAGCAGGAGCCCGCTTGTGGCGCCTTCGGCCCGCGCGAACTCTGGCAGCCGTGCGGCGTAGTACGAGAGCGAGAACTCCTCTTCGCCGACACGCAGCACCGTCTTGCCGGGCTGCGCGATGCTGCTGTCGTACCAGTTGTAGGCCAGCAGGGCGACCACCACGAGGAGGGCTGTTACCGCCACCCCGATGATCCCGAAGCGCGCCAGTCGCTGTACGGAGAACCCACCGCTTTCGCCGGCACGCGCGGCGGCGCGCCGCCCCCGCTGGGCGCCGGGCAGCCCCGTCGTGCGGTCGCGACGCGTCATGGGGTCGAGAACCTATCCCCGCAGCGGGAAGATGCGGGTCTCGCGAACGTGCTGCAGCGTGTAGGGCAGCAGACCCACGTGGCGCGCGCGCTTCACCGCGTGCGAGATCGCCCGCTGCGCCAGCGCGCAGGTCGCCAGCTTCCGCCGCGGTTCAATCTTTCCGCGGTCGTTGATGAAGTGCCGCAGGCGGTCGACGTCTTTGTAGTCCACCTTGTACTCGTCGCCCGGCGAGCAGCGCACCTTGTTGCAGAGGCGGCACAGGCGTCGCCGTCCGCCGAAGCGCCGTCCACCGCCGCCCCGACGGGGACGGTCCCCGGGACCCCGGCGGTCGCCGCCGGGTCGGTCCCCGGGCGGGCGGTCGCCTGGCGGACGGGTGTCCGCCGGACGATCGCCGGCTGGCGGTGCGCCTGCGCCCGGCGCAGCCGCCGGAGGCGTGAATGGTCGTGGTTCAGTCATCGTGTTCTCCTCCCGATGGGTTTCGTGCGCTCGGGCGCACCGGGTGGGGGGACCGCCAGGCGGCCCCGGGGTACGTCTATTCGAAGGGCAGGTCGTCTACGTCGGAGGGCGCGGCGCTGCGGCCACTGCCGCCGCCGCCACCCCAGTCGCCTCCACCGCCGCCTTCGCCGCGCCGGTCGAGGAATTCGATGTTGTTCGCGATGACTTCGGTGCGATAGTGCCGCACGCCCTGGTCATCGTCCCAGTTGCGGGTCCGCAGGCGACCCTCCACGTAGAGCTGCTTGCCCTTCGTGATGTACTGGCTGATGCGCTCGGCGCGATCACCGAACAGCACCACCTGGAACCACTCGGTCTCGTCCTCCCACTCGCCGCTCTGCTGGGCGCGGCGGCGCGAGTTGACGGCCATGCTGAAGTCGGACACCGCCGTGCCGTTGGCGGTGTAGCGAAGCTCCGCATCCCGGCCCGTGTTGCCAATGATCATCACCTTGTTGAGGTTGCCCATGTGCGGCTACTCCTTCGCGGTGTCGTCGTCTGCCTGCGGTTCGGATTCTTCCGCACTGGCCTCGGGAGCTGGTGCGGCTTCTTCCTCGGGGGTGGTGGTTTCCTCTGCTTCCGCTTCTGCGGCAGGAGCCTCCTCGACCGCTTCCGCAGCTTCGGGAGCTTCTGCTTCGGGAGCAGTCTCAGCCTCGACCGCGGGAGCGGCCTCAGCCTCGGCGGCGGGAGCAGCCTCAGCCTCGGCTACCGGAGCAGCCTCAGCCTCGGCTACCGGAGCAGCCTCAGCGTCGGCTACGGGAGCGGCCTCGGCAGGAGCGGCCTCGGCGTCTGGCGCGGGAGCAGCCTCAACGGCAGGAGCAGTTTCGGCAGGCGCCGCTGGCGCCGGGGCGGGCGGCGCCTCAGGCGCGCCCTCGAACCTCGGCCCGGTCGGCGAACCCGGTCCCCGCGACCCCGCCGGTGCGAGCACCGGCCTCGGCGGTGGCAATTCGTCGGCCCGCACCACCAGGTGGCGGTACACCCGCTCTTCGATCTCGAAGTCCGCGTTCAGCGGCTTCACCGCCTGCGGGTCGAGCTCGATCCGTGTGACGATGAAGTCCGCATCGAGCTGCTTGTTCATGGGGTAGGCCAGACGGCGCCGGCCCCAGTGGTCGACCTCCGTGACCGACCCGCCGTTTCGTTCGACAAGACTGGTGAGGTGTTGGACGCTGGCGTCCTGGCCGCCTTCCTCGATCACTGCGAGGTCGTACACGGCCATCAATTCGTACTCGCGCATAGCGCTCCGGATACCGAACGGTGGGTTTCCCCCGACTCCGTGGTCGGGGCGCCCGGCTGCTCAGGGAGCGTAGCACTGCCCCCATGTGTGCTCAATGCAATGACGGTCCGGGCTGCGCGTTTCTTTAGGCGTCGGTGATTCCTGGCACGGGATACGCCCTCGCGAACTCCGCGACTTCCTGGCGAACGCCCTCGCGAATGCCGTCGCCGTCCGGGTCCTTCAGGACGTGCGCGATCCACGTCGCCAGCCGCCGCATCTCGTCCGCGCCCATCCCCCGCGAGGTGAGGGCGGGCGTGCCGATGCGCAGCCCGCTCGTCACGAACGGGGAACGCTCGTCGTACGGGATCGTGTTCTTGTTCGCGATGATGCCAGAGCCCTGCAGGGCGTTCTGCGCCTTCATCCCGCTGATGCCGAGCGTGCTGCAGTCGATCAGGATCAGGTGCGTGTCGGTGCCGCCCGAGACGAGCCGCAGGCCGCCCTCCTGCAGCGCATCCGCGAGTGTTGCCGCGTTCTCCACGATCTTCGCCGCGTAGGCCTGGAACTCCGGCTTCGCCGCCTCGCCGAAGGCCACCGCCTTCGCCGCGATGCTGTGCATGTGCGGCCCGCCCTGCGTCCCGGGGAAGACGGCCTTGTCGAGCGCTGCCCCGTGCTCCTCCTTCGTGAGCGCGAGCGCCCCGCGCGGACCCCGCAGCGTCTTGTGCGTCGTGGTCGTGACAATGTCGGCGTGGGGCACCGGTGAGGGGTGCGCCCCACCCGCCACCAGCCCCGCGAAGTGCGACATGTCGACCAGCAGCAGCGCTCCCACGTCCTGCGCGATCTGCGCGAACGTGGGGAAGTCGAACTGCCGCGGGTAGGCCGTCGCCCCGGTCACGATGATGCGAGGCTTCGCCTCCGCGGCCAGTTCCGCGACCGTCGCCATGTCGACGACTTCGGTCTCGCGGTCCACGGAGTAGGGCACGAAGTTGTAGAGCCGCCCGCTGAAGTTCACCGGGGAGCCGTGCGTCAGGTGCCCGCCCTGCGTCAGTTCCAGCCCGAGAAACGTGTCCCCTGGGTCGGCGAAGGCGAGGTAGGCGGCCATGTTGGCCTCCGCCCCCGAGGTCGGCTGCACGTTCGCGTGCTCTGCTCCGAAAAGCGCCTTCGCCCGTTCGATCGCGAGCGACTCGACCTCGTCCGAGTGTGCGTTGCCCGCGTAGTACCGCTTGCCCGGGTAGCCCTCGGCGTACTTGTTCGTGAGCACCGAGCCGGTTGCCTCCAGCACGGCTGCCGAGGCGTAGTTCTCGCTCGCGATGATCTCCAGCGTCTCCGTCTGACGCTTCTGCTCCGCCGCGATAACCGCCGCGACTTCCGGATCCCGTTCCTGCAGTGCGCTCATCCGCGCCCTCGTTGTTGTGGTGTGAGGCGATCGTAGCGCGATCCCCACCCATGCGCCGTACACTTCCCTTTATGCGCGACCACACCGAGCGCCTCCTCGAAGCCGCGAGCGGCGGAGAGCCCGTCCTGCTCGCCACAGTCCTCGAGCCGGGCGCCGCTTCCTTGGAGCAGGGCGCGAAGCTGCTCGTCGAGCCCGGCGGCGGTCGCAGCGGCACCCTGGGCGACCCCCGTCTCGACGCCCTCGTCGCCGACCGCGCCCCCGATGCCTTCCGTCGCCACGCCGCCGAGACCGTCTACGACGGCCCTGACGGGCTCTCCGAGCGCATCCTCCCCGAAGCGACGAGCGTCTACCTCGAAGTCGTCGAGTCGAAGCCGGTCTTTCTCGTCGTCGGCGCCGGCCACATTGGTCGCGCCCTCGCCAAACTCGCCGACTTCCTCGATTACCACGTTGCCGTTCTCGACGACCGCGAGGACTTCGCCGATCCCGAGCTCCTGCCCGAGGCCGACGAAGTCATCTGCGACGACTTCGAGGCGGCTCTCGACCGCTTCCCCATCAACCCCAACACGGCCATCGTGATGGTCACCCGCGGCCACAAGCAGGACGAACTCTCCCTGCGGCGCTGTCTCGGCCGGGATGCGGGCTACGTCGGCATGATCGGCTCGAAGCGCCGCACCGCCGCCGTCCTCGAACACCTCCGCGAGGAGGGTTTCGACCCGGACGAGCTGGCCAAGGTGCGCACCCCCATTGGCCTCACCATCGGCGCCGAGACGCCCGAAGAGATCGCCATCAGCATCATGGCGGAGGTCGTCATGCTCCGCCGGGGCGGCGACGGCGCCCCCATGTACCACCGCCGCGGCCCCCAGCGCCCACCCCTTTCCGGCGGGCGCTAGCGTCGCAGGGCTCTCCGCCCCGCCCCCTAACCACACCACCCGCTACGATAGGTCCGTGGACGGATTCGAGGTCTCGCCGGTCGAAGGGCTGCGGTCCCCCGTGGTCGTTCTCGCGTTCACAGGCTGGAGCGACACCGGCACGGTCACCATCGATGCCGCCCGCCACTTGATCGAGGCCAGCAACGCCGAGCGCTTCATCACCGTCGACCCCGAGGAGTACTTCGTCTTCACGGAGACCCGCCCCGAAGTCCGGCTCGTTGAGGGCGGCCTGCGCGAGATCACCTGGCCCACCAACGAGGCCTGGGCCGCCCGCCTGAGCGACGCTTCCCACGACCTCGTCGCCATCACCGGCACGGAGCCGAACCTGCGCTGGGAGCCGTTCGCCTCGCGCTTCGCGAGCGCCATCGCCGCCCTCCAGCCGTCGCTCGTCTGCACGCTCGTCGCGCGGCCGGCCGCCACCCCCCACACTCGCCCTATCCCCGTCAGCGGCAGCGCCGCCGATGCGGCCCTCGCGCGTCGTTTCGGCTTCGGCCCCTCCCGCTACCAGGGGCCCACGGGAATCATCGGTGTCCTCCACGACGCCATGCGCAAGCACGGCCTCCCCCTCGTCAGCGTCGCCGCCTCCGTCCCCCACTACCTCAGCGTCGACGAGAACCCGCCTGCCACCCTCGCCCTCCTCCGTGCCCTCGAACCCATGATCGGGTACGTCCCGGGTCTCGACGAGCTTCAACGCGAATGCTCGGCCTTCCTCCAGCGCGTGGAGGAGGCGTCGAGCGGCGACGACCAGATCGTCCAGTACGTGCGCGCCCTCGAAGAGCAGTACCAGGAGGGCGATGCCCCCATCGTCGAGCCCGACACCGAACTCTCCGCCGACGATGTCCTCCGCGATGTGGAAGACCTGCTCCGCGGCGACGGCTCCTGACCCCTAGGGCGCCTCGCTCAGTTCGAAGCGCGAGAGTCGCCGCACTGCCAGCGCCGCCCCCACCGCCGTCACCACCGCCAGCAGGACTATCGAGTACGTCGTGCCGAGGTCTGCGTCGAACACCCACGGGGTCGTGTCGCCCACGGCCTCCGCGACTGAGGCGGTGAACTCGCGGATGCTGAACCGCTGCACCCCGGGCGCGAAGTTCGTGATCACCGCCTCCCAGATGAAGGCGTAGGCCAACCCCACGAACAGCGCCCGCGAGGTCACCAGGCTGAGCAGGACGAAGACCGACGAGTACGCCAGCGACCCTACCGCGATAGCGACCAGGAACCCGATCAGGAGGCGTGACTCCCCCTCCCCCGCCAGCGCGACGACCCCGCTGATCAGGGCGCTTGCGAGCACCAGCACTGCCGTCGCCCCCCACGCCGCCAGCAGCTTCCCGGCGACGATGCGCCAGCGCTCCGTCGGCTTCGAGAGCAGGTAGACGATCGTCCCGTCCTCGATCTCGCTGCCCAGCGAGGCCGTCGCCAGGACCAGCGCTGTCAGGGGGAGCAGGATGTTGATGACCAGCGCGTTCAGCACGACCTGCGCCGCGAACTCGGCGGCCGACTCGTCGCCGTCCCCCGCGGCCCGGAAGATGACCGCGGCCAGCACCGGCAGCATTCCCACCGCCGCCAGGAACAGGGTCCGCTTCTGCCCCAGCAGCTGTCGCGACGTCAGCGTCAGGACCAGCCAGGTCATCGCGTCACCAGGTACTCGAAGACGCTCTCGAGCGACTCGTCCTCGGGCCGCACCTCGAAGAGCGAGGCGCCCACATCCTGCGCCGCCCGCGGCGCCGCCGAAGTGAAGGCGCCGAGCTCGTTCGTCCGTACCACGATCTTTCCGTCCGTCAGCTCGACGCCGAAAACGCTCTCGTCCGCCATCAGCGTGCGCGCGAGGCCGCGGTTGTCGCTCGACCGGATCGTGATTGTGTGCGGCCGGTCGGTCATCAGCTTGCGAATGGCGCGGAAGTCCCCGGACGCCGCCAGCCGCCCTGCCACCACCACCAGCACGTTCTCCCCCAGCCGCTCAACCTCCTCCAGGATGTGCGACGAGAACAGGATCGTCCGCCCCTGTTCCGCCATCCGGCCCAGGAGCTCCATCATCTGCAGGCGCTGGCGCGGGTCCATGCCGTTGAACGGCTCGTCCAGCAGGAGCACCTCCGGGTCGTGGACCAGGGCGGCGGCGATCTTGATGCGCTGCTTCATCCCCTTCGAGTAGCCGCCCGTCGCCCGATCCGCGTCGCCCACCATCTCGACCATGTGAAGCGCCCGCAGCGCCGCGTCCCCGGCGTCGGGAAGTCCGTGCATGCGCGCGCTCATCAGCACGAACTGGTGGCCGGTCTGGAAGTCGTACACCGCCTCCCGCTCCGGGACGAGCGCGACTCGCCGGTAGATGTCCGGGTTTCCGAAGGAGCTCTCCCCCAGCACCTGCACGTCCCCCACCGACGGCTTCAGGAAACCCGCGATCATGTTCAGCAGCGTCGTCTTCCCCGCCCCGTTCGGCCCGAGCAAGCCCGTCACCCCCGGCTCAAGCGCGAAGGAGATGCCGTTCACCGCCACCACGTTCCCGTACCAGCGCGAGACGTCGACCACCTCGACCGCGGCCTGGGGCGCTGTCCCTTCCGTCGTGCTCACAGGCTTCGCCGCCCGTAGTGGCGCACCAGCAGTGCGACCCCGGCAGCCGTCACCGCCAGCGCGAAGAAGAAGTACCAGCCCCCGGCAAAGTCCGCGGTATTGAGCGGGTGTCCCTCACCGAGGTCCGGAGCGGCGTCAAAGAACCAGTACGTGAACCCATCGATCACGAAGAACGGGTTCAGGAAGACGCCGAGCCGGCCGATGAAGTTCTCCACCACCCCGACCAGCACGCCCGAGATGATGGGGAGGAACACAAACGGCGCGATGACGCCGATGGTGGCGAACGCGCGCCGCCCGCTCTGCGCGGAGATCACCATCCCGATCGCGGCGAAGAAGAGCGAGATGAGGAGGCTGCTGCCGATGATCGGCCCGACCTGCCCCCACTCGTCCTGGAAGTAGCCACCAAAGCTGTCCACCACGAGCGCGTTGCCGAAGAACAGGAGCGCCTGTGGCAGCAGCGTCAGTGCCAGCAGCGCCGTCGCCATCGAGGCGTAACGCGCCAGGGCGTAGTCCTGCCGGCTCAGCCCTCGCGAGAAGTAGAGCGGTAGCGTCGCGTGCCGCTGGTCTCGCCCCAGCAACTCCGGCGCGACCGCCGCCACGAACAGCATCAGGGCCGCCGGCGGGAAGAAGAAGGTCGAAGTGAAGTAGTCCTCCGCCCCGATCGCGTCCGAGATGTCGATGTCGATGAAGGCTGCCGCCATCAGGTAGCCCAGCGCCGGGATCGCCGCGACGACCGCGAGCCCCATCGGGAAGACCTTGCTCCTTGTCCGCCGCCCCAGCCCGAATGCCGCCCGCAGCCCGTGCACGTACAGCGAGAGCACAGCGTCCCAGCGTCCCAGGCGACGCCCTTCGTAGCGCCGGTAGCCGAGGTCGTAGATGCTCCCCGCAGCCCGCTCAGACACGCTCCGCCACCGCCTCGTCCGCTTCCGGGCGGAAGATGTCCTCGAGCGTCTGGCGGCGCTGCTCCAGCCGCACCAGCCCCAGCTCAAGCTCCACGATGCAGTCGCGAATCGCGTCGTACGGGTCGTCGCCGTTCAACCCCACGTGCGCGAGGAAGCCCTCTCCGCGGGCCTCGAAACCCCGTGCCGTCAGCGCTTCCGCCAGCGCGGCGGCGTCGCCCTCCACCTCCACCTCCAGCGACCCCAGCCCCGCCGTGAACTCCGCCACCGCCCCCTGCCGCACCAGCCGGCCCGCGTCGATCACGACGAGCGAGTCGCACACCCGCTCGATCTCCCCCAGCAGGTGCGACGACATCAGCACGGCGATCCCGAACTCCCGCCCAGTGCGCCGCACGAGGTCGAGCATCTCATCACGCCCCGCCGGGTCGAGGCCGTTCGTGGGCTCGTCCAGGAAGATGAGGCGCGGGTCGTGAACGAGCGCCTGCGCCAGCTTCACGCGCTGCTTCATGCCCGTTGAGTAGCCGCCGATCTCCCGGTAGCGCTCCTCGAACAGCCCTACGTGACGCAGCGTCTCCGCCGTGCGCTCGCGGGCGGCGGTGCGAGGCAGCCCGCTCACCTCCGCCAGGTGCGCCACGAACTCCGTCGCCGAGAGGTCGGGCGGCAGGCAGTCGTGCTCCGGCATGTAGCCGACGAGCCCGCGGATCGCCCTCCCCTCGGTCTCCACGTCCATGTCGAGCACGCGCGCCTTTCCGCGCGTGGCGGGCAGCAATCCCAGCAGGATCTTGATGAGCGTGCTCTTCCCTGCTCCGTTCGCCCCAACCAGCCCGATGATTCCGGGCTCGACGTTGATGTCGAGCGCGTTCAGCGCAGTAACTCCGGGGTACTGCTTGGTGAGGGCGTACGTCTCGATGAGGGGCACGGCTCTATCCTAGCCGCCGGCAAGGAACCGGTCTGCCTCGACTGTGTCAGGCTCCCGTAAGCGACACCGGCAGCGAGGTGTAGCCCAGCACGACCCCGGTGCCCGTCTGCCGCACCGGCGCCGCCGCCGGCTCGATCGCGGCGAATCGGTCGAGCCAGGTATTCAGCGTGATACGCGCTTCCGCCCGCGCCAGCGGCGAGCCGAGGCAGTAGTGCGTCCCGTGCCCGAACCCGACGTGCGCGTGCAGGTCGCGCTCCAGCACGAACTCGTCGGGCTCCTCCCACTCCTCCGGGTCGCGGTTCGCGGCCCCGTAGAACACGCCGACCCGTTGCTCGGCCGGAATCGTCACGCCGTTCAGCTCGACGTCCCGGGTCGTCCGCCGGAAGAGCACCTGGACGGGGCTCTCGTAGCGCAGCATCTCCTCGATCAGCTGCGGGATGAGCGAGCGGTCCTCGCGCAGCCGCGACCACAGCTCTGGCCGCTGCGAGAGGAAGGCGATCATGTTTCCCATCAGGTTCGTCGTCGTCTCATTCCCCGCGATCAGCAGCAACATGCAGAAGCCGAGCACCTCCCAATCCTCCAGCGCCTCCCCCTCGATCTCCGCCTCCACCAACGCGGTGATCAGATCCTCCGCCCCGTGCTCCCGCCGCGCAGCCGCCATCTGCCCGAAGTAGGCCATCATCTCCTGGGTCGACTGCTGTCGCTCCTCCGGTGACCGTGGGTGGACACCGAGTGCGTCGTCCGTCCAGCGCTTGAAGGTTTGGTACTCGTCCCGCGGAATCCCCAGCAGCTCGGCTATCGCCATCACCGGCAGGGGCATCGTGTAGTTCTGGACCACCTCGTACTCGCCCCCGTCCACGTCCCGCAGCAGCTCGTTCACCACCGACTCCAGCCATGGCTCCAGCTCCCGGATGCGGCGCGGTGTGAACGCCTTGTTCACCAGCTTGCGGAAGCGCGTGTGGCGCGGCGGGTCGTCGTTCAGCAGCACGAGCCGCATGCTGCTGTTGCTGCTCGACCCTCCCGTCGAGGCCGACGAGAACGTCTCGTGGTCCGCCAGCGCGCCGTACACGTGGTCGTACTGCAGCAGCGCCCACAGACCGCCCGCCGAGGACCCCGCTTCCTGGCCGAAGAAGATTGGCGATTGCGCCCGCAGCCGGTCGTACTCCGGGTAGGGGTTGGCGTTGCACTCTGGCGTCATCAGCGTGGTGGCGGTCGCGGTTGGGGCGCTCATCGGCGGGCTCCTTGAAGGCGATGCGGGGATGGAGTCTACCGAACGCTCCCGCTACGCCCCCTAACCCCGCCTTCCGGTTTCGCCCTTGCGGACGGGCGGGTAGCATCTCGCCACGCCCGCATGGCGCCCGGAGAAGCCCATGGAAGTCCCCATGGTCGTCAACGATTTCCTCTTCCGCGCGGAGAGCCTGTACGGCCCCAAGGAGGCCGTCGTCGACGGCGACAAGCGCTTCACCTACGCCGAGTTCGCCAGGCGCTGCTACAAGCTCGCGCACGGCCTCGCCGGGCTCGGCGTCGGCAAGGGCGATCGCGTCGGCATCCTTAGCCCCAACAGCCACCACTTCCTCGAGTCGTTCTACGGGACCTCCCTCATCGGCGCCGTCCTCGTCCCCCTCAACTACCGCCTCGTCTCCGAGGACTTCCAGTACGCCTTCTCCCACTCCGGGGCGAAGGCCATCATCGCCGACTCCGACCTCACCGATGCCCTCGACGCCATCCGCGACGGCCTCCCCGATGTCGAGCACTGGATCGTCGCCCGCTACGGCGACGCCCCCACCCCCGACGGCTGGCAGGACTGGGAGGAGCTCGTCGCGGGCCAGCCCGAGACGCCCCCGCCCGACCCGGAGCTCGACGAGAACGACCTCGTCAGCATCAACTACACCTCCGGCACCACCGCCCGCCCCAAGGGCGTGATGCTCACCCACCGCAACTTCTACGCCAACGCCTATCACTTCATCGCCCACCTGGGCGTCAACCACAACGACGTGGAGATGTGGACCCTGCCGATGTTCCACTGCAACGGCTGGGGTGGCGTCTACGCCCTTACGGCGATGGGCGGGAAGCACGTCATCGTGCGCGCCCCGGAGCCCGACCTGCTCTACGGCCTCATGCGCGACGAGGGCGTCACCTTCGCCTGCATGGCCCCCGCCGTCCTCGCCCGCATCCTCGACTTCGAGGACGCCGGCGAGTACGAGATCGCGACCAGCCCGCGCTTCGTCTGCGCCGGCGCCCCGCCTCCCGTCACCTTCGTCGAGCGGCTCGAACAGGAGCGGGGCTGGACGTTCATGCAGATCTACGGCCTCACCGAGACCGCCCCCATCCTCACCGTCGCCGAGCCCAAGCCCCACGTGACCGCCGAGGGCGACGCCTTCTACCGGCTCAAGGCGCGCGCCGGCCACCCCTCTGTCGGCGTCGATTTGCGAGTCGTCGGCGAGGGTGGCCGCGACGTCCCCCGCGACGACACCGCCATCGGCGAGGTCGCGGCCCGTGGCAACATGGTCTTCAAGGGCTACTGGAACCAGCCTGAGGAGACCGCCAAGGTCGTCCGCGACGGCTACTTCTATACGGGCGACCTCGCAACCGTGAATGAGCACGGCTACATCAACATCGTCGACCGCGCCAAGGACGTCATCATCTCCGGCGGCGAGAACATCTCCTCCATTGAGGTCGAGGACGTGCTCTACCGGCACCCCAAGGTGCTCGAGGCCGCCGTCGTCGGCATCCCCAGCGAGCGCTGGGGCGAGACGCCCCTTGCCGTCATCGTCCTCCAGCAGGGCGAGGACGCAACCGCCGACGAGATCACCAACTTCTGCCGCGACAACATGGCCCACTTCAAGGTGCCGCGCCAGATCGAGTTCGCCGCCGAGCTCCCGCGCACAGCCACCGGCAAGCTCAAGAAGTTCGAGCTGCGCGAGCCCTACTGGGCCGAGACCGGCGGCCGCCGCGTCAACTAGTCACCAGCCACCAGCCACGAGTTACTAACCACCAGGAGGCACCCATGATCGTTATCGCCGGAAGCATCGACCTCGACCCCGAACTGCGTGACCAGGCCCTCGCCACCGCCGGCCCCCACATCGACGCCGCCCTTGAGGAGCCCGGCTGCCGCAACTACGAGTGGACCGCCGACCCCCGCGTCGCCGAGCGCATCTGGGTCTACGAGCTCTGGGACGACGAAGCCTCCCTGCGCTTCCACTTCGAGAACGCCCCCTATCGCGACATGGGCGCCCACCTCGGCCGGCACGGCATCACCGGCTCCCAGATCAGCAAGTTCCGCGTTGACCTCGAGGAGCCGGTCTACGACGACACCGGCACGCCCCGCGCCGACTTCTTCACCGCCGGCGACTGACGCTCGTCGCTATCCCTGTGGCGGTCTTCGCCCGCTGCCGAGGCCGATCGTCGCAAGACCCAGTGCCAGCCCGACCGGCGCGATCGCCAGCGCCGAGGGAAGCGGAGCGTGTCCCACGGTTCCTGTCACCACATCCCCCATGCTCGCCCCGCTGGAGTTCTCCTCGCGTCCGTGGGAGTGGTCGTGGTGGTCGTGGGAATCCTCCTGAGTGGCGGAGCCAGCGTTGTAGTTCGCGTCGACGTGCTGCCACACCCCGATAGCGGAGCTCGCGATGGCCAGCACGGCTACGGTTCGCGCCAGCCACGCCATCGCCCCCGTGGGGCGAACCATCAGTGCTGCCGTGGCTGCGGTGACGATGCCCAGCGTTATCCACGGGGCCAGTTGCCAGGGACCCTGCCAGTGGCGTTCGTAGGCAAGCGATAGGGCCACTCCCACCACGCCCAGCACGACCAGCAGGAGCAATCCCGCCCGCAGGCCTCCCGCTGCTCCTTCGCCTCCGAACATGGCTGGAAATGATATGACATCTCGATACCGATTGCGGCGCAGACCCTTGGCTCAAGGTCTCCCTGTCCTCCCCCGATTCCTTACGAGATCAGGATGATCCCCGCGACCGCGACCGCCACCCCCGCCACCAGCCAGAGGGTTAGCCGCTCCCCCAGGAAAATGGCGCCCAGCGGCACGGCGAAGAGCGGGGAGATGGCGCTTGCCACGGCGGCGCGGCCCACCCCCGCCTCCTGCACGGCGTAGATCCAGAGCAGGCTCCCCACGCCCGTGCCCGCCACCCCCGCGAGGAAGAGCGCGCCGTGGTCCCAGCGCGAGATCTGCCACCGCCGGACGCTTGATCGCGGCATCGCCCCCGCCACGAATCCCACCACGAGGGCGCTCGCTGGGAGGCGCAGCGCCGTCACCGCAACCGCGTTCTGTCCCTCCACCGCGTCCCCCAGCCAGACCGTCGCGATCGCCCAGATGAGCGCGGTAATCCCCACGAGCGCCAGTCCTTGCTTGAGATTCCCGCTGCCTGCCGGTGCTGTCTCGGGCGCTCCCCTCCGCCGTCCCCGCAGGGCCACCAGGTAGACGCCCACCAGCACGAGCAGCGAACCGATGATCTCAGCCAGCGTGATCGCGTCACCGAGGAACACGATCCCGAGCGCGTAGGTCAGGAAGACGAAGAGCCCGAGGCTGATCGTGAAGGCGCGCGTTAGCCCGAGGGCGTTCAGCGAGAACACGTAGAGCGTGTCCCCCAGCGAATGGCCGACGAGCGCGGACCCGATTACCGCCACCGCCACTGCTACGGTCATCGCGTCGAAACCGCCCGACATGATCACGAACGGCAAGACGATCAGTAGCGCCAGCGCGCCCCACGCCCCCCGCACCGCGCTCACCGACACCGCGTCGACGCGTGTTGAGGACGAGGCCATGAGCGTACTCGCAACCGCCCAGATGGCGGCCGAGCCGATTCCTGCCAGGACGCCGGGGTTCACCGGTCAGTGTGGAGCCGCGCGCGGCTGGGCATGGCGGCTCTCCCTCTCGATGCGGGGCTGCGCGCCTCCGCTCGCCCCGGCAGGATAGCGCCTCGCCTCGACATGGAGCGCAAGCGCTCGCCCCACCCGCTACACTCCCGTCCCATGCAAGCAGGAATCATTACCGGCAAAGAGATCATCGAGCTCCTCGAGTTCACGGAGCCTACCCCTGCGGAGAACGAGGCCGTCGTTCGCATCAGCTACTGCGGAATCTGCGGCACCGACCTTCACGCCTACCAGTCCGGCGTCATGGAGAATCCGGCCGTCTGCGGGCACGAGTGGATGGGCGAGGTGTCGGCCGTCGGCTCAAGCGTGACCGACTTCCGCGAGGGCGACCGCGTCATCGGCGGCATCGCCCCCGCCTGTGGCGATTGCGCCTCCTGCCGCGCCGGCTACACCCGCGACTGCCCCCACCAGCTCGGCAGCCTGATGGGCACGCCCCATGGCGGCTTCGCTCCCGCCATCGCGGCCGATGTCCGTCGCCTGACACCTGTCCCCGACGGCCTCGACGATCTCGACGCCGCCATGGTCGAACCCCTCGCTGTGGCCCTCCACGGCACCCGCCGCACCGACATCCGCCTTGGCGATACCGTCGCCGTCATCGGCGCTGGTCCCATCGGACTCCTCACGCTCCAGTGCGCTCGCGCCGCGGGCGCCGGCCGCGTGTACGTCGTCGAACCTGTCGCCGACCGTGCCGCCCTGGCCCTCGAGCTGGGCGCTGATAGCGTCTTCAATCCCATGGAAGAAGACGTGGCCACCGCCCTGGCCGACGCGACCGGCGGCCTCGGGCCCGATGTCGTCTTCGAGTGCGCGGGCATCGCCCCGACCATTCAGCACGCGGTCGACTACGTGCGTCGGGGCGGGGCCGTCACGCTCATCGGCCTGGCGAGCGAGCAGGCCACGATCGATCCCGGCACCTGGCTCTCGAAGGAGATCACGTTCGTCTCGGCTGTCGCCTACGCCCACAGGGAGTTTGGGATCGCCGCCGACCTCATCGCCAGCGGCCGCATCCAGGTCAGGCCCCTGCACACGCACACGGCGGCGCTCTCCGACATCGCTGACGCGTTCTCCCTGTTGAACGAAGACCGCCGCCAGATCAAGGTGCTCGTCGACCCGAGGGGCTAGGGCCGCGGGCGTTCCGGCACCGGTGTCGGCGTCTCGATGACACCGGCTGTCGCTGTCTTCGGTCGGTCGCGGATCTCCAGCGATACGAAGATGTTGAGGATGGCCACGCCCGCCAGCACGACGGTGAGCAACCGGAAGGCACCCTCGCCCGGGTCGGGCCCGAGCAGGGCGGCGATGATGGCGGCGCCGAGGATGGCGCCCGCGTAGCGCATCATCGAGAACGTCCCCGAGACTGACCCCGCCACGTCCCGCGGCCACGCCTCCAGCGCGGCGGAGGAGCGCGCGGGCCCGGAGATCCCGAGCCCAATCCCTACGCCAATGAGCGGTCCGATGATCGCGGCCAGCGGTGGGTTGTCGAACAGCACCATTAGCGCGATGGTCGCCGCCCCGATGATGAAGCCGCCGCCCAACAGCAGCGGCCTTCGCCCCACGCGGTCGGTGAGCGCCCCACCCACCGGCGAGAGCGTGATCATCGCTGCCATCAGGGAGAACAGCACCATGCTTACGACCTGGTCGCTTACCCCCCGCAGGTCCACGAGGTAGAGGGGCAGGCTCACGAGGAACGAGTACATCACGAGGTTCGTGAGCCCCTGGCTGCTCGCCGCCGAGCGGAAGTTGCGCGCGCCGAAGAACCGGAACTCGACGATGCTCCCGCCCCAGCGCGATCGCAGCCAGTAGGCCGCCACCGTCAGCGGCAGGAGCGCCCCGCCCGCGATCAGGAAGGCCGGGTTCTCCACCCGCGTCGCGCTCCCGATCAGGACCGCGCTCCCGAACACCGCCACGAGCGCGAGTAGCGAAGGCGTGTCGATGTGCAGCGTTTCGCGGCCATGCCCCTCGTCCGGCTTCAGCCGCAGCAGGAACGCGATCGCCACGACCGAGAGCGGCACGTTGACCAGGAACAGCAGCCGCCAGTCCCCCGCCAGCAGCAACGCCCCGCCGATCACCGGACCGGTGGCCGCCGCGATCGAGAGCGCCGCCCCGTTCATCCCGAGGACCGTCCCCAGCCGCGCCGAGGGCGTCCGCTTGCGCAGCACCGCGATGCCGTTCGGCAACACCAGCGCCGTCGCCGCCCCCTGCAGGCCTCGCATCAGGATGAGCATGGGCAGGTTGGTCGCCAGCGCCGAGACGGCCGAGATCGCGATCAGGAGGACGAGGCCGGCCATCATCATGCGGATGGAGCCGTAGGCATCCCCCAGCCGCCCCGAAACCGGCTGCATCGCCGCCACCGCCACCAGGTAGACGCTGATCAGCAGCGTCATCTCGCCCACGCCCACGTCGAAGTGCGAGCGGATGGAGGGCAGGCCCACCGCGAGCATGGTGCTGTTCAGCGGCGTGAGCATCGCGGCAAGCGCTACCGTGGCCTGGAATTCGATGCTCCGCCAGGTGCCCTGCCCCAGGGGCAGATCAGCCTCGCCGGCGCTCTCCTGCCGCATGGGCCTCATGCTAACGACGTTAGCGAGCCCTCACGGCGGCGAATCTGCATCCCGGTCGCCGAGGATCAGGTTGAGGGCGCTTCTCCCGCGCAGCAGGGATCCTCGCCTATGGCGCAGGCCGCGCCGGCGTTCTCGGTGATCATGATGAGTTCATCGGCAGGCGCGGGGTTGTCGTCGGTGATGGTGTAGACCTCCCAGCGGAGCCCGCTGGGGTCCTTCGCCCACGCCTTGTCCTGTTCGGCGTGGCAGCACACGGCCGCGTCCTCGATCTCAAGTTCGTGGCCGAGCCTGGCAAGGCGCTCGGTCTCGGCCGCCACCTCTGCCGTCGTCTCGACCTCGACGCCGAGGTGGTTGAGGTCGCCGCCGCGCCCGTTCTCGAACAGGATCAGCTTCAGGGGCGGGTCAGCCACCTCAAAGTTCGCGTAGCCATCCCGCACCTTGTGCGGTTCCGTCTTGAAGAGGTCGCGGTAGAAAGCGATCGCGGAATCGAGCTCCGCCACGTTCAGCGCCAGTTGTACCCGTGCCAATGTGGACTCCCCTACCGGACCGTTTGAGGACGGCCGGCGTTGTTCTCCACCGAGTGTAGTCACGATCGTTGCTCGCAACGCAAGTCCCCCGCACCTGCCTGACCCGCCGCCGCCCCTACCGCTCGTCGAGTCTGGCGAGCAGCGCGTCCCGCTCCTCGGGGGAGAACAGGTACGACTCCATCCCCGCTTGCCCGCGCTGCCGTGTCACCTCGAACAGCACGATCGCTGCCGTCACCGAGAGGTTGAGGCTGCGCACCATCCCTGCCATGGGAATCGTCAGCCGCCGGTCCGCCAGCGCCACGGCCTCGTGGGAGAGCCCGCGGTTCTCGTTCCCCAGCATCACCGCGATCCGCGGCGCTGTCAGTTCCGCCGCGAAGACCTCCTCCGCCTCCCCCCCCGCCCCCCGCGGCCCCCCCACGAACCCCGACCCCGGGCGTGGGGGCGGGGCCGCCC
>VXLW01000104.1 GCA_009841435.1 Dehalococcoidia bacterium | reverse complement strand
CACCCAGCCCGCCCGCGCCGGCTCCCGCCCCTTCGACGGCGAGGGCGTGGCCGCCCGCCGTAACGTCCTCTTCCAAGACGGGCGCTTCAAGGGCTTCCTCTTCGACTGCTACACCGCGCGCCGCATGGACGCCCACACGACCGGCAGCGCACAGCGTGGCGTCACCTCCCTTCCCGAGCCCGGCCCCGCCAACCTCATCTTCGAGCCCGGCACCACCCCCGCCGAAGACATCGTCGCGGATACGAAGGAGGGCCTGCTCGTCACGGCCCTTATGGGATTCGGCTTCAACCCCACTACCGGCGACTACTCCCGTGGCGTCGGCGGCTTCTGGATCGAGAACGGCCAGATCGCCTACCCCGTCGCCGAGGTCAACATCTCCGGCGACGCCGCCTCCATGCTCGCGAGCGTCGATGCCGTCGGCAGCGACCTCACCTGGTTCGGCTCCTCCGCCGCCCCCACCGTGCGTATCGCCGAGATGACCGTCTCCGGCGTCTGACGTGCCCCTCCCCCCGTATTTCGCTTACGGCTCCAACATGGCCTCCTCCCAGATGGCCGACCGCTGTCCCGGCGCCGTCTGCCTCAGCGTTGCCCGCCTCCCCGGCTACCGCCTCGCCTTCGACGCCTGGAGCAACCGCCGTGGTGGCCTCGTGGCCGATGTCCTCCCCGCGCCGGACTCCGAGGTCTGGGGCGTTCTATGGGAGGTCACGGACGATCACGTGCAAGCCCTCGATCGCTACGAAGGCGTGGCCCGCGGTCAGTACCGCCGCGAGAACCTGCGGGTGGAATCCGCGAACGGCGAAAGCCTCCAGGCGTTCGCCTACGTCATCTGCAACCCCGGCGAGGAAGGCCCCACCACCGATGCCTACCAGGCCCTCCTCCTCGAAGGCGCCCGCGAGCACGGCCTCCCTTCGGACTGGGTTAAGGCCATCGAGGATGTGCTCACGCTCCCGCCTCGCCCCTCGCCTCCCCCTCCCCCTACACTGAAGTCGTGACAGCCGGCCCCTCCGCGCCTCCCACCGCTGACGACCTCCGTCGCTACCGCCGCAACCTCCAGGAAGAGGTCGACGGTCAGGGCCTCTATCTGCTCCTCGCCGAAGCCGAGGAAGACCCCAATCTGAAGACGGTCTTCGAGCGCCTCGCCGAGAGCGAGAAGCGCCACATCGACCTCTGGGAGGGGAAGCTGCGGGAAGCTGGCGTGGACGTCCCCGAATTTCGTCCGGGCGCGCAGGTTCGCATCCTCGGCTGGCTCGCCCGCCGCTTCGGCACCCAGTTCGTCACCCCCCTCGTGGAGCGCATGGAGCTCAACGCCGTCACCATGTACGACGACCAGCCCGAGGCCATCGCCGAGGGTCTTCCCGGTTCGGAGCGCTCCCACGCCCGCCTCTTCCAGGAGCTCGGCCGCCAGCCCGGTGGGGGCGTGGATGTCGCCCGCCTCGAGGGTCGGCACCGCGGCGCCTCCGGCAACGCCCTGCGCGCCGCCGTCCTTGGCGCGAACGACGGTCTCGTCTCCAACCTCAGTCTCGTGATGGGCTTCGCCGGTGCCGATCCGGGCCAGGGGGTCGTCGCCCTCGCCGGCATCGCCGGCCTTCTCGCCGGGGCCTTCAGCATGGCGTTCGCTGAGTGGATAAGCGTCCGCAGCAGCCGCGAGGCCTTCGAGCGCCAGGTGGAGATCGAGCGGGAAGAGCTTGAGATGAACCCGGAGGAGGAGCGCGCCGAGCTCGTACTCATCTACCAGGCCAAGGGTCTCTCCGAGGAGTCCGCCCGTCTTACGGCCGACCGCGTCTTCGAGAACCGCGAGACCGCCCTCGATACACTCGTGCGCGAGGAGCTCGGCATGTCCGAGCAGAGCGTCGGGCGCCCATCCGTCGCTGCGGTCACCTCGTTTCTGCTGTTTGCCGTCGGTGCGCTGGTGCCCGCCTTCCCCTGGTTCTTCGCCGATGGCGGGCTTGCCATCGGCCTCAGCCTCGGCCTCGGCGCCGCCGGTCTCTTCCTCCTCGGCGCTGCCGTCACCCTCTGGACCGGCCGTTCCGCGCTCTATTCGGGAGTGCGCCAGCTCGCGATCGGCCTGGCCGCCGCCGGGATCACGTATGGAATCGGCACGGCTCTGGGCGTTGCCATCGACATCTAGCCCGCGCTTGCGCCTCCCCCGCTCCCCCTCGATACTGACTGCTCTGGTGGCTAGAGCGAGGTGGCCCCACCCGTTCCCATCCCGAACACGGAAGTGAAACGCCTCAGCGCCGACGATACTGCCCGGGTAACTGGGTGGGAAAATAGGCCGCCGCCGGGTTCTCAAATCCCCACCGACCCCGTTTCCCCTCTCACGCTGCGGTAAGCGTCCTCATTTCGCACCAAGATCGAGGCGCTGCTACAATCGAGGCCACATCAGCGGCCGTCCTCTCGCCTCATCATCAGACGGGCAACGCGGTCAAACGGAGCCCACCAGTGTCCACCGACGAACAGGCCCCCGAGGCCACCACCGGCGACTCTCCCGCCCCTGCGGGCGTCGCCCCGGCCCCCCCCCCCCCACCACCACGCGCGTATTTAAAGAAAAGCGCCCCCGCCCGCCAACGCACGGCGGCGGGGGGGGCGGGGGGG
>VXLW01000097.1:17029-26776 GCA_009841435.1 Dehalococcoidia bacterium | reverse complement strand
CCTCGCCCCGCGTGCAGTAAAGCTGATGCCCCACATACCCTTTGTCCCAACGGCCGCGCCCCCCGGGGGGGGGGCCTCGCCCCGGGGGGGGGGCCCCCCCGCCCCCACTGCCGCGCCCGCCCAGCCCGAGGCTACCCAGCAGGCTCGGGCCGCCGACGCCCCCGAGGATTCCGCGGTCTCCGTCACGCCGAGGGTCTACTTCATCCACACCGAGTGGTGACCGACCTGCAATGCGCTCCGCCCCGTGTGGGCGGACCTGGAGGAGGAGTACGGTGACCAGGTCGAGTTCTTCTCCGTTGACCGCGAGACCGAAGAGGGCCGCGAGTTCATCCGCGACCACGGCCTTCCCATCGGGCAGCCCGGCTTCGTCGTGTACGACGCCACCGGCGAGATAACCTACGCCGCCCTCGGCCCCACCCGGGCCGAAGGAGTCCGCGAGCTCGTCGAGTCGGTCGTTCCCCAGTAGCCGTGCGTCCGCTTGCCCTGACCGCCGCCGTCGCCGTTGCCGCCACGGCCCTCGCCTGCGGGTCCGGTGGCTCGGAGTCGCCCGACCCGACCGCTGCCCCTGCCGCCATCTCCGGCCCCCAGGTCTTCTTCGTCCAGATCGACACCTGAGGACCGTGAAACCGCCTCCGCCCCGTGTGGGCGGCGCTGCAGGCCGAGTACGCGGACCAGATCGAATTCACCATGGTGGACGCGAACACCCGCGCCGGGGCGGACTTCTCCGACCTCTACGGCATCCGCGGTCACCCGGGCTTCGTCGCCATCGATGCCAACGGCGAGGTGATCCACGCCGCCCTCGGTCCCTTCGACGAAGAGGGGTTACGCGAACTCGTCGCCTCGCTCGCGCCTGAGTAGCGGCTAGCGCCCGGCCGCCGCCATCAGACGCTGCGCCCGGTCCACCAGCACCGGCACGAACCACTCGAAGCGCGCGCTGTCCGGGTTCGCCGCGGTCTCCTGCAGGTGCTGCATGTACAGCCCCTCGAGGATGATCGCCAGCTTGAACACGGCGAACACGTGGTAGAAGGCCACGTGCTGCATCGAGCGGCCGCTCCCCTCCTCGTACAGCGCGATGACCTCCTCGTGGTCGGGGAAGCCCTCCTGCGCGGTCAGGAGCGTTGGCGGATCCCAGCCCGGAGGGGGCGGCGGATCGCCCGGGTCGCCCCAGTACGAGAGCAGCCAGCCCACGTCCGCCAGCGGGTCGCCCACCGTGGCCATCTCCCAGTCGAAGATGGCCACGACGCGCGGCTCCGCCGCCGCGTACATCACGTTGTCCAGCCGGTAGTCCCCATGGACGACCGTCGCCCCCGCGTCCCCCGGCATCCGCGCCTTCAGCCACTCCACGATCTCGTCAAGCCCCGGCAGGTCTCGCGTCTGCGGGCGCGTCAGCTCCCACTGGCCGATCCAGCGCCGCATCTGCCGCTCCAGGTACCCCGAGGCGCGGCCCCGCAGACCCACCGCCTCCCAGTCGACCGCGTGCAGCTCCACCAGCGAGGCCACCAGGTCCTCGGCGATCCGCCGCCGCCCCGCGGGCGTGTCGTACGCCTCCGGGATCCCGTCCCGCATCATCGCCCCGAAGCAGCGCTCCATCAGGTAGAACGGCGCTCCGATGACCGAGTCGTCGTCGCACGCGATCACCGGCGTGGGGACCCGTGCCCGGCCCTGCAGCGCCGCCATGAAACGGTGCTCCCGCAGCACGTCGTGCGCCGTCGGCAGGAGCGGCCCCGGGGGCGGACGGCGCAACACCCACTGCTGCGACCCCCGCGTCACGTAGTACGTCACGTTCGAGGAACCAACCACGTGCCGCTCGCACTCGAGCGGCGCGTCATCGCCCGGCACCCGCTCGGCGAGGAACCGCTCGAGCGCGGGAACGTCGATCAGGCCGTCCGACTCGCCGTCCGCCATCGACCCTTCGCCCCTCTAGAGCGAGGCGAAGTCCCAGCCAGCGCCCTCGCGGAAGCTGCGCAGGATGCGCCGCGAGACCACCATCCGGTGCGTCTCGTCGGGACCGTCGTAGATGCGCGCGCTGCGGGCCGCCCGGTACATCGACTCCAGCGGCGTATCGCCGCTCACGCCTCGCGCCCCGTGTGTCTGGATCGCGCGGTCGATCACATCGTGCAGCACCTTCGCCCCGAAGAACTTGATCGCCGAGATCTCCACCCGCGCCTCGTCGCCCGTGTCGATCTTCTCCGCTGCTCGCAGCGTCAGCAGGCGGGCCGCCTGGATCTCGACGTACGAGTCCGCGATCCAGTTCTGGATCGTCTGCTTGTCCGCCAGCGGTCCGCCGAACACGTGCCGCTTGAGCGAGTAGTCGCACATGATCTCGAAGGCCCGCTGGCTCTGCCCCAGCCAGCGCATGCAGTGGTGGATGCGCCCCGGCCCCAGCCGCTTCTGCGCGATACGGAAGCCGCCGCCCGCCTCGCCCAGCACGTTCGTCAGCGGCACCCGCACGTCGTTGTAGCGAATCTCGCAGTGGTGCCCCTCGGTGTCCCCCATCACGGGGACGGGCCGGATGATGTCGAACCCGGGCGTGTCCGTCGGCACGATGATCTGGCTCATGCGGCTGTGCGGCGGCTGATCAGGCTCCGTCACGCACATCACGATCGCGAACGACGCCTTGAGCCCCCCACTCGTGAACCACTTGTGCCCGTTGATCACCCACTCGTCGCCGTCGCGAACGGCCGTCGTCTGCAGGTTCGTCGGGTCCGCCCCCGAGACTTCCGGCTCCGTCATGGAGAAGCAGGAGGTGATGTCGCCCTCGACCAGCGGCTTCATCCAGCGCTCCTGCTGCTCGGGCGTGCCGAACTGCCACAGGATCTCCGCGTTCCCCGAATCCGGCGCCTGCGCACCGAAGGACTTCGGCGCGAACGGACTGCGCCCGAGAATCTCGTTCATGTACACGTACGGCATGAAGCCGATGCCCATGCCCCCAGCCTCGGCCGGCAGGTGTGGGGCCCACATCCCCATCCCCTTCGTCCGCCCCTGCAGGTCGCGCATGAGCGAATCGGCGGCCTCGTCGTGCTCCGAGAACGCCTCCTCGTTCGGGTAGATGTGCTCGTCCATGAACGCCTTGGTCCTGTCGCGAAGCTCATCGATCTCCGCCTGGCCCAGCGCTTCTCGCGTCTCAGTTACCACGGCTGTACCTCCGTTGTTGGCGTTCGCGACTCTACCAGCCACCAGCCCCTAGAACAGTCCATGCCGCTCGCGGTGCTCGGCGGCGCGTGCCGCCCCCGCCGCCGCCTCCGCGTCGAGCGCCGCCAGCACGCTCTCGCCGCCCTCCGAGGCCACCTGTTCCCGCATCTCCAGCAGCCGGTCCGGCAGGTCCCGGTAGGTCAGGCCGTTCCTGTCGAGCAGGCCCCCGTCCATCACGTTGTAGGTGCCGGTCATGTACTCCGCTTCGTCGCTGGCGAGCCAGCAGACGAGGTTGCCGATGTCCGCCGGTTGGCCCACGCGCCCGAAGGGGAGCTCCCGCTCCAGCATCTCCCGCGCCTCCCGCCGCGCCGCCACCGCCCCCCACAGCCGCGTGTCCGTCATCCCCGGCGCGATGCTGTTCACCGTGATCCCGAACGGCGCCAGATCGAGCGCCCAGCAGCGCGTCATCATGCGCACCGCCGCCTTGCTCCCGCTGTAGGCCGAGGAACCCATGTCCGCCCGCTCCCCGCTCACGGAAGAGATGACGATCACTCGCCCGGCGCGTCCCTCCCGCACCATCTCGCGGGCGCACGCCTGCACCGTCAGGAACACGCCTTTCGTGTTCACGTCGAACACCAGGTCGAGGTCCTCTTCCGTAAGGGTGAGGACGTTCGTGCCGCGCGCGATGCCCGCGTTCGCAAGCACGATGTCGAGCCGCCCGAGCTGCGCGGCCGTCTCCTCCACGGCTACCTCCAGCGCCCCCAGATCGCGCACGTCGACCGCCGCGGCCAATGCGTTCCGCCCGAGCGCCCGCACCTGCGCCGCCGTCGCCTCGGCGCGCTCGGCGTCGAGGTCCGTGCAGGCGACGTCCGCCCCGGCCCGCGCAAGGGCGAGCGCCGATCCCTCCCCGATTCCGCTTCCGGAGCCAGTTACGAACGCCACCTTCCCTGTCAGGTCGAGCATCTCGTCCTCCCGCCGCGCGACCGCCGGCGGGCGCATTATCGCGCGCCCCGCATGCCCCCTGCGCCCCGGACCTGCGATAGTTGAAGGCAGCGCGCGGCCACCGCCGTCAGCGAGGGTACCCGGTGTCGATCCTCTCCCGTCTCACCTCCACGAGGCTGGCCCTCGTCCTGGGCGCCGCCCTGGCCATCGCCGCGATAGTCGTTCTCTCCTTCGTCCTCAGCGACCGAGGCGTGCCCGCTCCCACCGACGGTGTCGGCGACATCCCCACCGCCCACCTCGTCCCCGATGACGCCATGCTCTACGTCGCTCTCTCCACCGATCTCGACTCCCCCTCCTGGGGCGACGCATTCGACGAGTCCGAAGACGTGGGCGCCGAAGACCCGCTCGCCCAGCTGCGTGAGCTGCTCGCAAGCGAGCTGGGCATCGACTGGGACGAGGAGGTCGAACCCTTCCTCGGGGGCGCTGCTGTCTTCTTCATCTCAAGCAGCAGGGACGGAGACGCTGGAGACCCTGCGGGCGCCGTCATCTTCCGAGCCAACGATGCGAGCGCCGCCGAGGCGGTCATCCTGGACCGGCGCAGCGACAGTTTCGAGGGACGCAGGTACCGCGACGTGCCTTACAAGGTGATGGAGGAGGGCGGCGTCCTCGCCGTCATCGGCGACCACTTCGTCTACGCCGCGGACGACCCCACCCTCCGCGCCATCGTCGATACGCATTTCGGCGACACGCGCGCCCTCGCCGATGCCGACGACTTCCGCCGCCTCCGCAACGCTCTCGAGGGCGACGCGCTCGCCTTCGTCTACATCCACCCCGGAAACCTGGCGGGCGTGATGGAGGAGGCCCTGGAGCCGTCCGGCGCGGAGGAAGCGCCTGGGGAAGAGCCGGACATCCTCGCCATCGTCGGCCTCGACAAGCTCTTCGCCGAACCCATCGGCGTCGTCGTGAAGACCGACGAGGACTCGTTCCGCGTCGAGGCCGCGATGCTCGGCGATCCGGGCCCGCTGGTACCCCTCCTCCGTCCCCGCGACTCCCGCTTCGCCGAGATGGTCCCCGCCGAGACAGTCGTCTTCGCGTCGGCCTACGATGTCGCCGGCGTCGTTGACGAGGCCTTCGGTGACACCGGCCTTGCCGCTCGCCTGCGCGACGCCGTCCTCGAATCCGCCGACGAAGAAGGCGAACTCGGCCTCGTCGAGGACGTCCTTTCCCTCTTCGAGGGCGAACTCGCGTTGGCCCTGTGGCCTTCCGCGGACGCGGACGACTTCGAATTCGTCATCCTCGCCGAGGTCGACAACGAGGAGTACGCCCGGGAGCTCCTTGAGGAGCTCTTCGCGGAGTCCCTCGACGCAGGCGAGGTGGCCCTGCTGGTCGAGGACGGCATTGCCGCCCTCGGGCCGACCACCGCGGCCCTCGAGGCCGTGCTCGACGGCGCCGGCCCCTCCCTCGCGGCCTCCGGGCACTTCGCCGCCACTGTCTCCAGCCTGGACAACGAGCTGGCAACCTTCGCCTACGTCGATGTCACGGGCCTCCTCGCGTCAACCCTCGACGAGCTTGACGGCCTCGACTTCGAGGACGACACCCTCGGCTTCATCGTGAACCTCCTCTGGGAGGACGACCGCATGCAGGTCGAAGCCGCCCTCGCGAGCGGCGGGAGCGACTGAGCCCAAGCGACCGCCCATCGCTGTGCGCTAGAATCTCCGCCCCGCCAGACGGCGGCTGAGGAGTGCGCCATGCCCGTCGGACCCAACGATCTCGAGACCGCCCGCAAGCTCTTTGAAGAAGGCGGATGGGGCAGCGGCGACCCCTACGGCCCAGACCAGTGGTTCGCCGAGGACGCTGTCATGCGCGACATCGTCGGCCATGAGGATGCGCTTCGTGGCCACGAGGAGATCCGCCAGTTCTGGGCCAGCCAGAAGGTCGGCATCACCCTGCGCGTGCCCGTCGAGGACCTCTACGTCGCCGAGGGCCACCGCGGCGTCGCCGTCCTCTGGATGGCCTACGTCCAGATCATGGACGAAGAGAACGAGAACTACGCCAAGTGGATCACCTTCGAGGGCATGTCCCGCCTCGAGTTCAACGACGAGGGCAAGGTCACCCTTGAGGTCGACTACCACCACGGCCCCCAGGGCGTGACCGATAGCTGGGTCGCGCACTGGAACGCGCGCCGCGCCCGCCCCTGGAAGGAGCTCGGCGAAATCACCGGCGCCTAGCCGCCCGCCAGACGCTTTCGTTCCCGACCCGCCAGACACCACTG
This sequence comes from Dehalococcoidia bacterium, assembly GCA_009841435.1. Lineage (GTDB taxonomy): Bacteria > Chloroflexota > Dehalococcoidia > Tepidiformales > Tepidiformaceae > UBA2991. The sequence continues at coordinate 20,430 of VXLW01000097.1, read as the reverse complement.
AGGAGTGCGCCATGCCCGTCGGACCCAACGATCTCGAAACCGCCCGCAAGCTCTTTGAGGAGGGCGGCTGGAGCAGCGGCGACCCCTACGGTCCCGACCAGTGGTTCGCCGAGGACGCCGTCATGCGTGACATCGTCGGCCACGCCGAGCCCCTGCGCGGCCGCGAGGAGATTCGCGAGTTCTGGGCCAGCCGGCGCGTCGGCATCACGCTGCGCGTGCCCGTCGAGGAGCTCTACGTCGCCGAGGGCCACCGTGGCGTGGCCGTCCTCTGGATGGCCTACGGCCAGATCATGGACGAAGAGAGCGACGACTACGGACGCTGGGCCAGCTTCGAGGGCATGTCCCGCCTCGAGTTCAACGACGACGGCGAGGTCACCCTCGAGGTCGACTACCACCACGGCGGTCAGGGCATCGTCGATAGCTGGGTCGCGCACTGGAACGCGCGCCGCGCCCGCCCCTGGAAGGAACTCGGGGAGATCACGGGCGCCTGACGTCACGCCCTAGCGCCCCGCCGCCACCTCCACCTCCGTCGCCGCGTCCTGCTCGGTAGCGGAGACGTAGACGGTGCGCACCGCCAGCGCCTGCCGCAGGTCGCGCACCACGTCCTCGAAGAACTGCGCGCGGTAGTCCGCGTTTGTGACGATGCTCACCGTGAAGTAGAAGGCCGAGAAGGCGGTGAGGAAGACCGCCACCTTCACATGCGCGAGCGTGAGCACAGTCCCGGTGCCGTCGTCGATCGAGAGGAGGACCTGCGGCTCCTGGCCGATCCAGTCCCGGACCAGCGCCTCGTCCATCGCGATCACCCCGAAGGCGACGAAGAAGGCCCCCAGCACGACACTTACGAACGCCACCTGTAGCGTCAGGCTGAAGAGCACGACCAGCCCCGCATTGAGCCACTGCCGCCTGCTGAGCGGGGCATCCAGCCGAAGCGCCCGCGCGTCCATCGCCAGCTCCTCGGCGGGCGTTCCCCGCACGAGTCCCTCTACGCGTTGAGAGCTGTCGAACGTCTCCAGCTCGCCGATCTCGCCGGGCAGCCGGGACACGAGGAAGGCGCCGGTCACGACGACGAAGAGTCCGACCAGAAGCCCGAGGAGAGCATCCTCAAGGCCCCCTGCCACTCTCCAAACCTCCTCGGTGATGAAGAGGAACGTCACGAACAGGAGCAGCAACGGCAGCGCCCGTGCGAACAGCCCCGCGACGTCGCGGACGTTCCGGACGAGGAGCAAGCCCGCCCAGCCCAGGATGGGCAGCAGCCCGTAGCTCACGACGGCGAAGATCACGGCCAGAATCACTGCGTTGAAGAACATGAGCGAGAAGAGGTGTGTCCAGTTCAGGTCGAGAGTGGCTGCGAGGGCGCCTGGAAGAACCAGGTACACGGCCACCTCCACCCACCCCACCCGCTGCGGCAGCGCCAGCAGCCTCCGTCCCCGCAGGAAGTTGAGCCCCGCCCAGATTCCCGGGATCAGCAACAGCACAAACCCCACGACCAGCACGTTCACCCACCACGGAAGGCTCGGGTTCACGAAGAGGAAGGCCTCAAGCAGGAGCGCAAGGACCAAGAACGGCATGGCCCGCGTGAGAATGTCCTCGCGGGCGTTGTAGTTCTGGATGAAGTGGGGGACGCCCCGCCTCTGGAACCACCCTTCCGTGGCCGCGATCGCCTCGGCGCTCATGACGGCCGGCCCGGAGGCCGCTACTCGCTCAGGAACATCGGGCCCGGAGGCGCGCTCGCGGCCGCCGCCTCCGTCGCCTCCAGCATGTCCCGGATACGCTCCGCCTCGCGCCCGAGTTCCTCGGGGCTGAGCGAGTAGGCATGGCGCGCGATTCCGCCCATGCCGCGCGAACCCCACTCAACCACCAGGTCCTCAATCTCGTCCAGCACCGGCCCTGGCACGGCCTTGCGAGGCAGCCGCAGCTCCGCGATCCGCGTCCACGCCGCCGCCAGACCCTGCGGCGTCGGTTCCTCCGTGCCGAGGTCGCCCACCGCGTCCCGCAGCCGCGCGATCGTCGGTTCCAGCTGATGCGCCGTGTAGGTCGCGTCGTGGTCGTCGCGCAGAATGTCTGGCAGGTCGAGGTTGATGGGCATGGCCGCAGTCTAGCGCCCCGCGACGCCCTCCGGGAGGCCGTCCGCGCTACACTCCCGCCATGAGCATTACCAACGACATCTTCGAAGTCATGGACACCTGCCGCGCCATGCGCCGGCTCAAGCCCGACCCCGTCGACCGCGACCTTCTGCGGAAGCTCGTCCACGCCGCCACCCGCGCCCCCAGCGCCGGCAACACCCAGCTCTGGGGCTTCCTCATCGTCGATGAGCCCGAGGGCAAGCAATTCCTCGGCGACCTCATGCGCGAACAGTTCGGCGCGCGCTTCCAGGTGCCCGAGGGCGACGAGCCGCCAGCCCGCATGATGCGCGCCGTCGCCGAGCTCGTGAACAACTTCGACCAGGTGCCCGCCGTCATCTTCCCCTGTGTCGAGAACGGCTATCCGCCGGGTGGCGAGCCCAACCCCATGTTTATGTGGTCGACCGTCTACCCCGCCACCCAGAACCTCCTCCTCGCTGCCCGCGCCCTCGGCCTCGGCGCCGCCATGACCACCTTCCAGATGGCCAACGAGGAGGCCATCAAGGAGCGCTTCGGCGTCCCCGAAAACGTCTCCATTGGCGCCACCATCCCCGTCGGCTACCCGAAGGGCCGCTTCGGACCGGTCACGCGCAAGCCGGTCGAGGAGGTGATCCACTGGAACGGCTGGAGCTAACGAGCTGGCCTCAGTCCCCTTCGCGCGGAGGCAGCTCGACGGGGACGCCCACCCACGCGCCGATGTTCTCGCCCGTGCGCCCTTCCGGCCCCTCGCGCAGCAGGTCCAGCACCAGCCCCGCGATCTGCTCCGGCCGGATCCACGTCTCCACACGGTAGGGGAAGGGGCGGCCCTGCCAGTAGGCGCGGAGCATCGGCGTGTCCGTCTCGCCCATGCAGATGGCGTTCACGCGCACACCGTGCTCCCGCAGCGCTCCCGCCCACGCCTGCGTCAGGCCGGTGAGCGCGAACTTCGAGGCGCTGTAGAGGTCGGTGAACGGCGGCCGCTCGCCCACAATCGCGAGTTCCTCCGGCGTCCGCGGCATCAGCGGCTTCGGCGGCACGACGTAGTAGGTGCTCATGTTCACGATGTCGCCCCCGCCCCGCTCGATCATGCTCGGCATCACCGCCCGCCCGAAGAGGAAGCACCCCCGCAGGTTCGTCCCCATGATCGACTCGTACTCCCGTAGCGCCTTGCTCCGGGGGTCGCGCACCGTGTGGTCGCCCCAGACCGCGGCGTTGTTCACGAGGATATCGACCCCACCGAACCGCTCCGTCGCTAGGTCGACCGTCGTGTAGACATCCTCCGGCTCCGAAACGTCCGCGACC
>VXLW01000097.1:0-16929 GCA_009841435.1 Dehalococcoidia bacterium | reverse complement strand
CGTCCGCGACCTCTTCCACCAGCGGCCGCACGTCGCACGTCACGACGCTCGCGCCCTCGGCCGCCAGCGCCTCCACGCAGGCGCGCCCGATCCCCATCGCCCCGCCCGTGACGACCGCGACCTTGCCCTCGAGGAGTTCGCCCGACACGCGTCAGCCGTTCGCGTAGATGCCGGCGTCGACGATCAGCGTCTGGCCGGTCATCATGCGGCTCTCGTCCGAGGCCAGGAACACGGCCGTCCCCGTCAGGTCGCCGGGCTCGAGCGACGTGCCCAGCGCCGCCTGCTGCCGCATGTGCTCCGCGAACGCCTCCGGTACGACCCGCCTCGTGGCGTCCGTCATCGTTACGCCCGGCGCGATCGCGTTCACGCGGATGTTCGAGGGCCCCGCCGTCTTCGCCATCGACTTCGTCAGGTACACCACCCCCGACTTCGAGAGTCCGTAGGCGTAGTTGGGGAAGTTCTCCACCTCCCCCGGCGGCTTGTTGAACATGTAGGAGGCGATGGAGGAGATGTTGATGATCGAGCCGCCGCCCTGCTCCTTCATCTGCGGGAACACCGCCCGACCGCTAACGAGGATGCCCACCAGGTTCACGTCCAGCACCCGCCGCAGGTAGTCGATGCTCGGGTCACCCACCTCCAGGTCGTAGTAGATGGCGGCGTTGTTCACGAGAATGTCGACCCGCCCGAAGCGCTCGACCGTGTCCGCCACCATCTTGGCCGCCCCCGCCTCGTCGGCCACGTCGGCGTGGATCGCGAGCGCCGAGGCGCCCGTCGCCTCGATCTCCGACTCCACCTCCTTCGCCTCTTCCGCCCGGAGATCGGCGACCGCGACCGATGCGCCCTCTGCGGCGAACCGCAGGCTGTACTCCCGCCCGATGCCCTGTCCCCCGCCCGTGACGATCGCGACCTTGTCCTGCAAGCGCATGGCGCGCCCCCTTGTGCGTGTTGGCGGGGAGCTTAGCGCGCCACTCCCCGCCCCGTCCCACGCGGTACCATCCGCGCGCGACTGCAAACCCGAGGAGACCCCCCATGAACGAACAGGAACGCGCCAACGACGAACTCGTCACCCGCTTCTGCAGGGAGTGGGACGCCCCCTACCTCACCACCGAGGCCATGGCCCCCTACTTCACCGACGATGCCGTCTACCACAACATCCCCCTGCCCCCGATCGAAGGCGGAGCCAACATCGCCGCCATGCTCGGTGGCGGGGGCGCCCCGGACGAAGAACGGGGTAGCAAGAACCTCGGTTGGGTCGTCCACCACCAGGCCGCCAACGGCGATGCCGTCCTGAACGAGCGCACCGACAGCTTCGAGGTCGCGGGGAAGCGCTGGGACGTGCCCGTCTGCGGCGTTTTCCTCATCCGTGACGGCAAGATCGCTCGCTGGTCCGACTACTTCGACATGGACCACACCTGGCTGCCCCGTCCCCCGCGCGACGGCTGAGCGCGGGCAAGAGAAAGGGGCCGCCTGGGCGGCCCCTTCCTGGGGAGGGACGGTGGTCGCGACGAGCTAACCCGTGGCGATCTTGATCTGCTTCGGCTTCGCCGCCGCCGGCACCGGAATGCGCAGCGTGAGCACGCCGTTCTTCAGGTCGGCGTTCACGTCCGCGTCGTGCAGCACGCCCGGCAGGGCCAGCCGCCGGCTCAGCGTCGACCAGCGACGCTCGCGACGGTGGTAGCGCTCGTCTTCGTGCGCCTCGCTCACGCTGTGCTCCGCCTTGATGGAGAGCACGCCCTGGTGGAGCTGCACGTCGATCTCGTCCTCGGCGAAGCCGGGAAGCGACGCGCGCACGATCAGTTCCTGCTCGGTCTCGGAGATGTCGACACCGAGGGCGCCCTCGTCGTAGCCGCTTGCCTCGGTCGTCGCGAAGGCGCGGTTGAAGAAGCGCTCCATGAACTCACGGGGCGAATCGAAGGGGTCGTATCGGACCATTCCTGCCATTTTCCTTAGCACTCCTCTCACAATGAGATTGTGAAGTTGAGAAGAGTATGCGCCCTGCTAGCACTCTTGTCAAGAGAGTGCCAAACGGCCTTCACGCATCCGGAACGGAGGAAACAGGCCCTTCAGGAGGAGCCGCTAGGCCTTGTCGAACAGGATGTGGAGGTTGTGCAAACCCCGCAGGATGTAGCTCGGCTGGTGCGTCGGCGCCGGGTAGTCCGGGTCCAGGCGGAAGTTCTTCATCCGCTTCACGACCTCCTCGAACGCCACGCGGATCTCCAGCCGCGCCAGCGCCGCGCCCACGCAGTAGTGCGGCCCCGCGCTGAACGCCATCTGCTCGCGCGCGTTCTCCCGCCCCACATCGAACTGCGCAGCGTCAGCAAACTGGCACTCGTCACGGTTCGCCGCCGCGTAGATCAGCATCATCAGCTGACCTTCGGGGAGATCAACGCCGCCGAGCGTGACCGGCTTCGTGGTGCGACGGAAGAGGGCCCGCACGGGCGTCTCCACCCGCAACGTCTCCTCCACCATGTTCGTGATCAGCGAAGGGTCGTCCTGGACTCTCGCCAGCTCGTCCGGGTTCTCGACGAAGAGCAGCATCGTGCTGCCGATGCAGTGCGCCGTCGTTTCCTTCCCGGCCACCTGCAACTGCTGGAGGATGCTCAGGATTTCGGCGTCGTTCAGCGGGCGCTTCCCGTCGTCGGGGTGGTCCATCTCGACCGTCGCCAGGGTGGTGATGATGTTGTCCTTGGGATCTTCCCGCGCCTCCTGGGCCCGCATCAGGAAGTATTCCTGCAGTTCCAGCCCCGCCTTCAGGATGGAGCGTTCCTCCTCCGGAGGAATCTGCCGCTCGATGCCCCCGATGGCGGCGTCCGCACGCGCCTTGTAGTCCTTCAGATCCTTCCGCGGCACCCCGATCTGGTCGGCGATCACCGCCATCGGCACCTCATCGGCGAACTGCTTCGTGAAGTCCACCTTGCCGTCGTCGATGAACTCGTCGATCAACCCGGTCACGATCTCGCGTACGTAGCCCTCCATGCTGGCAACGCGCCGAGCCGAGAGGGCCTTGTTCACGAGAGAGCGGTAGCGCATGTGATAGGGCGGGTCGGCCGCCAGGAGCGTGGGCGCGCTTGCCCGATTCGTGGTCTCGCGCAGCATCTTCAACTCTTCGTCCACGTCTTCGTCCTGCTGCATGACCAGGTCGGCCGGCCCCGTCGGGATGGACGAGGAGTACGTGATCGGGTCGTGCACGACCTCGGAGAGCAACTCGTACGTGCTCACCACGGCCATCCCCAGTTCGGGCACGAAGTGGACCGGCGCCTCGGCGTGCAGCGCCTCATAGAACGGGTACGGGCACTCCAGCGTCTCGGGCGCGATCAGGTTGAAGTCGGCAACGGACATGGCGGTTCACTCCAGTCGCCCGCGGGCGGGCGTGGTCGCCGAATCGTACGGACTTTGCCCCGCAGCCGCACCCGCGCCACGCCGGCTCCGCCCGAGTCCCTCGCAAGAGACACCCTGCAACACGTCCACCCCTCGCGGCGGCAACCGATCGAACGGCTCGAACGTGCTCCGGCCCAGAAAATTAAAGAATCTGGGAGAGGAAGAGCTTGGTGCGGTCCTCTTGTGGGTTCTCGAAGAAGTGCTGGGGTGTGCCTTCCTCCACGAGCGAGCCCTCGTCGAAGAAGATGAGGCGGTCCGCCACCTCGCGCGCGAACCCCATCTCGTGGGTGACCACGATCATCGTCATGCCCGAGCGCGCTAGCTCCTGCATCACGTCGAGCACTTCCTTGATCATCTCCGGGTCCAGCGCCGAGGTCGGCTCGTCGAAGAGCATGATCTTCGGCTGCATCGCCAGCGCCCGCGCGATCGCCACGCGCTGCTGCTGGCCGCCCGAGAGTTGAGCCGGATACTTCTCCGCCTGCTCCGGGATCCCGACCCGTTCCAGCAGCTGCATCGCCAGCGCGTCCGCGTCCAGCTTCGGCATGCGCCGCACCTTGCGCGGCCCCAGGGTGATGTTGTTCATCACCGAGAGGTGCGGGAACAGGTTGAACTGCTGGAACACCATCCCCACCTCGGAGCGGATGGCGTTCAGGTTGCGGACGTCGTCGTTCATCTCGATCCCGTCGATCACGATGCGGCCGGCGTCGTGCTCCTCGAGGCGGTTGAGGCAGCGGATGAAGGTCGACTTGCCCGAGCCCGACGGCCCAAGCACCACGACGATCTCGTGCTCCTTGATCCGCATCGAGATGTTGTCCAGCGCCTGGAAGTCGCCGAACCACTTGTCGACGTTCTCGGCGATGATGATGTCTTCCATGGACTCGAGGTCCCTGGTGGGTGTGGCTTCGGTTTCGGTCGTCATCGGGCTCTCCCCTCAGATGCTAGCGCTCGCCGATGCCCAGCGAGCCTTCAACGCGCTGCGAAATGCGCGACATGATGAACGCCACGACCCAGAAGACCACGGCTACGAACACGTACGCCTCGATCCGGTCGGGCGTGAACTCGAACTGTGCGATCGCCGAGTCGGCGTTCCCCTTCAGCTCCCGCAGCGGCAGGATCACCGTTACCAGCGTCGTGTCCTTCCAGATGGAGATGGCCTGCCCGACCATCGGCGGGATGGAGATACGTAACGCCTGCGGCATGACGATCAGCTGCATCGACTGGAACTGGTTCAGACCAACGGCGTGCGCCGCCTCTGACTGACCGCCCGGGAGCGCCTGCAGGGCGCCGCGGATGTACTCGGCCATGTAGGCCGCGGTGAACACGGCCAGCACCACCATTGCCCGCACGATCAGCTCGCCCCCGATCACGTCGTCGAGGATGAACAGCGCCACGAAGAGCCAGCCCAGCAGCGGTGCCCCGCGCACCACCTCGATGTAGGTCGTGCAGGTCCACGAGATCGCCCGCATTCGGGAGGCTCGCCCCAGCGCCAGCGGGATAGCGATGACAAGCCCTCCGGCGATACCCACCGGCGCCAGCACCAGGTTCAGCACGAACCCCTCGAGCTCGCGCGGGCGAGCCCCGCCGAAGGCCAGCAGCACGATCAGGATGATCGGCAGCGCCGCGATCAGCAGCCCCGCCACGCTGCGCTGCTGGAGTGTTCGCCCCGGGCCCGCTTCCCGCGGCATCCGGATCATGATCGCGTAGCCGGCGTACAGCAGTCCGACCGCGATCAGGTACCAGATGGTCGACCAGATGGCCGCGCCCCCGTGCGCCAGCAGGAGGATCGCGAAGCCCGAGGCCAGGACGATGAAGAGGTGGTCCCGCCTGCCCAGGCTCGCCCACGTGCCGTAGGTCAGCCCGATGAGCAGGAACACGAACATGACGCTGAACCAGAGTCGCCACTCCTGGTCCATCGGGTAGCCGCCCGCGAACAGCAGCCACCGGTTCTCCGTGATCACCCGCCAGTTCGCGTCGACGAACACGAAATAGACGACGCCGTAGACGATCAGCGCGAGGATCGCGGCCGTGATGATCGTCAGGGCCGTGCCCGCCCGCGAGTTGAAGAGGTTACGGCGCGCCCACTCGCGGAAGCGCACGATCCGTGGCCGCCGCGCCCGCTCACGGTGGGGCGGCAGCACGATGCGCTGCGGGTTCTGTGCCGGCATGTCGACCATCAGCGCACCCTCCCTAGATCCTCTGCGCCGTTACGCGCGCGTTGAAGAAGTTCATCACCACCGAGATCGCGAACGAGATCAGCATGTAGGTGACGATGATGACGAAGAACATCTCGAGGGCGTGCCCGGCCTTGTTCTGCACGATGTTGGCGACCCGGAAGAGGTCGTCGTACAGGACCGCGTACGCCAGCGAGGAGTTCTTGTTGATGTTCAGGTACTGGTTCGTGACTGACGGGATGATTTGCCGCAGCGCCTGCGGCAGGATCACCAGCGTCAGCCGCTGGTAGCCGGAGAGCCCGACGGCATTGGCCGCCTCGGTCTGCCCCCTGGGAAGCGCCTGGATGCCGCCCCGCACGATCTCGGCGATGAAGGCGCTCGTATAGAGCGTGAGCCCCGCCACCAGCGCGGTGAACTCGGGCTCCATCACCATGCCCTCGATGTAGTGCGTGCCGACGATGACCGGCTCGTCAATGCTCACCGGCGCCCCCAGCGCGAAGAACGAGATCACCGCGCCCACCGCGAACACGCCCAGTGCCCAGCGGTTGGGGTAGTGCGGCTGGCCAGTCTCCCGCTCTCGACCCTGCCGATCGGCTCGCACCCGCTGAGCCACGAACCCGATCGCCAGCAGGGCCGCTACCCACACCCCCACGAACCAGTCCGGTGTGCCCCAGAACCCCGAGTCCGGCACCGGCCAGGGCATCGCCATCCCGCGATTCGAGATGAAGAAGAAGTCGCCCACGTTGACGACGTTCTCAATGAGCGGCGCCCCTATCAGCAGGATCGTGTAGACCAGCACCACCTGAACCAGCAGCGGCGTGTTCCGGAAGATCTCCACGTAGAGCATCGCCATCTGCGCCACGAGCCAGTTCGAGGACAGCCGCGCGACGCCGATCAGCACCCCGATCACCGTCGACAGCGCGATCGCCACCAACACCGCCCGCAGCGATGACCACACACCCACCAGGTACATCGTGATGCGCGAGTTCGTGACCCCGTCGACGTCCGTCAGCCACTGGTTGCCGACCTTGAACGCCGCCGGTTCGCTCAGGAATCCGAAGCCGAACTCGCGCAGGTCGAGCGACGTGTACACGTACCCGATCACCACGGCCGTCAGGGCCACGTAGATGCCCTGCGTCATAAGCCGGCGAATGCCACGCCGGTAGAGGAGTGGGACTTCCGACGATGGTGGTGGCGCGCCGCCCGCCGCTACTGCCATGGGCCTTCACCTGGGTGCAGGTCGCCGTCCGCCCGTGTTTCGGGCACGGCTGCGTGGATGCCTGGCGCCTGCTGGGTCATTGCAACCCCCTTCCCCCGGCGCGTCACAGAACGCAGGCGCAAGAATAACGGGATCGGAGGGAAAAGTGGGGGCAAATTACGGGGACAGGAGGAGACACAAAGGGGGCGCCCACTGGGCGCCCCCTTCGTTGTAGTTGCCTCTGCGAACCCCGAAGGGCTCTCAGCGGTGTGGCCTAGCGGTACGGCAGTGCGTACTGGATGCCGCCCTGCCCGTCGGGGCAGCCGGAGTTGTTGATGACGAGGTCGTTCAACGTGCACGCGCGCGGGATGTTGTTCCCGATGGTGCGGTCGTAGATCTCGCCGTAGTTGCCGACGGCCGCGATGGCCCGCTGGATGAACTGCGGGTCAACGCTGTCGAAGCCGAGTGCCGCCACCTCGCCGCCCTGGAACGGGACGCCGAGCAGGCGCGCGACCTCAGTGTTCGGCGGGTTCGCCGCCATCTGTGCCACGTTCGCCTTCGTGATGCCGATCTCCTCAGCCCTGATCAGGCCGTGGACGACCCAGTTCACCACGTCCTTCCACTCACTGTCGTAGTCCCGCACGCCGGGAGCGAGCGGTTCCTTCGAAATGATCTGCGGAAGGATCTTGTAGTCGGCCGCGTCGTCGCGAACGGCGATGCGCGAGGCGAGGTCCGAAGCGTCCGCCGTCAGCACGTCACAGCGCCCGGCGAAGAACGCGTCCGCGACGTCCTGGCTCAGGCCGCCCTGCGGGTCGTAGGTGAGGCCGATGTCCGTGAAGTGGTCGGCCACGTTCTGCTCGGTGGTCGTACCGGTCTGGACGCAGATGATTGCGTCGCCCATATCCGAGGTCGAGTCGATCCCGGAGTCGGTGCGAACCGCGAAGCCCTGGCCCGTGTAGAACGTCGTCTGGGCGAAGTCCACGCCCAGTTCCCGGTCACGCGAGGCCGTGATCGTCGTCGTGCGGATGAGCACGTCGATCTCTTCCTCGTTCAGCAGCTCGAAGCGTGTGGACGCGTCCGAAGCGTCGATGTACTCGACCTTCGTGTGGTCCTTCAAAACGGCGGCTGCAAGCGCCTTGCAGAACTCGATGTCGAAGCCTACGACCGTGCCGTCCGCCTCGCGGAACCCGAAGAGCGGCTGCGTCTGCTTGACGCCGCACTTGAGCTCCCCGCGGTCCTTGATCGTCTGGACCGTGTTGCCGCGGCCTTCGCCGCCGCCGTCTCCGTCGTCGTCGCCGCAAGCCACGGCAACCAGGGCCACTATCGCCACCACCGCGGCAGCGAGAAGGCCAAAGCGTAGTTTCTTCATGAATCCCCCTTCGTTTCCATGAGCGTATAGCGGGCCGAGTCTACGCGCCCGGTCAAGTTCCGGCCAGTTCCCTTTACCGAGTCCTGTCGGGCAGCTTACCCGGAAGCGGTTCGCAGCGCTTCCGCCGTGCGTCGCGTGAATCCCAGGAAGCCGCCGGTCCCGATCGCCACCATGTTCAGGCCGTAGTTGCGCCCTTCGTTGAACACCTTCAGCGTCGCGATGTTCGCGCAGGCTGCCTTGAAATAGTTGAAGACTTCCCAGTAGAGCAGCTCGTCACCGCCGATCTCGAACTCCTCTACCTCTCGCAGCAGATCGAGGATCGGCTCCGGCGGCCCGAACATCCGCCCCTTGATGTAGGCAAAGAAGGCCACGTCTTCCATCGGGTCGCCCAGGTTCGACCACTCCCAGTCGACGTGGGCCATGATCTTCCCTTCGTGCAGGATGAAATTTCCGGCGCTCAGGTCGCCGTGGTTCAGGCGCACTGGACGCTTCGGCTCCGGGATGTTGCGCCGCAGCCACGCGATCGCCTCTTCCAGCAATGGCTCCCGCACGTAGCGGTAGCGCTCGTAGCGATCCGTCCACAGGTCGAGCTGCTCCAGCGTGCTCTGGCGAGTGTCCTTCGGGATGCCGAGATCGTGCAGTCCCAGCTCCTCGCACGAGTAGCGGTGCATCTCCCCGATCGACTTGATGTAGGTCCGCAGGATGGTCTGCGCCTTCTCCGGCTCCGCCAGGTACCCGAAGCCGCCGTCCCCCTCTACCCGCTCCGTGACCATGAAGGGGTAGCCGAACCATTGCGGATCCTCCACCAGCCAGCGCGGTTTCGGCACCGGTACCGGCCCCCCGTGCAGCGCCTGCAACAGCTTGAACTCGGGCTCGCTGGAGGTGCCCAGCACCCCGCCCTGCTCGATGCGGAAGACGAGCTCGGCCTCGTCCGGCTGGTCCGTCTTCACCACCAGCGTCTCCCGCGACTGCCCCGAGGCGAGCCGTTTCAGCTCCACCACCTGCACCGGCTTGCCGAGCGCGTCGGAGAGGAAGGCGGCCGCGTCGTCCTTGCGAACCTCCGGCTGGTACGGCATCGCCCTACCTCCGCTGCCTTCCCGGGTAGGTGAACCCGATGGGCTGCCAGAACTCCGCCTGCCGCGTCGCGATCTCCATCAGGTCGTCGGTGATCCCGAGCCGATCCGCGGGAAGGTCGTGGAAGCGGTATTCGCCCTGCTCGTAGGCGGCGTGGATAGCGTCGGTGATCGCCTGGCGCAGGGCCTCATTGTGCTCGCGCAGCCCCTCCAGCCCCTCATCCGCCGGTCGAGCCGGCGCCGCCACCGCATCGTCCCCCAGAGCGGCGTTCGCCTTCGCGAGCACGGCCTCGAGCTTCCCGTTCTCACCCGCAAGGAAGTCGGGCTCGCGATCCGCCCGTCCCTCCAAGTGCTGCAGCATGAGCGCCATCTGCGTGCCCATCGCCTGCGCCCAGTCCGATTGCAGCTCCGGGATGAGCACGTCCTCGAGCACGTTACGTATGCCCACGATCAGCTCGTCGCTCGTCGGTCGCACGTCTGGTTCCCTCCACGCACCGGGCTCGGCCCGCCCCTGCGGCAGGCCGCAGATGATACCCGCGCCTCTCCCCAGCCGCTCCCTTCCCCCTGATCAGTTGACGGAGACAGGTGACGAAAGCGCTAATGCGCTATAGTCTCTTACCAGTTTCGACTGTTCAGGAGGGCAGATTGCCATGAACAAGACCGAGATGGTGGCCGCACTGGCCAGGAAGACCGAGATCACGCAGGCCAAGGCTGCTGAGGTCGTTGATGCGATCTTTAGCACTGTTCCCGGGCAGGGCCTCATCGCAGGCGAGCTCCAGGGTGGCGGCGAGGTCTCTATTGGCGGCTTCGGCAAGTTCGAGACGCGTGAGCGGGGCGCCCGCATGGGCCGCAATCCCGCCACCGGCGCGACCATCCAGATCGCCGCCAAGCGCGCGCCCGCCTTCAAGGCCGCCAAGAACCTGAAGGAATCCATCTAGGCGCTACCCAACGGGTGGGGCGGCGCCGCCTGAGTCCAGGGAGCCGCCCCACCCCCGGTCTCGCCTCCGGCGAGCCCTGCCGCCACTCCCCACAACCGCGGTCGGCGGTACGATCGTGCCCATGACGAGGGTCACGGCTCCCCGTGGCGCGCGACGTGTGCTTCTCGGCCCGCTCTGGCAGTGGGCCGTCATCATTGCCGTGATCGCTCCGCTCGCGCTGGCCTTCGCCGCCTGGGGCGGCGCCTTCAACGCTACCGCCGAGAACGTCGCAAGGCACGCCCTGCGCGTCTGGTCGATCGTGCTCTTCAGCGCCTCGATCGCCTGGCTTGCGCTCGTGCTCCCCGGAGTCGTGCTCAGCACCATCGCCGCCCGCCGCCGCGGCACGCCCGGCCTGGTGGGGCAGGGCGCCTCCCTCTTCTGGGTGGGCGTGTCTCTCGTTGCGATCTCGCTCGCGGGCTCGATCGCGGTGTGGCTCGGGCTGGGCGGCTGGCCCCGCTAGGACCGGGCCGAATCGAAGGCCGCCACCACCCGCTTCGGCGCGATCTGCCGCCACGAGTCCTCGACCAGGTCCACCACCTCGTCCCAGTCCACCTCCCCGTCGACCCGTAGCCCCACCCATCCCCGCGGCCCCACGTAGGCCGGCACGAAGAACCGTTCTGGCGCCGCCTCCACCAGCAGGTCTCGCACGCCCGGCTCCGGCTTCAGCCACAGCGCCACGCGCCCATCGTCGTGGTGGTTGTCGGCGAAGTGCGCGAACAGCTTCCCCCGCACCCGAAACGTGGGCATGCCCCACGCCTCCTTCTCCTCCGCCTCCGGCAGCGCCAGGCAGATCGCGCGCACCTGCTCCAGCGTCTCCGCTGGCCCTCCCATCCCTATGCGTCGAACTCCACCTGCACGTTGCCCCGCACCGAGGGCTGCCCATCCTCCATCAGCGTGACCACCTCCAGGTCCACCAGCTTGCGGCCTTCCTCCTCCCGCTTGTCCACCACCCGACCCGCGACCATGAGCGGATTCCCCGCGAAGTCGGGCCGCCGGTACGCGACGCGCACGCTCCGCACCGTCGCCCCCTGCCCCGCCCAGTCGCTCGCGTAGCTCGTGATCCACGCCAGCTTCATCAGCCCCGGCACCACCGCCCCGCGAAAGCCCTCGCGCTGCGCCGTCGCCGAGTCGCTGAAGCGGCTCTTCGTCGCTGGGTCCTGGCCCATGAAACGAAGTGCGTCGTCCTCGGTCGGCGTGCGATCCAGCGGCTCCAGCTCGTCGTCGATGTTCACGTCTTCGAAGCTGGCCATTGCGTCCTCCTCGCGCTACCTGACGCTGACGATGATACGGACGTGCGCAACCCCGTATCGCCCGGCGCCGTTGACCGCTATCGCGGGCCCCTGTCACGCTGGATGCCCACCCCCGCTCGCTCTCTCCCGGAGGCCCCATGGAAAGCGCCGAACCGTTTCGCCTGCTGGTGATCTGCACCGGAAACCGCGCCCGCTCCCAGATGGCGCACGGCTGGCTCCAGTCGCTGGGCAGGGATCGGGTCGCTGTCTCCAGTGCTGGCACCGCACCCAAGACCGTGCACCCGATCGCCATTCACGTCATGGCCGAGGTCGGGATCGACATCTCGGGGCACACCTCCGACCACGTCGACCGCTATCTCGATGCTGAGTTCGACCTCGTGCTGACCGTCTGCGACGCCGCCCGAGAGGCCTGCCCCGTCTTTCCCCGCGCCAGGCGAACCCTGCACCGCGCGTTCGAAGACCCCGACTATCCCTGGATGAATGACGAAGAGATGGCCGAGGTCTTCCGCGGCATCCGCGACAGGATCGGCGAGTTCAGTCGCGAGCTGCTGGCGGCGGAGCTGCCGTAGCCCGCCACGCCAGCTCGCATCCCGTTGACCGCCCGCCCGCCCCTCTGCGACCCTACTCGCGCATGGCCCGAATTTCCCGGCGTCGTGTCCCGGAGGACTCCATGGAAGACACGCTCATTGAGCAGTTGAAGAACGAGATCCGCTACGAGTTCTCCCGCGAGGGTCCTCCCGAGGGCTTCCCCAAGTTCCCCGACATCCCCGGTGGACGCTACACCGACCCCGAGTTCTTCGAGCTTGAGCAGAAGCACCTCTGGCCGCGAACCTGGCTGCTCGCCGGCCGCCAGGAAGACCTGCCCGAGGTCGACAGCTACTGGGTCTGGGAGTCGCTTCGCGACACGCCCGTGGTCCTCGTCCGCGATGACGAGATGCGCATCCGCGCCTTCCGAAACGAGAGCCCCAACAACGCCCCGCTCGTCCCCTGGCACGACGAGAGCCACCTGCGGACCGAGGTCGAGTTCGACGCCCCCGGCAAGCTCTTCCGCCAGCAGCACTTCCCGCGCCGCACCCTCCCCGATGGCGCCCTCCGCTGCCAGCGCCGCGGCTGGGCCTACGACACGAACGGCCATCTCGTCGCCGTGCCCTTCGGCGAACAGCTCGACGCCATCCCCTACGAGGACCGCAGCCTCACCGAGTACCGCTGCGAGGTCTGGGACGGCTGGGTCTTCGTGAATCAGGACCCCGACGCCATGCCCCTCCTCGAGTGGCTCGGCCCCATTGCACGCCAGATGGCCCAGTTCCAGGGCGAGAACCTGCGCCTCTTCGAGAAGGACTCGCTCGTCATCAACTGCAACTGGAAGGTGACGGTCGAAGCCTTCCAGGAGGTCTATCACTTCAAGCACATTCACCAGAAGGATGGAGTCACCTCGATCGATCAGCGCGGCGCCACCATGGGCCTCTTCCCCCACGGCCACTCCCGCATGATCACGCCCGTCACGAAGCGCGCCGCCGCCGCCTCGGGCATGGACGACCCCCTCGACTGGCGCCCGGGCCTCGGCATGATGCGCAGCTTCGCCGTCAGGGGCCCCATCCCCGAGATCGAGACCGTCGTGCCCATGGTCAACTGCACCAGCACCGCCTTCAGCATCTTCCCCAACCTCATCACCCCCGTCGGCTCCACGGGCATGCCCTTCCTCCTCTGCTGGCCCATCGATATCGACCACACCCTCTTCGAGTGGGTCACCTTCCAGAACGACTGGGGCGACGACGACGATCCCGCCATCGTCCAGATGCGCGCCGACCGCCTCCACCAGCGCACGGTCGTCATGGAGGAGGACACCCGCAACATGACGCCCATGCAGAAGTCCCTCGACTCCCCGGGCCTCATCGGCATTCCCGTCAGCTACCAGGAGCGGCGCATCTGGCACTGCGCCGAGACGCTCGACCGCACGATCGGCCCCGAGCGCATCCCCGAGCACCTGCGCGTGCCCCAGCTCCTGGAGCCCTACCTCGAGCGCTAGCTTGGGTCGGCCGGCTCCGAAAAGTTCAGCAGGTTCCCGTCCGGGTCCCGGACGATGAATCCCTTGAGCCCCCACGGCTTCATCTGAAGCCGCAGGTAGAAGTCGACGTCGCGCCCGGCGTACTCCCGGTACAGCCCCTCGACATCGTCGACCTCGAGGTAGGCGGCCAGCAGCTCGCCCCGCTCGGCCGCCTCCCGGTCGAGCACGGGGGCGTCGACCTGGCGCATGTTGAGCCGCACCGTGTCCCGGCTGAACTGTGCGTACACCGGTGGGTCGCCGAACAGGAAGCGAACCTCGAAACCGAACTGCTCCCGGTAGAACGCCGCCGCTCGCTCCATGTCTCGAGTGAACAGCTGGGGATAGGCGGCCGTCAGCCGCGCCTCCCCCGTCGATTCTTCAGAGACGCCCATGCCTGTCCCTTCGGGTCGGGTCGGCCCGGTCAGCTGCTTCGGGTGCGCGATGCTGCCAGCTCGCGTTCCTGCCGGGGGGCCACCAGCGGCAGCTGGTCCTGCACGTCCATCGGATAGCTGTCCGTGAAGCAGCCGTTGCAGAGCGAACCGGACGGCCGGCGCGTCGCCCGCACCAGCCCGTCGACGCTCAGGTAGCCCAGCGAGTCGGCTGCGATGTGCTCGCGTATCTCCGCCACCGTGTTGTTCGCCGCGATCAGCTCCGACCGGGTCGCCATGTCCACCCCCAGGTGGCAGGGCGCGATGATCGGCGGCGAGGCGATGCGTACGTGCACCTCCTTGGCCCCCGCCCGGCGCAGCAGGTCCATCACCCGCGGCTTCGTCGTCCCCCGCACGATCGAGTCGTCCACCACCACCACCCGCCGCCCCTCCAGCACCTCGCGCATCGCGTTCAACTTCAGCGCCACGCCCGCGTCGCGGATGCGCTGGTCCGGCTGGATAAACGTGCGTCCCACGTAGCGGTTCTTCACGAGCCCGTCGCGATACGGCAGGTCCGACTCCCGCGCGAACCCGATCGCAGCCGGAATGCCCGAGTCGGGTACGCCGATGACGAGGTCCGCGCTCGGCGGCGCCGGCTGCTCGTGCGCCAGCTCCTCCCCCAGCCGTTCCCGCGCCAGGTAGATCAGCTCGCCCGAGAGGCGGCTGTCGGGCCGCGCGAAATAGACGTACTCGAGCGTGCACCCCGCCGTCCGCTCCGACTTTCCCAGCGGGAAGAAGCTGCGGATTCCCGTCTCGTCGATCTGAATCACCTCGCCCGGCTCCACTTCCCGCTCGATCGTCGCTCCCAGATGCTCGAGCGCGCACGTCTCCGAAGCCGCGATCCACCCCTCGCCCAGCCGCCCCAGGCACAGCGGCCGCACGCCCAGCGGGTCGCGCACCGCGAACAGCGTGTCCGGCGTCATGATGGTGAGCGAGTAAGCCCCGCTCACCCGCCGCATCACGTAGTGGAAGCGCTCCTCCCACGTGCCCGCGGGCGCCAGCGTCAGCAGGTGCGCGATCAGCTCCGTGTCGGCCGTGCCGTGTAGCTCCACTCCCATCGCCGCCACGTCCTCGCGCAGCACGTCCGCATTGACGAGGTTCCCGTTGTGGGCGACGGCGATCTCCGTGCCGCTCTCGCGGTCGCGCACCACGATCGGCTGCGCGTTCCGCGCCAGCGATCCGCCCGCGGTGCTGTAGCGCGTGTGTCCGATGGCGACGTGACCCTGCAGGCGCGCGAGGTCGGGCTCATCGAACACCTGCGAGACGAGCCCCATGCCCGTGCGCAGCCGCACCGGACCGCCATCGCTCGTGGCGATGCCGGCGCTCTCCTGGCCGCGGTGCTGCAGTGAGTAGAGCCCGTAGAAGGTAAGCCGAGCGACATCCTCTCCCGGGCCGTAGACGCCAAAGACGCCACAGGCCTCGCGTGGATGGTCGCTGCCGTCGCTCAAAGGCCCGTCCGCCCTTCGCGCGTGGCTTCCTCGCCTCGCACGCTCAGTATAGCGACCATGCCCCCAGGGGCTACGCGAACGTCCGGCCGGCGCAGACGCACCCAATCCGGACAGACCTCACGACTCGGTGGCGACCGGCGTAGGGGTCACGCCGGGGTCGAGCCGGCAGCCGCGGTCCAGTTCGTCGGGAAGGCCCGGCAGTCTGATGACGATACCTGCGACATCCTCGCCGCGAACCATCACCACCGTGGCGGCCTGCTCATCAGCCGTGTATCCGCTCCGCTCCTCGTACCACCCCAGTTGCCCGGACGAATCGGGGCAGATCGTGGCGACGACGAGCTGGTAGTCGCCGTCGAGAACGCGCACCGTGAACCGGCCGCTGTTGGGCACGCTTGTACCGAAACTGCCGGTGCCGTTCGTGTAGCTGGCGTGGACGAACATCGGCCAGCCCTGGATGGCCTCTCCGTCTGGGCCGAGGATGCGGCCGGTAATGGCCCGCCGCACCCCCACGACTGCTTCGCGGTGCGTCGCGAACCGCTCGTACATCACTTCCGGGGAGAATCCAAATGCCCGCTCGAATGCCCGTTCCCACCCGTCGTCCCTGAGCGCCTCGTAGTACGTCGCCACTGCACCTTCGCCCGCCTCCCCCAGGAGCCAGGCCACGGCCACCAGTCCAAGCGATCGGTACTGCTCCTGGGCGTGCTCGGGCCTGGCCGAGGACACTTCCAGATCACTGAGCAGCTCGTGGACTTGGTTCGCCCTTCCGATGTCCGAGGCGTAGTTGTCGTCGAACGCCTCCTCGCCTCGTGCCTCGCGGAACCGGTAGGCGCCGTAGCTCGCTAGCCCTTCGGTTAGCCACCACGGACCCTGCTCCCTTCTCCCCGTCATGAGGTCCTGATAGGCCTCCAGGTAGAGCCGTTCGATGCCCCGCCGGCCCGTGGTCCAGTGAACAAAGATGGAACCTTTGATGTACTGCCCGGTGCCCACGTCCTCCTCGTATCCAAGCGTCGTCTGCAACGCTTCCTCCAGCGCTGGCATGCTGGCCGCGATGTGGATGTCAAGGTTCGGAACCCGGATGCCGAAACGTTCCTCGAAGAACCCCGCCATCTCCTCGATCCTCGTCCGAAGGAGGGCCTCCTCGGCCTCGGGCACGTCCCCCCAGAACGTCAGGTTCGGGTAATTCCACTCCGTAGTGGCCGTCTCAGGCTCGGGAGCGGCCGTCTCAGGCTCGGGAGCGGCCGTCTCAGGCTTCGGAGCGGCGGCCTCAGGCTCGGGAGTGGTGGCCTCGGGCTCCGGAGCGGCGGCCTCGGGCTGGGGAGTGGTGGCCTCGGGCTCGGGAGTGGTGGCCTCGTGCTCCGGAGCGGCGGCCTCCGGCTCCGGAGCGGCGACCTCAGGCTCGGGCACGACGAGGGGAGGTGGACCCTCGCCGTCCAGGAACCGGGCCACCGCAAAGCCGACCGCCACCCCAACCCCGACAAGTCCGACTGCGGCCAGCCCCGCGAACATTGCCCGCCGCCTTCGCCCCCCCGCGCCACGGCCCCGCCGGGGGGGTATTAACAACTACCGTCGCACCAGAGCACAGGGGCTGGGAGG
>VXLW01000103.1:1583-2661 GCA_009841435.1 Dehalococcoidia bacterium | reverse complement strand
TTTTTCACGCCTCAGCCGCTCAACAGGCCGAGCCTTTTGGCCGGGGGTGCCGCTTTTGGGAAAAAGCCCCCCCGGGCGGGGGGGGGGTGGGGGAGCGGAAGTTGGGGTCTGTGGGGCTGCACGTGCGGCGCTTCGTCTCGATGCACGGGGCGGCGCTGAACGTGGCACCGAACATGGAGCACATCGCGCTGATGAACCCCTGCGGGCTGGAAGACACGGAGATGACGAGCCTGTCGGCGGAGGTCGGGCGGCCGGTGGCGGTGGGGGAGGTGGCGGAAGCGTTCGTGCGGCAGTTCGCGCGGGTGCTCGAGTGCGAGGTGGGGGAGAGCGCTAGCGCGGTCGGGTGACGGAGTCGAGGAGGCGGCGGGTGGCCTCGGCGACCTGCTCCACGGCCTCCTCGAACGCCTCTTCGTTGCGGCGCGAAGGCGCGCGGAAGCCGCTCACCTTGCGCACGTATTGGAGGGAGGCCTCGCGAATCGCGTCGTCGGGGGCGATGCCCTCGGGGCCGCGTAGCCGCTTGATGCTGCGGCACATGGCTACAGCTCGGGAGCGGGCGGCTTGCTGGGGCGGCGCGCTTCGACCCAGGCCATGCCGGCGGCGAGGGCGGCGATGCTGAAGCCGAGCAGGACGCCGATGGTGATGGAGAAGCTGTCGCGGAGCCCATCGGGGCCGGTGGTGAGAGCAGCTCGCCAGAGGTCGAACCCGGTAAGGGCAACGGCGAAGAAGAGGAGAGTCACGCCGGTCGAGGCCTCCATCCAGGCGCGGCGCAGGACGAGGTAGGCAAGGGAGATGCCGCCGAGCGCGTAGAGGGGGATGGTGACGGGCACGACCCAGTCGCGGACCTCGGTCCAGCTGGCGCGGGCCTGGAAGGCGAGCGCGACGAAGGCGGCGGTGAACGCTGCTGCGACGGCGATGTGCAGGAGCAGCCGCACGTAGTCCCGGCGGTCGGCGGGTGGGCCGGGGCGGGTGTCGCGGTCGTGGGCGACCTCGCGCTTGTCGGGCGGTGGGTTATACACATAGGACGCTGCCGACGATAGTAAGCGTGTAGATCGCGGGGGGGGCCGGGTCATTTAAAAAA
>VXLW01000103.1:0-1573 GCA_009841435.1 Dehalococcoidia bacterium | reverse complement strand
CGGGGGTTACGGCTCCTGCGCCGGGGATGTGAAGGAGCAGCCGCCGGTCGCCCGGGGGGGGGGGGGGGGGGCCGGGGCGGGTGTCGCGGTCGTGGACGACCTCGCTCTTGTCGGGTTCGACGGGCGCGGCGGCGGAGAAGTCAGCCATCGCCCGCGATCATGGCGGGCGGGCGGCGGCGGGGCAAGCGCGGACGCTAGAACTCGTCGATGCACCAGGGGGCGGTGTGCCAGCGGAAGACCGCATCGGCGAGGCGCAGGGCCTCGGGCGTGCCGCTGACGCGACCTGCGCGGGCGAGCACTGACGGGGAGACATCGCCCAGGTAGACGGCACCGAGAGCGTCGGCGCCGATGGTGACGTCGGGTGATGCGTCGGTGGGGCGGCAGGAGGCCCGGCCGTTCTCGACGGTGAGCTCGAAGCGGCCCGCGGCCCAGGGACCGAAGGAGTCGGTCACGTCGAGGACGAGGCGGGCATCGGTGAGGTAGGCGCGGCCTTCGAAGGCGCGGGGCACGTCGAGGATGCGCACCCAGAGGGTGTCGCGGGGGATACGGCGGAGGTGGCGGGGGTCGGCCAGCATCCAGAAGAGGGGATCGTCGGGCGGGCGGTTGTCGGCCTGGATCGTCCCGATGAGGTCGACGCCGAAGAGGTAACGCCAGAGCGCGGTCTCGGCGGCGGGGTTCAGCGCCACCAACTCGTGCAGGCGGAGGGTTCCGCGGGGGACGCCCTCGGGCCAGTCGGCCTTGGTCGTGTAGATGGCGTAGCCCTCGGGGCCTTCGCGACCGCTGTACTCGACGTAGAGGCGCTTCGTGAAACCGTCCTCGGGTTTCTCCGTGCTGGGAATGACGAAGCCGCGCCAGAGGTACGGGAACCGCGTCATCATGCCGGGCCGCGACTCGCGCAGGCGGTCGTGGATCGCCGGCCAGCGCTCGAGGGCGGCATCGGGGGCGACGAAGCGCACCTCGCCCGGAGCCTCGGGGGCGTCGGACCGAAACTCGGTATGGCGCCGGTCGATGCTGACGCGGTCGGACTGCGCCGCCATGCCGTAGCCGAAGCGGCCGTAGATCACGCTCTCCGAGGCCCAGAGGGCGGCGAGCGGTTCGCCGCGCCCGTGAACGTCGTCGAGCTGGCGGCGCATGAGCTCGGTGAGGACGCCGCGGCGACGGTGCGTCGAGGACACCGTGACCGCCGTGATCCCGGCGGTGGGCAGGTCACCCCCGGGGACGCTCATGAAGAAGGGGATGGAATGCGTCTTGCCCACCATCTCGTCGCCGTCGAAGGCGGCGATGCCGCGGTCGAAGTCGAAGTGCGGGCGGATGGGTTCGGCCCAGGCACGAGCGCCCTCGGGATCCTCGAGGAAGCCGCGGGCATTGCCGGCTATCCACTCGTCCCAGTCGTCCTCGGTCAGCACGCGGTAGGTGATGGCCATCGCTCGACTATGGGCGGCGCGGTCTTAACGAGCCAGACGAGGGGCGGGGACAGCCGGTAGGCTGTCAGCATGAGCGCTATCGGCACGCTGACGCTATCGGGAAGCGTCTCCGCGGATGCGGTGGTGGGGGCGCTGGCGGGGTACGTGGG
>VXLW01000092.1 GCA_009841435.1 Dehalococcoidia bacterium | reverse complement strand
GCCCCCCGCTGCCGCCCGCCCCGCGAACGGAAACGGCAATGGCGCCTCCCCTCCACCACCGCCTCCCGCCGCCACGACGGAAGCCGAGTCACCGGAGGTGCGCTCGCCGGTCGGCCGCGACTCCTCCCAGCTCGTCATCACCATCTACGAAACAGAGGACGAGCTGACCGACAAGGCCCTCCTGAGCAGCGTGGCGGCCCTCCTGCAGGACCGTCCCGGCCCAGACGAGGTACGGCTCGTCATCCACGATACGGACGGTCTGGAGCAGGAGTTCGACCTCGAGCGCGCGGCTGTCAGCGAGGAGCTCGCCCGCAGCATCGAGAAGGTGCTCGCGGCGAACAAGGGGACCGCGCGACTCTCGCGCAGCCGCCAGCTGGCCGCCGCGGGGGCCGGCGGCTAATTACTCCGGCGGGCGCGCGCGGCGCTCTTGCGCGCCGTCCGCCGTCTCGCCCAGCAGCGCCTCGATCTGCCCCAGGTGGGCGGCGTCGTGCCCCGCCCAGATCTGGACGAACTGCGCCGCGGTGATGGGTTCGTCGCGGGGGCCGGGGGCGGTGCGCTCCCAGTCGGACTCGCGCATGGTCGCGACCAGGTTCAGCGACGCCTGCCGCTGCAGCGCGAAATCGCCCAGCAGGACGCTCTTGTCGTCGCGCTCGCGGTTGCGGTCGCGCTCCCACTCGTCCGGGGGCAGGAAAAAGAGCGCGGGGTTCGGCTCGGCGACAAGCCGCTCCAGCCCCACGCGGAACTCAAGCGACTCCGCGTCCCGCAGGTGCGCGAGCACGACCCGGGCGGACCACTCGCCTTCCGGGGCGGCGTCGAGGTCCTCGTCGGTGCTTTCGACGGTGAGGTGGGCGAGCCTGGTGGGCGTGGCGGCGAGCTGGGCGAGCGCCTTCTCGAGGTCGGGGTTGTCTGGCATGAACCGGATTCTAGCCGCCCCGTCGCTCACGGCCCGGCCGGGAAGCGCCTGAGCGCGGCCGCGGCGATAATCGCGCGATGCAGCCGACCGAGGGGCGCGTGCAGGCGAACGGCGTGGAGCTTGCCTACTTCGAGCGCGAGGGCCGCGAGCCGACCGTGCTCTTCGCCCACGCGACCGGGTTCCACGCGCGCTGCTGGGATGCCATCGCCGAGGCCCTACCCCAGCGCAGCATCGCCCTCGACCTGCGAGGCCACGGCCGTAGCGAGAAGCCCGAGCCGCCCTACCCCTGGAGCGACGTTGCCGACGACGTCGCCGCCTTCTGCGAGGCGCTCGACCTCCAGGGCGCGATCGGCGTCGGTCACTCGAAGGGCGGGGCCGCCGTCGCCGTCGCGGCGGCGCTGCGACCCGGCGCCTTCTCGGCGCTCCTCCTTGTCGACCCTGTCCTGATGAAGCCGTCGCTCTACGAGCGTGACCCTGCCTTCGAAGCCGAGCACTTCGTGGCCCGCCGCCGCAACGAGTGGTCCTCGCCCGACGAGATGGTCGAGAGCTTCGCCGGGCGCGACCCCTTCCGTCGCTGGCAGCCCCGCGTGCTTCGCGACTACTGCGAATACGGCCTCCTCCCGGCGCCCGACCGCGAGGGCTACGTCCTCGCCTGCCCGCCCCTGGTCGAGGCAGCCGTCTACGCCGGCAACCGGAACTGGGACCCGTACCCGCTCCTTCGCGAGCTCGACCTCCCCATCCGCATCCTCCGCGCCCCGCCCCCGACTCCCGACCAGCAGTGGAGCATGATGGTCTCCCCCACCTGGCCCGGCCTCGCCGGTGAGCTTCGCAACGCCGAGGAGATCGTCCTCGACGACAACAGCCACTTCATCCCGATGGAGTCTCCTGGCCTCGTCGTCGAGCACGTCAGGGAGCTTGTGGAGCGGGTACGGGCCTAGGAGTCGCCGTCGCCCCCAGCGTTCCCCCCGCCACTGCCACCGCCCCCGCGACGGCGTCGCCTTCTGCGGCGTCGGCGCCCGCTGCCCTGCGGCTGCTCGCCGCTGGAGCCGGCGGAGGGCTGGCCGGAGGACTGCGACTCGCCCGATTCCTGGCCCGGCGGTCGGTTGCCGGACGAACGCCGGAAGACTCGGCCCTTCGGCGCTTCATCGCTCTGCTGCTGCGGCTGCTGTTGACCCTGCCGGTTGCCCCCGCCCCGGCGGCCCCGCCCGCGGCGGCGCGAGGGGCGCTGCCGGTCGCGTCCTGGGGCGTCGGCGGACTCGCGACCGAGCTCGATGGGGGCAGCCTCGGGCATGGCTGCCACGGCCTGCAGCTCCGGCTCCGGCTCTTCTTCGGGCTCGATCAGTCCCTGCGCGATCGCTTCCTCGCGCGTGATGCTGGGGGGTGGCTCCGCGTTGCGTGCCGAAGGGTCCCAGCGCACCACCAGCCCGAGGTCGCGGTCGCCCACCTCGATCCGCTGACCCCCCACGTTGAGGGTCACCTGGCGGCGCAGGACGTTGATGCCGACGACCTTGCCCTCGCCCGTGGGCGTGCTGCAGCGCTGGCCCATCCGCGGGAGGGTCTTCTTCATCTCCTTGTACCCCTCCTCCTCGTAGGAGAGGCAGCAGAGGAGGCGTCCGCAGAGGCCGCTGATCTTCTCGGGATTGAGCGGCAGCTCCTGGTCCTTGGCGAGGCGGATGGAGACCGAGGGGAAGGTCTCCAGCCAATTGGAGCAGCACAGCTCCCGACCGCAGATGCCGTAGCCCCCAGCCAGACGGGCGCGGTCGCGCGCGCCGATGCGCCGCACCGAAGCGCGCACGTCCCAGCGCCGCCCTGCCTCCCTCGAGAACTCGCGCTGGCCGCCTGCCCCCTCCCCGCTCACGAGGAACGTGAGCCTTTCGCCGTCGAGCGTGAACTCGGCCCGGTCGACGCGCCCCTCCAGACCCGCCTCCTCGGCGATCTTGCGCGCCTCCGGCAGCAGCTCCTCGGCGCGCGCCGCGAGGTCGCTGGCGTGCACCAGGTCGTCCTCCGTCGCGAGGCGGAGGATGGGATGCAGGTTGTCCTCGCCCAGCTCGTTCACGACCACCTGGTCGGGTGCGATCACGATGCGCGCCAGCTCGGGCCCGCGGCTCGTCTCGACGATCACCGATTCGCCGACCTCCAGCCGCATACCCGCGGCATGGAAGTACTCGATGGGACCGGCATTACGGAAGCGGACACCGGCGACGTTCTGCCGGGGATCGGTCATGATTCGTTCTCGTTTCGGGAGGGGGCGGGGGCGCCCTCGGCGGCCAGTGTAACCGCGGGGAAGCGCAGGAGCATGAGCTCCAGCGCCATGCGCGCCACCACCTGTGCCTCCAGATCCTGGCGCGCTTCGGCCACCGCCTGCAGCGCGTCGAGGGCGTCGCGGGCTTCGTCCTCGGCCCCGACTTCCTTGCGCAGGCGCTCCTCCCAGAACGTCTCCCATACGTCCAGCTCCGTCAGGACAAGCTCCCGGTCCCGCCGCCACCGTTCGGCCAGGTCGCCCGCGTAGGTCATGCGCTCGGCCGCGCGGGCTCCGGCGAGCTCCGCGCAGCGGTCGAGCAGGCGTCCGCGGTCGTCCATCAGGTCGGGCTGCTCGGCGAAGGCGAGCGCGTCGGCCGGACGACGGCGCGATTCCGCCGCGGCCCGCGCCGCCAGCTCTTCAGGGAACCCTCGCTCCCGCAGCCCTTCCGCCACCGCCGCGTCGGGCACGAGTGAGACAGTCAGCGTCCGGCAGCGGCTGCGGATCGTTTCCAGCAGGTTCTCAGGCGCCGCCGTGATGAGCGCGAGCACGGTCGCCGGCGGGGGCTCCTCCAGCGTCTTGAGCAGTGTGTTCGCGGCCTCGATCCCCATGCGGTCCGCCGGTTCGATGATGATGACCCGGAAGCGCCCCTCGAACGGGTAGCGCGAGACGGACTCGATGAGGCCCCGCACCTGGCAGATGCGGATGTCCCGTGAGCCGGGATGGGGCTGGTGCCCGCCCCCGCCCCGGCAGAAGCTGTCGCCCGGTTCGAGATGCAACACATCGGGGTGGTTCCGCTCGGCAATCAGGCGGCAGGCGCGGCACTTGTCGCAGGGGCGGTCGTCGAGGGCGGTCGCCTCGCAGTTCAACAGGGCCGCAAGCTCGAGCGCGAGCAGCGTGCGTCCCGTTCGTGCCGGTCCCGAGAAGAGGAGCGCGTGGGGCGGTTCCTCCATCGCGGCGATGCTGCGCAGGGCCCGCCGCAGCCCCTCGTGCCCGATGATTTCCGCCATCGAGCCAGCTTACCAGCGGGGCTGGCCCCTCCCGCGTCTGCAAGGCACGCCTTTGCTATTATCCAACTCGCTATGTCTAGCACCGTCGACGCTACGGATCCCGAAGTGATCGCCGGGGACGAGACCCCCGGCGAGAGCGACCTTGCCGTCGACGATGTAGTCGCCCGTTTCCGAGAGGACGTTCGCTCCGGGATGCACTGGTTCGAGGCCCTGCTCGACGCGATCGGGCGCTGGCGAGCCCCCGGGGAAACCCGCAACGGTCGCCGCTACGACTACCTTATCGCGGGCGAAGCCTTCGACTGGCTCCTCCTAGCCGAACGCCTGCTCGACGAGATTCCCGAGCTGGCTCCGGCGAGCGAGGTGGAAGCGCTCCTTTTCACCGGCCGCTGGCCCATCGACCTCGACGACGACGAGTTCGCGGCCCGCCTGGGAGCGGCGAAATACAGCGCGCACCTGAACTACACGTATGGCGTGCTCGTCGAGACGGCGTTGCAGCTCAGCGTCGAGGAAGAGGTCCACAAGGAGAACCACGCCAGCCCCTGGGGCGACGACCTACGCGCCCACGAGAGCATGTTCCAGCGCGTCTACGGCGCCGACCGCGAACACCTGCGCGCCGCCTACTACGAGGACACCGGCACGATGCTCCAGGAGGACCTCTCCCTGCGCGAGTGGGAGACCTTCGTCTACTGGCTCTTCAAGCAGCGCCTCAAGCGTCAGGACAAGGCCCGCGTCGCCAGCGACACGCGCAAGGGACTGGCGCAGCTCTCCCGTATGGAGTTGGCGGTCAGCGAGCGTCGCCACGGCGTCCGCCTGAGCGAGGACGAGTTCAGCGAGCGCTACGTGCCCAGGACCGGCCAGTCGAGGCGCGCGGTTTGACCGAGGCTCGCGCGTTCCGTACCTTCCGTTTCGCCTTGCATACCTCTTTCTGGCAGCGAACCTTCATCGTGGCGGGCCTGCTCGCGCTCGTCGGTGTGCTCGCACTGGGAAGCGCGACCCCTGGCCTCGCGGCGCACTCGCCCGCGCCCGGGAACGCCGCCTCTGCCGGCAACGCCTCTCAGGCTCCCGCCACCCCCACGACCACGAACGCCCCCGCGCAAGAGGGCGAAGAAGAGCCCGCTGAGAACGACCCCCAGTACGCGGAGCGCGATACGAGCACCGATAACACGTGGATCACCCTCGCGGTCGTGATGATGATCGTCCTGACCGTGCTCGGGTTCGCATTGGCGGGATTGGGCCTCAGCGCCGAGTAGGCGCCCCTTCTCCCTTTCGGTTACTCGTCCCCGTGGAGCGACTCGCCCCGGTGCAATCGCGCCGCGATGTCGAACGTCTGGAGCCGCGATCGCACAGTCGGCGAGTGCGCAGTCAGGAAGCGCGCGACTCCTGTCAGGATGTGGTCGCCCTCCGGCTGCCCGGCGAAGTGCTGGTACTGGCGCACCCCGGCTTCGTAAATCTGGAACTCGTGGAAGCCCGAGTCCTCCCGCAGCAGCGCCTGCCCCAGCACCTCGACGACCTGCTCGCGCCAGCCCGCGCCGAGCAGGTCCGCCACGATGCGCGCCGTCTCGTCGACCTGCCCCTGCACGTCGAAGGCGGGCAGGAGGGCGTCCGGCAGGATGGGGTCGCCCGAGAGGGCGGGATGAGGCTGCTTCGGCACATTCAGGAACCGCTCCAGGTACACCGACATCGCGCCGTCGAAGATGCCCCGCGCGAGCAGCTTCGAGGGAGAGCGCCGCATCGCCTGGTCGACGGCGTTCGCGTAGGTGAAGGAGTGGTGGACTGTGTCCCAGTCCCCGAACTCGTTGGAGACGTGGAAGTGCACGGCGCGCCGGGCGGCCGCGTACGCCACCGTCGCGGAGAGCTCATCCAGCGGCACCCCCTCGCGGACGAGTGCCAGCATGCGCTCCAGCGTCGCGTCCGGCTCCCCGTCGAGGATCTGCTCGGCGAGGTCGCGATGGCCGCGCCAGTCGCGCTGGCGCCCGGCGCCGGCCGCGATCGCGTCGTCGAGCTGGCCGTGCACGTCGTCGAGCAGCGCGGCCAGGTCGACGGGATGCCGCCAGCTCGAGCTCTCCTCCATGCGTCGCGCGCCTGTGAGGCTGGGCACGATCGAGGGAAGCACCTCTTCCGCGTGCTCCCAGCCGATGTGGTCCACCAGTTCGAATGCCTTGTTGGCGAAGTCGAGCGTGTGTCCGGTGTCCAGAAAGAGGTGGTCCGTGCAGGCCGCGAACATCATCTCCGCGATGGCGTCTCGCGGCAGGTCGAGATGGATGGCGGAGCGGAGCGTGCGCTCCGCCGCCTGCGTCGAGCGCGTCTCCACGAAACGCCGGAACCACTCCAGGTAGCGCTCCGGGTCGCGTAGCTCCGTCTCCAGCGGCGCGAGGTCGAAGTTCGGCGGCTGGTTCGCTGTCGAACGCCCGACGTGGACGACCCCGTGGAAGGTGGCGACGGGCCGGTCCTCTTCCTGCAGCACGGGCAGAACGTTCGCCATGGCCGTCAGAATCGAAAGCCCCGTGCTCCAACCGCTTGCGCGGTTCCGCACCCCGAAAAGCGCCGCCTCGCGCAGCACGTCGTTCGTCGCCCCGAGCTCGTTCAGCCCGATGACGCTCTTCGCCAGCACGAGCGAGAGCTGTCCCTCCAGCCCCTCTCGCAGCTTCGTCTCCCAATGGCTGCGCCGGTCCGACTCGATCGGGCGGGGGTCCACGAACACCTCGCCGTCGCGCGTCTCGATGCGGAAGGCGGGAACGTCGTCGGCGAACGGGTCGAGCGTGCAGCCGCCGGAGAGGTCGAACTTCGCGTGGTGCCAGTGGCAGGTCAGGATGCCGTCGCGGACCGCGCCCCGGCGCAGCGGGAAGCCCATGTGGGGGCAGCGGTTGTCGAGGGCGTACAGCCGCCCCTCGTCGTGGACGATGAGGATCGTCCGGCCCTCGGCCGAGATGACCTTCATCCCCTCGCGCTCGATCTCCTCGAGCGACCCCGCGCGGACGAGCGTCTCCGGCTCCGAAATCGTGGTCATGGCCGCACCTCCCGCGGGCGTGCCTCCAGTATGCGCTGTGGAGGATGAGGACCGCGACGCCTGCGGCGCGACCGGCGTGCCCGTGCAGACAGGTCAGCTAGCCTTCAGAGTTTCCCCGACCGGCACGAACAGCGCCAGGCTCGCCGTGAAGCCGTGCACGAACGGTGTGCCCCCCACGGGACCGATCTCCCCGTTGCAGAACAGACCAGCGATGGGCACAGCGCCGAGCCGGTCCGCCACCGCGGCCGCGTCATGGTCCGACTCACCGAACATGCCCTGACCGCGCCCGTTGCAGGCGCAGAGCAGGCCCCCGGCCGCCTCCCCCGCCATGGCCTCGCGAGCCTGGTCCAGCAGCGCGTTCAGCTCTTCCGTGGCCGCCTCCGCGTCGCGAAGCTGGAACTGCAGCGTCTGGCCGACCCGCACGTAGTCGTTGATGGCGATCGCTCCCCGCTCCCGGTCGACCCCCAGCAGGTTGCGGATGAGGAAGTCCCCGCGTCCGAGGTCGTCGGCGTACTCGTCCATCGCGACCCCCGCCAGCAGGTTGCGTCCCGCCCGCTCCTGGACATCCGTCGGCAGGTCCCGGAGCGTCTCCATGAGCACGTCGAGTGCGGGCCGCCCGCCGATGCCGACGACGATGTTCCGCTCCGCCTCCGTGATCGTCCACGACTCGCCGATCGGCGCTGCCCCCTGCGAGACGACGGGATGAACCGTCCAGCCCCCGCCCACCGCCAGCAGCAGCGCGCCCCCCGGCGCGAGATTGCCGCCCTCGAACAGGTAGGCGCTGCGCCCGCCCGGAAAGGCGGAGGCCATCCCACCGAGGATGGGCGTCCCCGGATACGCCTCGGCCAGCGCCGCCACCAGCGTCTCCGTGTTGATGCTGAAGGGGTCGGAGAGGAGCACCCACGCGTTCACCTCGTCCGGCGGGAGGAGACGCTCCGCCAGGGGCGTTTCGGCGTCGAGGTCCTCCTGGCTGACACGCTTCAGGGTCAGGTCGGCCCCCGGCAGGGAGAGCGACATGACGGTGATGCCCGGCCGCCCTTCGATCTCGCGGCCCGTCGTGATGACCGCCTGCCCCGAACAGCCCAGCAGGAGGCGCGGCCCCAGCCGCTCGTGGATCGCGCCCACGATCTCCGGGTAGCGCTCCGAGTGGTGGTAGCTGGCGAACAGGAAGACCACGTCGGAGTCCGAGCGCACGCCGTGAAGGGCCTGGTCGACGGCCACTTGCCACTCGGCGGCGGTGCTCGCTCCCGTATCCATGTCCCCTCCCCCTGCCCGCTGCATGGTACGGGACGCGCACGGCGGCCGGGGCGGCGGGAGTGCAGGGGAAGGGCCGGTAGAATCCCGCGCGGGAGGCGCTCATGGCGGCTGACGGCGACCCCGGTCTCTTCGAATCCATCTACTCAATGCGGGCGCTTCGGCGCTTCCGCCCCGACCCCATCCCCGACGACGTGCTGTTCCAGCTCTTCGACGCGGCCATTCGCGCCCCTCCGGCCAGAATGCCCAGGACTGGCGCTTCATCGTCATCACCGACCCAGAGGTGAAGGCGAAGATGCAGGGCTGGGCCGAGATCGGCTGGAGCCGCTATCAGCCCGAGTTTTCCGCCCACCCGGAAAAGATCGACGACCTCCCGCGCACCCAGCGCCTCACCCTTCGCAGCGTCCAGCACCTCGTCGAGAACCTGCACGAGGCGCCCGCCATCATCGCCGTGCTCGGCCTGAAGGGGCGCCACTCGACGCCTGGCGGGAGCACGTTTCCGGCAGTGCAGAACCTGATGCTCTCGGCGCGGGCGCTGGGGCTCGGGTGCTCGGTGTTCAACCTGCCCATGCGCGGAGGGGACGAACTGCTCGAGCTGCTCGACATCCCCGAGAACAACCAGCTCTACTGCCTGCTCCCCATCGGCTACCCGACGGACCGGTTCGGGCCGGTGAACCGCAAGCCCGTGAAGGCCGTCGTCTACCGCGAGCGCTTCGGTGAGACCTGGCCCTTCGCCGAGGAGCAGCCGGACGAGGGCTGGCAGGCCCGCTGGCTCGGAGGTGGGGCGTGACGAGCACCGAGCTGGCCGACGCCGTCATCATCGAAGCCGCCATTAACGGCGCCACTCCGAAGTCCCGGAACGCGACCGTCCCGCGCACGCCGCCGGAGATCGCCGAGGACGGCCTGCGTTGCCTCGAAGCGGGCGCCGCCATCGTCCACAACCACAACGACGAGCCAGTTGTCGGCGACGCGCCCGAGCACGACCCCGCCCCCTACCTCGAGGCCTGGAGCGTCATCCTCGCCGAACGCCCCGACGCCCTCCTCTATCCCACCATGCCGAGCGGCGGTCCCCACACCACGTTCGAGCGTCGCTACGCCCACATCCCTGCCCTCGCCGAGGCCGGCGTGCTCCGTATCGGGCTCGTAGACCCCGGGTCGGTGAACGTCGGCGGCCGCGGCCCCGACGGGCGCGCCGCCGACATCGAGGCGACCTACCTCAACACCTTCCGCGACGCCCGCAAGATGTTCGACACCTGCCATCGGCACAACCTCGGGCCGTCCATCTCCATCTTCGAGCCCGGCTTTCTGCGCGTGGCCCTGGCCGAGCACGAGGCGGGGACCCTGCCGCCGGGCTCGCTGGTCAAATTCTACTTCGGCAGCGAGCGCACCCTCTCCGGCCTTCCCCCCACGCCCGCCGGCCTGGGGGCCTACCTCGACATGCTTTCCGGCACGGGCCTGCCCTGGTCGGTTGCCGTCCGCAGTGGCGACGTGACCGCCTGCGGCATGTCCGCCCTCGCGATCTCACGCGGCGGCCACGTGCGTATCGGCCTCGAGGACTACGCCGGGCCGGGCGAACCCTCCAACCTCGAACTGCTGCAGGCCCTCCTCGACGTTATCGAGCAGGCCGGCAAGCGCCCCGCCACCCCCGACGAGGCGGCGGCCATCCTCGGGATCCCCGCCCGCTAGTCGAAGTCGACCGTGTAGCGCTCGGGACCGATGCCGAGGACGACGGTGATGCGTCGCGGGGCGATTACGTACAGGTTGCCGATCTTGGTGAAGTAGTTGGAGAGCCAGTTCTTTGCAACCAGCGCGTTGAAGTAGCCCTCGTAGCGGGGGTCGTCCGGATCGATACGCTCGGCCGTGCCCTCGATGGTCACGCGGTCGAAAGCCGGCCAGTCGTAGCCCAGCACGTCGCGGTTGTCGATGAGGAACGCAACTTCCGGGATTGTCTCGGTGTCACGCGTGTGCTGAGACTCGATGACGCTGCCGTAGATGACCTCGCCCTCGTCGGTGAGGTGAAAGAGGACGAAGGCCGGGTAGGGCGTGCCGTCGTCCTCGTGGATGGTAGCGAGGGTGCCCCCGAACTGGGAGTCGGCTACGCGTAGCGCTTCCTTGAGGATCTCTTCGGGAGAGAGTTCGGCCATCTAGACGGCGGCCTTCGCCGTCTCCGCGCCCGGAATGAACTTGCCCCAGTCCTGGTAGCGGCGGAGGTACTGGAGGTAGCCGTGGTAGATGGGCACGCGAGGCTCCGAGGGCCGCGTGCGCAGGCGCATGCGCGCCTCGCCCGGTGTGCGACCCGCCTTCCGGTGATTGCACGGTTTGCAGGCGCTCACGAGGTTGTCCCAGCTGTGCGTCCCCCCGCGGTAGCGCGGGACCACGTGGTCGAGGGTGAGGTCCTTGCTGGTGCGGCCGCAGTAGGCGCAGGCCCAGCCGTCCCGGGCGAACACCTCCCGCCGGGACAGCCGCAGCTTCGGTCGCGGCCGGCGCACGTAATACACCATGCGGATGACGGAGGGCAGGGCGAAATGGCGGTTCGCGCTGTGGATGACCCCCTTCGCCGTCTCGATGACTTCGGCCTTGCCTCGCAGCACGAGGACCAGGGCGCGGCGCACGTTGCACACGTTCAGCGGCTCGTAGTTCTGGTTGAGAACAAGCGCGAGCGAGCCACTCATGGGGGGCGACCTCCGCGGGATGGTAGCAAGCGCCCCCGAGCGCGGCAATTTGGGAAAGCCGCGGTTCGCGCCTGCGAGCGCCCCGGGTGGTACGCTTGAAGGAGGTCTTCGAACGTCGTGGGCGAAACCGCCTGCCGGGCTTCGACGGACCAATACGAGAACCTTTGGAAGCAATACGCCGGCATGCCGGCCAAGGAGCGGAACCGAGATGGCAGCAACCCCCGAAGTAACGGACGCGACGTTCGATGCAGACGTGATGAAGAGCGATCTGCCCGTGCTGGTGGACTTCTGGGCGCCCTGGTGCGGCCCCTGCCGCATGGTGGCCCCGATCGTCGAGGAGCTCGGCGAGGAGTACGCCGGGCGCGTCAGCTTCTACAAGATGAACACCGACGAGAACCCCGCCATCCCCTCCCAGTACGGCATCCGCAGCATCCCCTCGCTCCTGATCTTCAGCGGCGGCGAGCTGAAGGGCACCATCGTCGGTTTCCGCCCCAAGAGCGATCTCAAGAAGCGCCTCGAGGAGGCGATCGCCTAGCGAGAGCGCAGCGCAGACGCATGGTGGCCCCGGCATGAGCGCGGAGAGGCCCGAGACCTACGACATCGCCGTCATCGGCGCGGGTGGCGCCGGCCTCACCGCCGCGCTCTACGGCGCACGCGCCCGCAGGCGCACCGTTGTCTTCGAGCGGCTCATGTCGGGCGGCCAGATCGCCACAACCGAGCTGGTCGAGAACTACCCCGGCTTCCCCCAGGGCATCAACGGCACGGACTTCGCCATGAACCTCGTGCAGCAGGTGGACCGCTTCGGCGCCGAGCTGCGCTACGAGGACGTGCAGTCGATCGCCCCCCGCCCCGACGCTCCCTTCCGCATCGAAACGAGCGAAGCCACGTACGAGGCGCACGCCGTCGTCGCGACCGCCGGCGCCGACTACAACAAGCTCGGCGTACCCGGCGAGGACGAGCTCATCGGGCGCGGCGTGAGTTACTGCGCCACCTGCGACGCCGCCTTCTTCCAGAACCAGGAGGCGGTCGTGGTGGGTGGCGGGGACGCTGCCTTCGACGAAGCGCTCTTCACGGCCCGCCACGTCAGCAAGGTCTGGCTCGTCCACCGACGGGACACGTTCCGCGCGAGCGCGCTCCTGCAGGAGCGCGTGTTCGCCAACCCCAAGATCGAGATCATCCGCAACACCGTTGTGGACCGCATCGTGGGAGCCGACGGTGTCGAGGGGGCGGAGCTCCGCAACGTGCAGACCGGCGAGGTTCGCACGTTGCCCGTCAGCGCCGTCTTCATCTTCATCGGCCAGACGCCGAACAGCCACCTGCTCAAGGGTCTCGTCGAACTTGACGAGGGAGGCCACGCCCGCGTCGACCTGCGCATGCGCACGGCCGTGCCCGGCCTGTTCGTCGCCGGTGACCTGCGCGTCGAAGCGGCGCGGCAGCTGGTCAGCGCCTGCGGCGACGGCGCCACCGCCGCCCTCGCCGCCGAGGCGTACCTTGCCGAGGCTGGCATCGGCGAGGGCTAACGGGAGGTCGGGATGCCGCTGTACGAGTTCGCCTGCGAACGCTGCGGGGCGCGAGACGAGGTGTTCAAGCAGCGCATGACCAGCGACATCGAGCCACCGCCCTGCCCGGACCCCCCCGAGGACGGGGAGTGCCGGATGACCCGGGTGATGAGCGGCTTCGCCCACCACCTCAGCTTCGCCACCAAGGTGGCCGAAGCCGAGGCCACCTACGGCGCCGAGGTCGACGCCGCCATGGGCCCTGAGCCCGACATCGGCAAGTTCGCGCGCCAGTACGACGAAGCCGCGAAGGATCTCCCCCCGAGCGAAGGCTAGGGCTCAGGGGGCAGAGCGCCGGAGCAGATCGCGGCCACGGTCGGAGAGGACGAAGACTCGGTCGCGGTTGCTCTCTGCGGCATCGCCATCGGGAACATCCAGAAATCCTGCCCGCAGAGCCCCCTCAAGGCGCTTGGCGATGGTTCGCCAGGGGTCGCCCGTGATGCGGCGCACGCGCGATATGAACGGCGGGTCAGCGCCGCCTGGGGCCGCTGAAGCCGCAGCTTCGACTGCCGCCAAAAGGCCTGGAAGATCGCGCTCTGCGAGCCCTGCCTGCCATTCCAGGCGCGCCTTCGCAAGCCGGTAGTTGGCCTCAAGGTTCATCCAGACGTGCGCTGGAATCCCGAGGGCGCCCTCGAGCTCGAGGGCGAAGTCGGCGGTGACCGCCTTCTTCGCGCGGATAACCTCGCTGATCATCTGTGGGGGGCGGCCCAGTAGCTCAGCAAGGGCACGCTGCGTCATGCCTCGAGCTTCCAGCTCTTCTTCAAGATGCTCCCCGGGTGGGATCGCCACGTTCGTCTCTATCGGAGGGGCTTGCAGCGCACTAGCCATGGTAGTCAACCACCTCTTCTATCTCGGCTCCTGCGTCGGAGAAGGTCACGATGAGCCTCACTCTTCCGGTCAGCCGCAACGCGTGCTGTCCGGCCCGGTTACCCCGCAACGCGTGGACATCCAGCGCGCGCTGCGCCCGCAGGTCTTCGACTGACCGGGCGGCCCTGAGCAGGTCCACTCGCCGGACGTAGCGGCGTCCGACATCCGGTCCCCACTCGCGTACGGCCAAACCGACATCTGCATAGCACCGCGCCAACTTCCGATTCCGGAAGGAGACGTTCACTGTATCACCCTATCACATGATCACCCTATGGTGATAGCGGGAGGATCAGCGACGGGTCGAACCACTCCAGGATGGCCGCGTTTTCCTCGCGCGGGTAGGCGTGTGCGAGGTCCGCGATCTCGTGGTAGCGCACGTCCGCGCCCGCCTCGCGCAGGGCCTGCTGCGCCGCCTGAGCCAGCTGCACCGGGAACATCCAGTCCTTCGTCCCATGCGTGATCGAGATGCGCTTCCCCTCCGCCCCCACGATGGCCCCGCCCTCGACGTTCTTCGGGTGCAGAACCCCCGCGACGGCCGCCATCGCTGCGAACGGCGTATCGCCTGCGAGGAACGTCGAGAGTCCGTAGGTGGCGCCGTCGGAAAGCCCTGTCAAGAGGATGCGGTCGCCGTCGACGTTGCAGCGTTCGCGCACGAACTCGACCGAGCGCAGCAGGCGTTGACGATCGGTATCCGGACCCATGAGTGCCCACGTCGGACCGACCGAAGTTGGGGCCAGCAGCAGGAAGCGGCGGCTGCGCGCCTCCCGCAGCCACGTCCAGAGGAAGTCCCGCCCGTGCCCCATGCCCCCGTGCAGCGCGACCACGAGCGGTCGCGCCTCGTTGCCGTCCAGCGATTCCGGAACGTACAGGTGGAACTCGCCGCGCGCGTCCGGGTCGTCGTCGAGGCCGCTGCGCTGGATGCCCGTCCCCGCGTCGGAGCTGTGCGCGTCGAGCGCGGCGAGATCGCTCCGGACGGCGGGCTCGGCGAAGAGCCCGCCTAGCGAAGGATGCAGAGACCGCAGCGGATACAGCAGTTCCTGGGCGTGGGCGAGGCCGCGCATGCCCGCGAGCACGTTCCCGGAGCGCTCCGCCCGCGGGACAGGCCGCGTGAAGGCGCTGAGTGCCTCCAGCGCCGTGTCCGCGCCGCCCCCGAGCTGGTCGCGGATGGGGACGAAGCGATCGGGGAGCGGCGCCTCGCGCAGGTCGGCAAGCGCCGCCTCGAGTTGCTCCTGCAGCGGGCGAAGCTGTGACTGCAGCTCCCACATCGAGCCCCTGTCGAGATGGCGGAAGGCGCCGCCGAGCGCCTCGATGGCCTCGACCGTCACCGGAGCCAGTGCGCGGGCCGCGTCGCGGATGGCGTCGGCGTCGCCGGGTGTGGGGTCGGTCATGGCGGGAGTGTAGCGCCTGGCTCCGCTCAGCCCTCCGTGGTGTCGAACTCCTCGCGGGTCAGGCCGAAGAGCAGGATGTCGAGGTAGCGACCCTCGGTGTACGCGGCGCGACGGATGCGCCCCTCCTCCCGGCACCCCAGGCGCTTTGCGTGGCGGATGATCGCGTCGTTCGTCTCCAGGCAGCGCAGGTTGTACTTCTGGAAGCGCAGCTCGTGGAAGGCGTAGCGGAGGACCATTCGCTTCGCCTCGAGCGCGTATCCCCGCCCGCGGTACGGACGGAAGATACGCGTGCCCGTTTCGAAGACGCCGTTGCGCCGGTCCATGCCGTGGATGTTGATGTTCCCCACGTAGTCGCCCGCCAGCGTTTCGATGGAGAAGAAGATGAATTCCTCGGCCTTGCCGAAATTCGCGAACGTCGCCGCCCACTCCTCCGCCATAGCCGCTGACTTCGGCAGCTCCATGCCGAAGTTCAACCCCCGGATGGCCTCGCTGTCGGCGTCCTCGGCGAGCCATGCCGCGGCGTCCCCGACGGCGAGCGCACGCAGCCGAACGAGCTCGCCCTGCCAGTGGTTCGCGTCCATATCCGGCTTCGCCATGGTTCGAGCGTGGGGTGGGGCTTGCCTTCGCACAAGCCGTAGCCGACGGGGGTATCATCGCGGCGGCCCCGAACCGGGGCGGCAGGAGGAGCGCTGATGGGTATGCGAATCATTACCAGGGCACCGGGGGGCGGGGGCGACGGCTCCGTCGCCTCGATCGTCGACGCCTACAAGCACATTGAGGCCGAGGGCTTCCAGTCGGCCTGGGTCGGCAACCACCTTAACCACGACGCCATGACCCTCTGTGCGCTCGCCGGGCAGGCCACGACCACGCTCGAGCTGGGCACTGCGGTCGTGCCCACCTACCCTCGCCACCCGATGGTCATGGCGCAGCAGGCGCTCACGACGAACTTCGCCTGCGGCGGACGCTTCGTCCTCGGGCTGGGCCTCAGCCACAAATTCATCGTCGAGGACTGGCAGGGACTGACCTGGTCCACGCCCGTGCGCCACCTGCGCGAGTACCTCGAAGTGCTCAACGCACTGCTCGACGGCGACCTCGTGAACCACAACGGGCAGGAGTACCGGGTTCACATGAACAACGCCCCCTTCACCCAGCTTGATGTGCCCGGCGGCGGACGCCCGAAGGTGCTGATCGCGGCCCTCGGCCCCGGGATGCTGAAGGTCACGGGCGAGCTCGCCGACGGGACCAGCATGTTCTGGTGCGGCCCCAACTACATCGAGCAAACAGCCGTCCCGACCATCACGAAGGCTGCCGACTCCGCCGGCCGTCCGGCGCCCCGCATCATCGCCGGCATCCCCATCTCCGTGACCAACAACGAGGAGGCCGCCCGCGCTTCCTGCGGCAAGGTCTGGGAGGTCTACGGAAAGATTTACTCGTACCGGAAGGTCATCGCTGCCGAAGGGGTCAGCGGCGTCGCCGAGATGGCTATCGTCGGCGACGAGGCCACCGTGCGCGCGCAGCTGAAGCGCTTGGAGTCGATCGGTGTGACCGATTACAACGGCGCCATCCTTCCCGTCCCCGAGGATCCCGATGCGCCCCAGCGCACCTACGACCTCCTGAAGGACCTGAACACGAACGGCATCTAGCCTCCGATACGCTGAACGCAGCGGAGAGGGACGAGGGCGAGCGTGGAGATCAAGGGCGAGCACGAGTTCTCGGGGCCGAAAGAGCTGCTCTACGAGCTGCTCCTCGATCCCGATGTGCTTGCCGGCGCCCTCCCCGGAGTCGAGCGCTTCGAGGAGATCGCCCCCGACACCTACGAGTCGACCATGCGCGTCGGCATCGCCTCCGTGCGCGGCACCTACACCGGCCGCGTCGAGGTGCTCGAGCAGGCCCCGCCCGACTCCTACCGGCTCAAGATCGATGGGTCCGGCAAGCCGGGCGGCGTGCGCGCCGACGCCTCCGTCGAACTCACCGAGAACGGGCCCGGGACGACCATGCACTACCGCGCCGACGTCAAGGCGCGGGGCACGATCGCGCGGCTCGGTGGCAGACTCCTGGGCGGTGTGGCCCGCCTCCTCATCGGACAGTTCTTCAAGTCAATTGAGCAACAGGTAGACGACCGAGCCGCCTGATGGCGGCGCCACCTATACGAGGGCGACAAGGAGGTCGCGATGTCTGAACCGGTACCGATCACCATCAATGTGAACGGCCGCAAACGCTCGGCCATGGTCGAGGCGCGGCTGCTGCTCGTGCACTTCCTGCGCGAGAGCCTGAACCTCACGGGCACGCACGTCGGCTGCGACACCAGCCAGTGCGGCGCCTGTACGGTCCTGCTCGACGGCCGCAGCACGAAGTCCTGCACCGTCTTCGCCGTGCAGGCCGACGGCTCCGAGGTCCAGACC
Source organism: Dehalococcoidia bacterium (assembly GCA_009841435.1). Lineage (GTDB taxonomy): Bacteria > Chloroflexota > Dehalococcoidia > Tepidiformales > Tepidiformaceae > UBA2991. The sequence goes on along the minus strand of VXLW01000092.1, from coordinate 10,882 downwards.
ATCGAGGGGCTTGCCGATGGCGACGAGCTGCACCCGCTGCAGGACGGTTTCTGGGAGGAGCACGGCCTCCAGTGCGGCTACTGCACCCCCGGCATGATCATGTCGGCCGTCAACCTGCTGGAGGACAACCCCGCGCCCAGCGAGGCGGAGATCCGCGAGGGCATCTCGGGGAACATCTGCCGCTGCACTGGCTACCAGCACATCGTCAACGCCATTCAGCACGCGGCCGAAAGGATGGCCCAGTCATGACGATCGCAGACGGCCCCGCTCTTCCCAAGCTCATCGGCGAGCGCGTCAAGCGCCGCGAGGACCCGCGCCTCATCCAGGGCCAGGCCACCTACGTCGATGACATCAAACTGCCCGGCATGCTGCACCTTGCCTTCAAGCGCAGCGACATCGCCCACGGCGTCATCCGCAGCATCGATACGAGCGCTGCCGCCGCCATGGAGGGCGTCGAACTCGTCATTACTGGTGCGGAGTTGGCCGAGCACCTCGGCCCCATGCCCATCGGCACGCCCTTCCCCGCGCCCGACCACTACTCGGTCGCGACCGACAAGGTGCGCTATGTCGGCGAGCCTGTGGCCGTCGTCGTCGCCGAGGACCGCTACCTCGCGCGCGACGCCGCCGATGCCATCGAGGTCGAGTACGACGAGCTTCCCGCCGTCGTCGACCCCGAGGCCGCGATGGAGGCCGGCTCCGCCACCCTGCACGAGGGCTTCGAGCGCAACATCGCCGTCGAGAGCTACTGGGGCGGCACGGGCGTCAATCCCGAGACCGCCCAGCCCGAGGACGACAGCGCCGTCGATGCGGCCTTCGCCGAGGCGGACGTCGTCGTCTCCCAGCGCATGTTGAACCAGCGGCTGGCCCCGAACGCGATGGAGCCCCGTGGCGTCGTCGCGCACTACGAGCCCGGCCGCGAGTACCTGACCGTTTGGAGCGCGACCCAGAACCCGCACATCCTGCGCACCTTGGTGGCGGCGTTGATGGGTCTGGGCGAGCACCAGGTCCGCGCCGTCGCGCCCGAGGTGGGCGGCGGCTTCGGCTGCAAGATCAACATCTACGGCGAGGAGTACGTGGCAGCCGCCCTCTCGCGGCTGGTCAAGGCTCCGGTCAAGTGGATCGAGGACCGCACCGAGGCGTTCCTCACCACCACCCACGGCCGCGACCTCCTCGGCTACATCGACCTCGCCGCAAAGAACGATGGCACCATCACCGGCCTGAAGGCGCGCATCATCGCCGATATCGGCGCCTACGAGGTGCTGCTGACCGCGATGATCCCGACGCTCACGGGCCTGATGATGAACGGCGTCTACCGCCTTCCCGTCGTCCGGCACGAGCTCACGGAAGTCTTCACGAACAAGACGCCGACCGACGCCTATCGTGGCGCCGGCCGGCCCGAGGGCCTCTACTTCCTCGAGCGAGCGGTCGACATGGTCGCCCGCGAGCTCGGCATGGACCCCGCCGAGATACGGCGCAAGAACTTCGTCCCGCCCGACGAGTTCCCTTTCGCCACCCAGGGCGGGCTCGTCTACGACTCCGGCAACTACGAGCCCTGTCTCGACAAGGCGCTCGAGGTGGCCGACTGGCAGGGGCTGCTCGCCGAGCGCGACGCCGCCCGCGCCGAGGGCCGCATCGTCGGCGTTGGCCTGTCGTTCTACGTCGAGGTCTGCGGGCTCGGCCCCTCCGCCGTGGTCCCCACGGGCGGCTGGGAGCACTCAGGCGTGACCGTCGAGCGTGGCGGCAAGGTGACCGCCACGACCGGCGCCTCGCCCCACGGCCAGGGCAACGAGACGACCTTCGCCCAGATGCTCGCCGACCACTTCTCCATCCCGCTGGAGGACATCACCATCCTCCACGGCGATACGAGCGTCGTGAAGCAGGGCATCGGCACCTTCGGCAGCCGCTCGCAGGCGGTCGGCGGCGCCGCCCTCATCTCCGCCGCCGGCAAGGCGGGCGACAAGATGAAGCAGTTCGCCGCAGCGCTCATGACCGACCAGGAGGTCAGCCCCGAGGACCTTGTCTTCGAGGACGGACGCATCCAGGTCGAAGGAGCGCCGGAGGTCAGCAAGACCTTTGCCGAGGTTGCCGACTACGCCTACGTGCCGGTACCGCTCCCGCCGGGAATGGAGCCGGGCGTCTCCGAGGAGGCGTTCTTCGAGCCGGAGAACAACACGTACCCCTTCGGCTGTCACATTTCGATGGTCGAGGTGGACCGCGACACCGGCGAGACGAAGCTCCTCAAGCTCATCGCTGTCGATGACTGTGGCAACGTCATCAACCCCCTCATCGTCGATGGCCAGGTGCACGGCGGGCTCGCCCAGGGCATCGGCCAGGCGATGTTCGAGGAGGTCGTCTACGACGAGGACGGCCAGCCGGTCACCGCGAGCTTCATGGACTACGTGATGCCCCGCGCGGCCGACCTGCCGGTCTTCGAGCTCGACCGCACGGTCACTCCGACACCCATCAACCCGCTCGGTGCGAAGGGTGTGGGCGAAGCCGGCACCATCGGCTCGACGCCCTGCGTGGTCAACGCCGCCGTGGACGCGCTCGCGCCCTTCGGCGTGACGCACATCGAGATGCCCCTCCGCCCCGAGCGGATGTGGCGCCTCATCAATGAAGGGGGCCAGTCGTGATTCCCACCGCGTTCGAATACCGGCGAGCGGGGAGCGTCGCCGAGGCGCTGTCGCTCCTGCAGGAAGGCGGCCCCGAGGCCAAGCTCCTCGCCGGCGGCCACAGCCTCATCCCCATGATGAAGCAGCGCCTGGCCGAGCCCGGCCTGCTCATCGACATCGGCGGCCTCGACGAGCTGCGCGGCATCCAGGAGGACGGCGGCGAGATCGCCATCGGCGCGGCCATGACCCACGCCGAGATCGCTGCCTCCGACGTCCTCCGCGCCCAGGCCCCCATCGTGGCCGAGACGGCCGCCAACATCGGCGATGCCCAGGTCCGCAACCGCGGCACCATCGGCGGCAGCCTCGCCCACGCCGACCCCGGCGCCGACCTTCCCGCTGTCATGGTCGCCCTCGACGCGACGATCGCGCTGTTGGGCCCGAACGGCGAGCGCAAGGTCCAGGCCGAGGACTTCTTCCAGGACATCCTCACCGTCGACCTCGCCGAGGACGAGATCGTGACGGGCGTCTGCTTCCAGGCGTGCCGCAGCGCGGCCTACGCCAAGCTGGAGCAGCGCGCCTCCAAGTTCGCGCTCGTCGGCGTGGCCGCCGCCCTTTCGCTGGACGGAGGCACGTGCTCGTCGGCACGCGTCGCCGTCACCGGCGCGTCGAGCCACGCGCAGCGCCTCTCCGGCGTCGAGGGCGCCCTCGCCGGCGCATCGCTGCCCGGCGGTGCGGCGGACGCCGCCTCCGGTGCGGGCGACGCCCTCGACTTCGTCAACGAGGACCTGCACGGCAGCGAGGAGTACCGCCGCGCGATGACCGCCGTGTTCGCACGGCGCGCGATCGAGGCGGCAGCCGGAAGGAGCTAGCGGCCCGCCTCGAAGGGACGGGCCTCGATGTGCGTGTAGCGCAGCGAGCGGCGGCGGATGCGCCAGCCGACCGCTTCGCGCACGCACTCGTCCTCGTAGGTGCCGTTGATGACCATGTTCTTGCCCGCCATCAGGGTGGGGGTCTTGTCGGTTGTGTCCTCCGGCATCTCCTCCCCCTCGGCGGGCAGCGTGTGGGTCGCCTGCAGGTAGCTGCGGAGCCGCGCCTTGCCCCCGAGACGCACCCCGTCCCGCTCGACCGGAGCCTCGTCGATGAGCACCAGCGGGGGCGCGATGAAGTGCTGCGTGCCCCCGAACGAACCAAGCGCGCGCGCGCAGAACTCCGCCCAGCCGTCCGCCCCGTGGACGTTGACCGGGTCGGCGCTGAGGTCCTCGAAGATGAAGTCCTGGGCGAAGGCCGTGCGCAGGATCGACTGGCCGCGTTCGTAGAGGGCGTCGTCGTCCCGGTTGCGGGCGCGCCCGAGCATGTCGAGCGCGTGCCCGTAGCGGATGGGGAGCTGCATCAGCTCGACGTAGTCGGAGGTCTCGTTCGCGTCCATGGCCGGATTCTAGAGGAGAGCGCGGTGCCTCCGCGCGGCGAGTAGGCGGACTCAGGGGGAGCGGTGGAACGGCAGGTCGAGCTCCCGCATGTCGAGGAACTCCATGTAGTCGAGCTGGCCCGGTGAGTACCCGAGCCGGGTCAGGAGCTCGGCGGCCTCGGCGCTGTGTTGGGCGCTGTGCATGAGGACGTGGGTGATGCCGGCCGCCAGGGTTCCGCGGTCGCGAGGACCGGGATCGCGCTCGATCGCCCGGCCGAGGTCGGCGGGTTCCAGGTCCGCGAGGAACGTGCGCACCTCGGCCTGCAGCGCCATCCAGCCACTGGCCACGCCCGCGACGCTGTCGGGCCGGAAGCGGACGTGCTCCTCGCGCCTCTGAAAGCGCCTGAGCCAGCGGCCCTCGGCCGACACGATGTGCGCGAGCGTGTCGCGCAGACTGAGGCCGTCCGGTCGGCTTGGCTCGGCGGTGCGCTTTGGAGGGACTTCGAGTGCCCGCGCAAGAAGGCGGTCCATCGACCAGGCGTGGTGGTCGTAGAGCTCGCGCAGGCCGACGGCGTCCATGGCCGGATTCTAGAGGAGGGGCCGTCCCGCCAGGCCTAGCGGATTCGTAAGAGCGCTTCCCGGTGTTCAAGGAAGTCGATGTAGTCGAGCTCGCCCGGTGAGCGCCCGCAATCGGATAAGAGCACGGCCGCCTCGGCTCGGTGCTGGGCCGCGTGCAGGAGCACGTGCATGATCCCTGCTGCCAGCGTTTCGCGACCCCCGCCGATGGGCTGGCGCAGCTCCAGCATTCGCCCCAGCTCGTCCTCTTCAACGTCCGCCAGGAAGGCTCGGGTCTCTGCCTGGAGAGCCATCCAGTGGTCCGAGACTTCGGCAATGCTCTCCGGCCACTCGAAGTGCGGGCGTTCCTTGCCTTGCCAGTTGGCAAGCCAGTAGCGCTCCGCCGTGATGATGTGCGTGAGGGTGTCCTCGAGGCTGGCAACGCCCTTCCAGGGCATTGCCTCGGCCTGCTCCTGCGTGACTTCTCCAGCATGCGTGAGCAGCGCCCCCATCGACCACGCGTGATGGTCGTACAGCTCTCGAAGGCCCCTCGGCGTTACCACGGGCGCGATTCTACTGTGCCAGCGCGGTGCCGGGCGCAGCGGGGGCAGGTATCCTGCGGCGACCTCGCCTGGTCGTGAAGGAGTGACGCATGGCTTCCGGGAAGATTCCGTTCGGGTTCGCCCTTCCCCAGGTCTCGCCGACCGAACCGGTCGACATCGAGCCCATCGGGCACGTCGCCCGGCGTGCCGAGGAGCTCGGCTTCCAGAGCCTCTGGACGCTCGACCAGGTCCTCGGCGGCAGCCGCAACCTCGAGCCCGTCAGCCTGCTCTCCTACGTCGCTGCACTCACCACCCGCGTACGGCTGGGAACGGCCGTCTTCGTGCTGCCCCAGCACAACCCCGTGCAGCTCGCGAAAGACCTCGCCACGCTCGACGTACTCAGCGGCGGCCGCGTCGACGCTGGCTTCGGCATCGGCAACGAGAACCCCCCGCACGACGCTGCCTTCGGCATCCCCTCCGGCCGCCGCGTCAAGCGCATGACCGAGTCGCTCGCTGTCATGCACGCCCTCTGGTCGGAGCGCAAGGCGTCCTACGACGGCGAGTTCTTCCAGTTGAAGGACATCCGCATGGAACCGAAGCCGGTCCAGCAGCCCGGCCCGCCGATCTGGTTCGGGGGTCGCGTCGAGCCTGCCCTCCGCCGCGCCGTGCGTCTCGGCGACGCCTGGATGGGCCCCGGCTCATCGAGCATCGACGAGTTCCGCGAGCACGTCGCCATCCTGCGCCGCGCCCTCGACGAGCAAGACCGCGACCCGGCCACCTTCACCCTGTCGAAGCGCCTCTACCTCGCCATCGACGACGACCGTGGCCGAGCCGAGGGCCGCCTGCGCGAGTGGTTCGCGCACGTCTACGGCAGCGCCGACCTCGCCAACCAGGTCGCGGTCTGGGGCCCCGCCTCCTACATCAACGAACGCATCGCCGAGGTCATCGACATCGGCGCCGAGCACATGCTGCTCCACCCGGTCTTCGACTTCGACGAGCACCTCGACGCGCTGTCTCACTGGGCCGGCTGAGGCGGGCGCTCCCGAGCGGGCGGGTCAGGCCCGGTTCACTTCCGTCGTGACCGCTGCGGCGCCTTCGAGCGAGTTGTAGCGCACGACCCGGCGCCCCGACTCCACGGAACCCGCGTCGTCGTCCAGCTCGACGACGAACCAGTCCCCCGCCGCCGGCGGCGCGGCTGGTTGCTCCGAGGCCCGGATCAGGTGGATGTGGAGGAACGGCGTCTCCTGGTAGGCGCCGAAGTTCACAACGACCAGGGCCGAGTCCCAGCCAGCGGACGCGATCCACTCCCGGACGTCTTCCTGGAGCCGCAGCGCTTCCGAACGCGGCAGGTCGAGGATGCCGGCCGCGTACCGGGTAGGGACCGCCACGTAGTGCCGGCCTCGCGGATGGAGCGGATGCCTGAACACGACCGAGTGCCGAAGCAGTCGAGCCGGGGTCAGGGGGAGGCGCGCCGCGCGAATCACAAGCCAGTGATAGCACCGCGCCGGAAGCAGTCTCCCGATGAGGCGTGTCATCGCCCACCCCATCCAGCTTCTGACGTCATGATCATGGCCTCCTGCGCCCCGCCCCATCGCACCCGCGATGGTAGGATTGCCCCGCCGCCGGAGGGGCGCTTATGCAGCGCGATCGCGCCTGGGAGATTCTCGCCGAGTTCGCGCAGGAAGAGCGTACGCGCAGGCACGGCGTCGCCGTCGAGGCGGTCATGCAGGCCTACGCCCGCAAGCTCGGCCAGGACGAGGAGAAGTGGGGCATCGTCGGTCTTCTTCACGACTTTGACTGGGAGATCCACCCCACCGAGGAGCTCCACCCGAAGGAAGGCTCGAAGCTCCTCGAAGCGCGCGGCGTTCCCGAGGACATCCGCTACTCCATCCTCTGTCACGCCCCCTTCCTCGGCCTCGACTACACCCAGGATATGGACCGCGCCATCTACGCCGCCGATGAGATGGCCGGCTTCGTCATTGCCTGCACGCTCGTCCGCCCCGACAAGTCCCTCTCCACGCTCAAGGCCTCCTCGGTCAAGAAGAAGATGAAAGACAAGGCCTTCGCTCGCAGCGTCAGCCGCGACGACCTGCGAAACGGCGCTGCCGACTTCGGCGTCGAGCTCGACGAGCACATCCTCTTCGTTGCCGATGCGCTCAGGCCCGTGGCCGACCAGCTAGGCGTCAATCCATGAACGACATCTCTCCCGACCGCAATATCTCCATGGAGCTCGCTCGCGCCACGGAGGCCGCCGCCCTCGGCGCCGTCCCCTGGACCGGTCGTGGCGACAAGAACGGCGCCGACGGCGGCGCGGTCGACGCGATGCGCACCATGCTCAACAGCATCGATATCGATGGCGTCGTCGTCATCGGCGAAGGCGAGAAGGACGAGGCGCCGATGCTGTTCAACGGCGAACAGGTCGGCACCGGCAGCGGCCCCCAGGTCGACATCGCCGTCGATCCTATCGATGGCACCACGCTCCTCTCCCTGGGCCGCGCCAACGCCGTCAGTGTCATCGCCGCCGCCCCCCGCGGCGCCATGTACAACCCGCACGACATTTTCTACATGGAGAAGATCGTCGTCGGTCCCGAGGCGAAGGGGAAAATCGACCTCGCCGCCCCCGTCCGCTGGAACCTCGAACAGGTGGCGAAGGCTCGCGGCATCCCCCTCACGGAGGTGACCGTCACCCTCCTCGACCGCCCCCGCAACGACGACATCGTCTCCGATATCCGCGACGCCGGCGCCCGCATCATCTCCATCACCGACGGCGACGTTGCCGGCGCCGTCATGGCTGGCATGGACGGTACCGGTGTCGACATGCTCCTCGGCATCGGCGGCTCCCCGGAGGGCGTCTCCGCCGCCTGCGCCATCAAGGCGCTCGATGGCGACATGCAGTGCCGCCTCTGGCCCCGCCACGACGACGACCGAGCCCTCGCCGCCGAACGCGGACTCGATCTGAGCCAGGTCCTCTCCCTCGATGACCTCGTGAGCGGCGACGACTGCTTCTTCGCCCTCACCGGCATCACCACCGGCTACCTCCTGCGCGGCGTCGAGGTCACGCGCTCGGGCGCCCGCACCCACTCCCTCGTGATGCGCAGTCGCTCCCGCACCATCCGCACCATTGAGGCCGAGCACCACACCCACAAAGTCGAGCAGTTCCTCGCGATCTAGAAACTGCGCCGGGAGGCCACGTATGACCACCGAAGCCGAACTTGCCGCCTGGGTCCGCGAGTACAGCGACCACTTCGGGTTCTCCTACCACGCCAAGGACCCGACCATGATGCGGCCCTACTGCCACGTCCCCGCCTTGGGCATTGGCGGCGGCCAGGTGAACCTCATCTCCACCGTCGAGCAGTCAGACGCGCGCTGGGCCGCCGCCCACGCCGGCCTCCCGGACGACTACGACCACAGCGTCCTCCACACCGTCGATGTCACCTTCACCAGCCCCACCGCCGCCTACGTCACAGTCAACTGCGGGCGCTACAACAAGGCCGGCGAGGAGTACGTCAACTTCGACGCCTCCTACGTCGTCGCCCAGGTGGAAGAAGGCTGGCGCATCACCGCCTGGATCGGCCACCGCTAGGGCGGCGGTTCGCTACTCCGGTTTCGTGACCGAGAGAATCCGTTCGCGGCCCGACGAGGGCAGCAACTCCAGCCGCACCCCGAGCTCGCTGTTGATGTAGGTGACGCCCAGGATGCGCTCGCCCGCCTCGTCGACGCTCGCCATCTCCAGATCGGCCCCCTCTGCCGTCAACCGCTCGATCTCGGCGTCGAGGTCGTCGACGAAAGCGCCCAGGTGGTGGATGCGCGAGCCCTCGCCCGCCTCCCACGGCGTTCCCGCCACCGCCTCGATCAGCTCGATGTACGGCGGCCCCTCGGCGGTGTAGGCGAAGCGCGAGTTCATCACCTGCACCCCCGCCTTCGTACGGACGCGGATGCTGGCCGAGCCCGCTGGCCGCGGCCAGCTCGCCCCGAACCGCTTCGCGATCTCCGCCATCCCCTCGTCGATGTCGGGCACGATGATCCCGACGTGGAACACGTCGTCGTAGTTGATCACGGTTAGCCGCCCTCGCCCCGCAGGTTCGCGAGCATCCCCTCGCGCAGGTGTCCCGGCAGTAGCTCCTGGCGTATGCCCAGCGGACCGTTCATGTACGAGACCGCCATCATCCCGCCCCCGACGTCGAGCGTCGCTTCGAGTTCCACGCCCTCCGCCATCAGCCGTGCCACCTCGTCGTCGAGGTCGTCGACGAAGGCGCCCAGGTGGTGGATGCGCGAGCCCTCGCCCGCCTCCCACGGCGTTCCCGGTACCGCCCGGATCACCTCCAGGTAGGGAGGCCCCTCGGCCGAGTAGACGCCGATCACCTCGGCCCGCGTCTCGCCCGCTGCCGTCTTCACGAGCACGTCCGCCCCCGAGGTGGGAGGCGGATCGGGGAACGTCACCCCGAACCGGTTCGCGATCTCCTTCAGGCCCGACTCAAGGTCCGGCACGATGATGCCCACGTGGAACATGTCTTCGTACTTCATGGGCCGCACCGTACGCCCCCGCTCGCCCGCCCCGCAAGCATGTATCGTGCCGCTGGGGGCAACGCATGGCTGGACCGCTCGCCGGAGTCCGCGTCCTCGATCTCTCCCGCGAGGTCGCCGGCGCCTATGCGACCAAGCTCCTCGCCGACTACGGCGCCGACGTGCTCAAGCTCGAAGCCCCCGGCGGCGGTCCCCTCCGCCGCTTCGGCCCCTTCCCCGGCGACGACCCCCACACCGAGCGCTCCGGCCTCTTCCTCCACCTGAACACGAACAAGCGCTCCCGCGTCCTCGACGCCACCGACCCCGCCAACGCCGAGCGCATCCTCGCCCTCGCCGCCGAGGCCGACATCGTCGTCGAGGACTTCGCGCCGGGCGACCCTGCCTCGTGGGGATGGGGCTGGGAGGCGCTCAGCGCCGGACGCGACGACCTCGTGCTCCTTTCTATCACGCCGTTCGGCCAGACCGGTCCCTACCGCCGCTACCGCGGCTCGGAGATTACGGCCCAGGGGTTCGGCGGTCCCATGCACATGACGGGCCACGCCAGCCTCGGTCCGCTCAAGCACGCGGGGCACTTCGCCGGCTACCACGCCGGCATCGTCTCCGCCTTCGCCGCCATGCTCCTGCGCCTCCGCGTGGAGGCTGGCGGCCGGGGCGATTGGATCGATGTCTCCCTTGCCGAGTGCCAGGCCTGCTCCCGCGACCGCCGCAGCACGGCTCTCCTCGCTGCCTCCTACGCGGGCGTTGGCGGCGGGCGCGGCGCCACTGGACTGCGCGTCGCCGCTGGGGTGCGCCCCTGTGCCGATGGCTACGTGAACATCATGGGCGCGGGGCCGCGCCTCCACGCTCTCCTCCACCTCATCCACCGCGAGGACCTCCTCGAGCATCCCGACATCAACGCCCCCATGACCCTCATGCCGCCGGCCCTCGCCGAGGAGGTTGAAGGCGCCTACCGCGCCTGGCTGGACGAGCGGACCAAGCGTGAGATCATCCCCCTCGCCCAGGAGCACCACCTCCCCTGCGGCGCACTCCAGACGACGCAGGACCTGATCGAGGACCCGCACTTCCTTGAACGTGGCGTCTGGGAACCCATCGACCACCCCGAGGCGGGCCGCCTCCGCTACCCCGGCCGCCCCTTCGTCATGTCCGCTACCCCTGTCTCGTATAAAAATCGCCGGGGCCCGCAGGCAAGAGGGTAGAGGCGATGGCGGCGTGGTGTGGGAAAAAAAAATGGGGGGGGGGGGGGG
>VXLW01000095.1 GCA_009841435.1 Dehalococcoidia bacterium | reverse complement strand
CCACCGCTTGCTCCCCGCGATCCCTCGTGGTCAGCGTTTGATTCTAATTAGAGACAGGCCGCGGGGGCGCTGGTGGCGAGGCTCGGGGTCGAGGAGGAGGCGTGGGTGCGGGAGGAGATTGAGGCGGCGCTGGCGACGGTAAGGACGGGGCCGGGGTAGGCTCGCTGGGTGTCCCCCATTACGCGCGAGTCTGCCATCACGCTGCGCGAGATTACGCCCGAGAACGCCGAGAGCATCTTCGCGCTGTCGGTGGCCGACTCGCAGAAGCACCTGGTGGCCTCGAACGAGCGGTCGATCGCACAGGCGCACTTCGAGGAGGCGGCCTGGTTCCGGGCCATCTATGCGGACGAGGAACCAGTCGGGTTCGCCATGCTGCACGACGAGGCCCTGCGGGCCGAGCCGCGGGAGCCGGGCTACCTCGTCCTGTGGCGCTTCATGATCGACGAGCGCTTCCAGGGGATGGGGTTCGGCTGGGAGGCCATGCAGCTGATCATCGCGCACGCCAGGACGCGGCCGGGCGTGACGCGGTTGCAGACGAGCTGGGCGGAAGAGGAAGGCAACGCCGGCGACTTCTACCGGAAGCTTGGATTCGTGCCGACGGGCGTGGACGATGACGGGGAGATGTGGGCGTCCCTCGACCTGTGAGGCGGGGGGCTAGACGCGCAGGCCGAGGAGCTCGCGGGTGACCGTGCCGTCCGTGGCGACGTTCACGACGACCCAGGTGATGCGCAGCTTGAAGCGACCCTGGGCCGTGTCCAGCCAGACCTCGTCGCCCTTCTCCCAGCGATAGTCGGAGTCGATGGTGGCGTAGTGCTGGCCCTTGCTGCCGGTGAACTCGTCGGCCTCATAGAAGTCGGTGCGCATCAGCCGGAGTCCTGGGCGTCTTCGCCGTTCCCGTTGGCGGCGCTGGACTCGACAAGGCCGCGGGCGGGGACGCGCTCGGCGATCTCGTGCATGTGAGCGAGGACGCCGTTCTCGACGGCCTCGCCGGCGGCGCGGATGCCCCCGAGGATGGCGCGCGCATCGGAGCGGCCGTGGGAGATGAAGACGACGCCATCGACGCCGAGGAGCTGGGCGCCGCCGTACTCGGCGTAGTCGAGGCGGCGCTGGGCTTTGCGCAGCTCGGGCCGGAGGAGCATGCCGGCGATGAGGTTCCAGGGGGTCAGCTTCACGGCCCGGCGCAGCTCGTCGAAGAAGAGCTCGGCCACGCCCTCGACCGTCTTGATAAAGATGTTGCCGGTAAAGCCGTCCATCACGGCGACATCGGCGACGTGGTGCGGAATGTGACCGGCCTCGACGTTTCCGACGAAGTTGAGGTCGCTGGCGCGGAGGGCGCGGTTCACCTCGATGATGAGCTGGCTCCCCTTCGAATCCTCCTCGCCGATGGAGACGAGGCCGATGCGGGGGGAGTGGATGCCGTGGCTGAACTCCATGACGGCCGCGCCCATGTGCGCGTACTGGATGAGGTGGGCGGGGCGCGAGTCGGCGTTGGCGCCGACGTCGAGGAGCATGGTGGGGCCCTTCTCGCTGGTGGCGACGACCATACCGAGGGCGGGGCGGGCAATACCCGGGATACGCCCGAGGCGGAGCAGGGCGGCGGCGAGGGTGGCGCCGGTGTTGCCGGCTGTCACGAAGGCGTCGGCCTCACCCTGCTTGACCAGGTTCATGCCGACGTTGATGGAGGCTTCGGGCTTGGCCTTGACGGCGTCGATCTTGTCGGCCATCTCGATGACGTCGGGGGCATCGACGAGGGTGACGTTGTCGGGCATCTCGTCGATGTGCTGCCGCAACTCCCGCGTTCGGCCCACGAGCAGGACATCCACCTCGAGCCGCTGGGCGGCGAGCAGCGCGCCCCGGACGACCTCGGCGGGGCCGTGGTCTCCACCCATGGCGTCAACGGCGACTCGTGGCCTCACCGGCATTGCTGCTCGCTACTCTCGGTCGCTCGACTGCTTCGCTTCGCTACGCGCTCGCTCAACATCAGGTCGCTACCCTCGGGCCCGGTGCTCCTTCCACGAGTTCGGCGGTAACAATCAGCCGCTCGCTGGCATTCGTCAATGCTCCCAGCAAGTAGTCTCCCCAGGTATCGAGGACGCGCAACCCAGTGGCCTCGAGCATGGATGTGATCTCGGGGAACGTTACGTAGCGCAGAACGTGCTCGCTCTGGACATGGCGCACCTGCCCGTCCCCGGCAGTGGCTTCGTAGCGGATGCGGAGGCGACGGGTCTGTGTCGCAAGGTCGTCGTGGCGGACGTGCCAGACCTCCAGGCGTTCGCCTCCGACATCGCCGGACCAGGCGAGGATGGGCTCGCCGTTGCCGTCTGGATCGAGCCAGTGGCCGGGACCGGCGACATCGAGGGCGAGGCGGCCGCGCGGGGCGAGGGCCTTGGCGGCGTCGCGCAGGGTGCGGCCCTGCTCGTCCGCGGAAGCGCAGGCGAGGAAGACGTCGTTGGGGAGGATGATTGCGGCGAAGGCGGCGGGCGGCAGCTCCGTGCCGGGAAGGCGGCCGTCGACGCAGGTGACGGCGAGGCCCTCGTCGGCGGCGCGTTGGCGAGCGATGGCGAGCATCGCGGGAGACGGGTCGAGGGCGGTGACGGTGTGGCCCGCGCGGGCGAGTGGCAGGGCGATGCGCCCCGTGCCGGCGCCCACCTCGAGCACGGGACCGCCGTGCTCGGCGACGAGAGGCAGCCAGAAGTCGAGGTCGTCGCCGCCGTCGCCGTGGATGGCGTCGTAGAAGGCAGCGTCGATGGCGTAGGGGTCGGCGGCCATCGCGCGAGCGTACTACGGGCTGTCTGGTGTACACATATGCCGCAGACGA
>VXLW01000021.1 GCA_009841435.1 Dehalococcoidia bacterium | reverse complement strand
GGGGGGGCGCTGGGCGGGGTCCGGCTACCCTCAAGCGGTGGGCGGGTCGGGGTTGGGGCGGGAGCCGCGTGTGGACGTGGAGCTCCACCTCGGGCGGGGAGGACATGCCCGGCTAGCTTGCCTGGTTCCCGGGACCGTCCGTACCGGACGGCGGAGCGGGCGCTCAACAGCCGGGCTGGCCGTAATTGCCGCAGCACCCCTCCAGGCGGCGAAGCTTCAGCCAGTGGTTGCCGGCGGCGATGCGCGTGCGCTCCATGAACTCGATGGTGGAGTAGTACCAGTTGCGCCAGTACCAGACGGGACTGGGACGGGGATGCCGGCCACGCTGGCTCATGCCGGCTCTTCCTCGGAAGCGGTGGAGGGGTAGCGGTCGGGGCGGCTGGCCTCGAAGGCAGCGATTTCGTCCTCGTGTTCCAGCGTGAGGCCGATGGCGTCGAGCCCTTCGAGCAGGTTGCGCTTCACCGCCGGGTCGATCTCGAAGGAGCGCACGAAGGAGCCGTCGGCGGTGGCGACGGTCTGGGACTCGAGATCGACGATGGTCTCGGCCTCGGGGAGCTCCTCGGCGCGGGCGATGAGGAACTCGACGTCCTCGGGGGCGAGGGTGATGGTGAGGAGGCCGATCTTGGCGCAGTTGTTGCGGAAGATATCGGCGAAGGAGGGGGCGATGAGGGCGCGGAATCCGTAGTCGTCGAGGGCCCAGGGGGCGTGCTCGCGGGAGGAGCCACACCCGAAGTTGGCGCCCGTCACGAGGATGCGGGCGCCGCTGAAGGCGCCCTCGTTGAGGATGAACGCGGGGTCCTTCCGCCAGTCGTCGAAGAGGAACTGGCCGAAGCCGCTGCGTTCGATCCGCTTGAGGTACTTGGCGGGAATGATCTGGTCCGTGTCGACGTCGGCACGGTTGAGAGGCAGGGCCGTGCTGCGGAGGGCCTCGAACTTTCGCATCAGCGCATCTCCCAGTCGCGGATATCGACGAAGTGGCCGGCGATGGCGGCGGCGGCGGCCATCTGGGGACTGACGAGGTGGGTTCGGCCGCCGGGCCCCTGGCGACCTTCGAAGTTGCGGTTCGAGGTGGAGGCGCAGCGCTCGCCGGGGAGGAGGATGTCGGGGTTCATGCCGAGGCACATGGAGCAGCCGGCGTCACGCCACTCGAAGCCAGCCGCGCGAAAGACCTCGTCGAGCCCTTCCGCCTCGGCGGCGGCCTTCACGAGGCCGGAGCCGGGCACGACCATGGCGCGCACGCTGGAGGCGACCTGGCGGCCGCGCACAGTGGCGGCGGCATCGCGCAGATCGGCGAGACGCGAGTTGGTGCAGGAGCCGATGAAGACGCGGTCGAGGGGCACGTCGGCGAGGGGCGTGCCGGCCTCGAGGTCCATGTAGCGGAGGGCGCGCTCGGTCTGCTCGCGGGCGGCCTCGGTGGGTGCGTCGCCGGGGTCGGGAACGCGCCCGGAGACGGGCACGCTCTGGGCGGGGTTCGTGCCCCAGGTGACGCACGGTTCGATGTCTGCTCCGTCGAGGGTGACGGTCGTGTCGAAGTGGGCGTCCTCGTCGGTGGGGAGGCCGCGCCAGTGGTCGAGGGCGCGCTCCCAGGCGGCGCCGGTGGGGCTGGAGGGGCGGCCTTCGAGGTAGGCGAAGGTGGTGTCGTCGGGGGCGACGAGGCCGGCGCGCGCGCCCGCCTCGATGCTCATGTTGCAGATGGTCATGCGGCCTTCCATGGAGAGGGAGCGGATGACCTCGCCGCGGTACTCGACGATGTGACCGGTGCCGCCGCCGACCCCGATGGTGTTGATGATGGTGAGGATGACGTCCTTGGCGGTGACGCCGGGGGAGAGCTCGCCGCCGACCTCGATGGCCATGGTGCGCTGGGCGGCCTGGGGGAGGGTCTGGGTGGCGAGGACGTGCTCGACCTCGGAGGTGCCGATGCCGAAGGCGAGGGCGCCGAGGGCGCCGTGGGTGGAGGTGTGGCTGTCACCGCAGACGATGGTCATGCCGGGCTGGCTGAGTCCCTGCTCGGGGCCGACGACGTGGACGATTCCCTGGCGGGGGTCGTCGATGTCGTAGAAGGGCACCTCGAACTCGGCGCAGTTGGCGCGCAGGGTCTCGACCTGCTGGATGGAGAGGGGGTCGTCCCAGGGGCGCTCGCGGCCCTCGGTAGGGACGTTGTGGTCGACGGTGGCGAGGGTGCGGTCGGGGCGGCGAACGGGGCGTCCCGCGAGGCGCAGGGACTCGAAGGCCTGGGGGGAGGTGACCTCGTGGACGAGGTGGAGGTCGATGTAGAGCAGGTCGGGGAGGCCTTCCTCGCGCCGAACGAGGTGCTCTTCCCAGATCTTCTCGGCGATCGTCGGCATGGGTTCCCTCGGGCGGCGAACGGGTAGGGGCGCGCCGCGGGCGCTATTGTCGCCCGCCGGAGCGAATCCCGCACGTCGGGCAGCCTACGACAAGGGGCAGGCGCCGCAGCCGCCCCGGGAGCAGTGGCGGGCGTGGAGCTGGAGGGCGCCCTGGAGGGCGGCGGCGCGGGCGAGGGGAGCGTCTTCGGCGGCGGAGAGCCAGCCGGCGAGGGAGCGGAGCTGCCCGTAGGGCGCAGGGGCTGGAAGGGCGCGAAAGCGATCGACGGCGGCGTCCTCGGGCCAGAGACCGGCGCCGAGGGCGACGGGGAGGACGGCGTTGACGGCGAGCTCGAGGGCGGCGCCCGCGCCGACGCCGGGGGCGCGCAGGGAGCGAGGAATAGAGGCGGGCTCGGCAAGAGCCTCGGGCCAGTCGGGGCGGGGGCCGGGCCAGAGCTGGGCGGCAAGTGCGCCGAGGGCATCGAGGCGGTGCTCGGGGGC
>VXLW01000037.1 GCA_009841435.1 Dehalococcoidia bacterium | reverse complement strand
GGGTGCGGCTCTTTTGCGTAGAATGCTATCTCACTCATTCATAAGGGGTTATACGCACGGACGCCCTGTCGTCGGTGTGCTTTGGCCGGGGACAAGCATCTGGCCAGCGTCTTCACTCGCGCTGCTTCCGGGCAGCCGCTCGGTCTGATCACGACGGCGGTTCGCTCCGGTCTCGCGCCTCCCGGCGCGGTTCCCCTGGACATTCGCGCGGCGTTTTGGTACGTTGTCGTGGGGGGAAGGGAGACGCCCCTGCAATGGCCGCAGCGACGACGACGACGATGTTCTCGGGACGGGCTTTCAGCGCACGGGAGGTGACGCTGATCGGCGAGGTCGTGCGGGACTGTTCGGGCTTGAGCCGGATGGAGCTGGCGCGCACCGTGTGCGAGCTGTTGCGGTGGCGGCGCCCGAACGGGGGGCTGAAGGCGCGGGAGTGCCGCGAGTTCCTGGAGCGGCTCGACGCGGAGGGTGCGCTGGTGCTGCCGGACAAGCGGCGGGGCCGCGCGCCCGGGTTGGTCACCCGCGTTCCCCGGACGGCGGCGGGCGAGCCGGGGCGCCCGCTCGTGGGCAGCGTGCACGACATCGAGCCGCTGGCGGTCGAGCTGGTGGGCGAGTCTGCCGAGCGCTTGCTGTTCCGAGAGCTGGTGGGCCGCTACCACTACCTTGGGCACCGGGTCCCGTTCGGTGCGCACCTGCGCTATCTGGTGTTTGCGTCGCGGCCTCAGCGGGCGGTGGTCGGCTGTCTGCAGTTCTCCAGCCCGGCGTGGCGCATGGCGGCGCGGGACCGCTGGGTCGGCTGGGACGATCGGACTCGTGCGCGGAATCTGCAGCACGTGGTCAACAACAGCCGCTTCCTGCTGCTGCCGTGGGTCGGGGTGAGGAACCTGGCCAGCGCGGTGCTGGCGCGCGGGCTCGGGCAGATGGCGGCGGACTGGCCTCGCCGCTACCACATCGAGCCTTGGCTGGTGGAGACGCTGGTGGACCCGCGTCGCCACCACGGCGGTTGTTACCGCGCCGCCAACTGGGTCGCGTTGGGCGCCACCACCGGTCGAGGCCGGATGGACCGGTATGGCCGTCGCGCCGGTGAAGCGCCCAAGACGGTCCTGGTCTATCCTGTGGTCCGGGATGCGAAGCGGCGGCTGCGGGAGCGTTGAGCCATGCGAGTTGTTCCCCACCGCGCCGCTCCACCCGACTCGGCGCCGTATGCGGCGGCCGAGGCCGCCTTCGCGGAGACTACGTCCTACCTCTCTTCGCGCGAGGCCCTGCAGATGAGTGAAAGCGATCTCGAACGGGAGCTGCACCGGCGTGGCCAGGCGTTGCTGCGCAAGCTCCTGCAGGGGCACCTCGACCAGCGCAGTCCGGGGGAGGCGGCCGGTCCGGTCGCGGGGGCCGACGGCGTCGAGCGCTCACAGCGGCGGGTGCACGAACGCCGCGTGGAGACGACCTTCGGCACGGTGGAGGTCGAGCGCATAGGCTACGCGCGCGCCGGTCACGAGAGTCTCCATCCGCTAGATGCGTCTCTGAATCTGCCGCCGGAGCGTTACTCGCTGGAGGTGCGTCGGCGGGTGGCCGAGGCGGCCTCGTCGCGGTCGTTCGACGAAGCACTGTTCGAGTTGTCCCGCCATACCGGAGCCCAGGTGCCCAAGCGTCAGGCGGAACAGTTGGCGGTTCGTGCGGCCGAGGACTTCGACGCCTTCTACGAAGCCCGCCGTGCGACAGCGGGCGAGCCGGCCCCTGAGGAGTCGGTTGTCGTGCTCACCTTTGACGGCAAGGGCGTGGTGTTGCATCGCGAGGACCTGCGCGAGGCAACGCGCAAGGCGGCCGAGCGGCGGCTGCGGCAACGGGAGCAACTCTCCCCGTTCAAGCGCCTGCAGCCGGGGGAGAAGAAGCACGCGAAACGGATGGCGACGGTGGCCGCCGTCTACGCGGTCGCGCCGTTCGTGCGGAGCGGGGAGGAATTCCTGCAGAGCTTGATGCCCCGACAGCCGGTGACCAAGACCAAGAAGGCCGAGACCCCGGCGGTGCGGCCCCGCCCGGTGGCCAAACGGGTGTGGGCGAGCCTCGAACGGGAACCGGCGGAGGTGATCGCCGAGGCGATGCTGGAAGCCGAGCGCCACGACCCGGAGCGCGTCAAGCGCTGGGTCGTGCTCGTCGACGGGGCCGAGACGCAGCTCGACCTCGTCGAAGCGGGCGCCGCCGCCTACGGCGTCGACGTCACCGTGATACTCGACATCATCCACGTGGTCGAGTACGTCTGGAAGGCGGCGCACGTGTTCCATCGCGAGCAGAGCCCCGACGCGGCGCATTGGGCCTGGACGCGCGTGCAGAGCATTCTCGATGGCAAGGCCCGCCGGGTGGCGGCGGCGATGCGGCGGGCGGCGACCGTCGCCGGCCTCTCGCGCGACACCCGCAAGCCGGTCGATACTTGCGCGGACTACCTGCTGAAGTACGCGCCGTATCTGCACTACGACCGCTATCTCGCGGCCGGCTATCCCATCGCCACCGGCGTGATCGAAGGGGCGTGCCGACACTTGGTCCGCGACCGGATGGAGTTGACGGGCGCCCGCTGGCGTCTGGTCGGCGCCGAGGCCGTGTTGAAGCTGAGGGCGCTGCGCGCCAGCGGCGACTTCGATGCGTACTGGGACTTCCACGAAGTCTGCGAGCACGAGCGCAACCACGCCCAGCGCTACGCTGACGGGATAGCACCGCCAGTCGCACCGCCGGTCACCGAGCCGCCTCCATCGCCCTCCTCACCTCGCCTCCGACGGGTCAAATAGCTCTTGCCATGCCGGTCCCAGAAGCCCCATGGACCTCTCTGGACCCCCGACGAGAAAGAGCCGCACCC
>VXLW01000088.1 GCA_009841435.1 Dehalococcoidia bacterium | reverse complement strand
GCCCCAGCCCGCCCTCGTCGATCGCCTCGATCACCAGCCAGACGAACGCGAACCGCTGCATCGCCTGCACCAGCGCGAAGCTCAGCGTGTTGATCCAGAGGTAGGTGAAGGGCCGCGACTTGAACGCCGAGAACGTCTCCAGGGTCGGCAACGACGGTCGGTTGCCGGCCCGCGCCGGTGGGGCAGAGACGCTCTGTGTTCGTTCGCTCACTGGCCCGTCAGCGGTTCACGCATTCGCGCATCATAGGGCGCTGACAACTACCAGTTCCCCTCGGCAGGCACGCGGCGTGCTGCTGAACCCCGCAGGGCGCATCCACCCGCTAGGAGTCTGACTCCCGCCGCTCGCGCCACAGCCCCTCCAGTTCGCGCTCCGCGATGCGCCAGCCGTCGTCCGTGCGCACCAGCACGTCGCGGTAGACCCCGCCGGTCACGACCACGCCCCCTCCCGCCTCCTCCCGCTCGATCTGCGTCGCGTGCAGGTAGGTCGTTGCCGTCGCCCGGTCGCCCTCGATCACGACCTCGTGATTCCCCAGCAGGTGCTGCTGGGCCACGAAGTCCACTGTCATGCCCTTCACGAACTCGGAGACTTCCTCGCCGCTGTGGAACTCCCGGCCCCCGCCGTACCGTACGACGGTGTCCGCCGCGAAGCAGTCTGCCAGCCCCTCGTAGTCGCCAGCGTCGATCGTCGTGCCGTACCGGTTGATCACGTCGACGATCGCGATCCGGTCGTTCTGCTCGCGCACCGTTTCCGTCATGGAGTGCCTCCTCGGCCGTTCAACTTCACGGTTCGCCGGTGGCGGGGGACGCAGCAGGCCCACCGCTCCCGCGACGTCTCCAGAGCCGGCCCCCTCCGAGCCCGAGCGAGAGCACGGCCGCCGCCGCCATGAGGACCGCCGCCACGAAGAAAGTCTCGTCCATAGTCTGCCGGACGACGTCAATCAGTTGGTCTTCCGTAATCTCGAACAGCTCCTGGGCGAAGAGGCTCCCGGCGCGCTGGTCGAAGCGGCCCAGCCCCTCCGACCCCAGTAGCGCCATGCCGACGACCATGCCCAGCGTCTGCGAGACCTGCAGCACGGCCGTGGCCGAGGCGCGCCGCCCCGCCTCGACGCTCTCCATGATCGTCGCGTAGAGGGATGCGTCGGCCAGCGTGAATCCCAGGCCCGCCAGCCCCAGCGCCGTCCAGAGCGCGATCTGGCTCGGTTCGGACGCCCAGCCGGACATCGCAAACAGGCCTGCCGCGGCGATCACGAAGCTCACGACGGTCGTCAGGCGGTACCCGGCGATGGTCGCCAGCGCGCCTCCGGCAATTCCCCCGACGGCCATGAACAGCACCATCCGTCCCAGCATCAATCCCGGGCCCGCGCCCTCCATGCCCCACACCACCTGCGCCAGCAGGGGAACGTTCACGAGGGCTGTGATGAGGGCCATGCCTTCCAGCAGGAAGACCACATTTGCTAAGGCGACACGCCGGATCCGGAACATCCGCATGTCGATCAGCGGTGACTCCACTCGAAGCTGGCGCCGCACGAAGAACCCCATGAACACGGCCGCCGCCCCGTAGAGCGACAGGATCTGCCAGAGTTCGCGCAGGCTCTCCCCCGCCCCTGCGATCGCGAACGTCAATGCCCCCAGCGCCAGTGCGAGCAGCAATCCCCCTTGCCAGTCGACCTGCTCGTTAGCGCGTGGCGGGGCGGAGGCACGGCGCGCTAGCACCAGCACGAGGATGAGGATCGGCAGGGCCAGCACGATGTTCATCCAGAACAGGCCCCGCCAGCCGATCCACACGCCGATGAGCGTGCCCCACAGCGGCCCCGCCAGGCTCGACGCATCGTCCAGGGTCGAAATCGACCCCAGGCCGATCGTGCGCTGTGAGGCGGGCAGGGCGTGAGCCGCAATCGCCAGGCCCACCGGCACCAGCGCACCGCCGCCGAGCGCCGTGACCGCCCGCGCGATCGTGAGGATGGTGATGTTGGGCGCAAAGGCGACGAAGACGGAGCCCCCCATGAAGATGAGCATCCCGATCACGAAGATGCGGTAGTGCCCGTGCACGTCGGCAAACCGCCCCATGAGGGGCAGGGCGACCGTGTAGCCGAGCAGGTAGCCGTTCAGGATCCACGAGGCCTGTTCGAGCTCGTTCACGGCCACGCCCAGGTCCCCGAGCATCTCCGTCAGGACCGGGACCACGAAGGTCTGGTCGAAGCCCCCGATGAAGACTCCGAGCCCGAGCGCGATCACCACCGGCCAGGCTGATCGAGCCCCGACCGCTGCGCCCTGGGCGGCCGTCACGGCAGTGGCGGCTCGATGGGCTCCACGTCGTTGAAGCTCGAGAAGCTCAAGCGCCGCAGGATGTCCACCGGCTCCTCGGCGGTCAGCTGCCCAAGCAGGTAGATGCGGTAGATGACGTTGTCGTCCTGTCCGATCCAAATCGTGCCCTTCACGTCATACCCGGGCACGGCTGAGTCGAGAAACGCCGTCAGGTCGCCCGAGTCGATCGTCCCCTCGACCACCCACGTCAGCACCCCGTCGACCTCCTCCTCCCCCGTCAACGTCGGATTCGCCGCCCCGCGGATAACCGCCGCCACCCCTTCCGATGGATTGAAGAGCCCGTTCAGGGGATTGCCGCCCTCGAGCGGCAGCCACATCGTCTGGTCGAACGGGTTCGTGACCCACGCGTCCTCGCCCACGCCGACCAGGTTGACGTTGACGTTGATACCCCCGAACTGCCGCGCCTTTGCCCTGACCTTCGCGTCGAGCTGGTCGGGAAGGATGACGTCACCCTCAATCGTCTCCATGTCGACCGAGAGCTGTTCCATCGGGGATGTCTCGCCGTCGAAGTCGAGCGCGAAGTGGAAGCTCTGCATCTCCAGGAACTGCCCCACGGCCGAGTCGAGAAGCTCCGCGACGTCCGGCGGTCCGCCCTCGTCGCCCCCGTCGTCGTCCCCGTCACCGCCCCCGCAGGCCACCAGTGCCACGCACGCAACCGCGACCGCCGCCCACCCCCAGAACCTTGCCCGTCCCTTTACCCGCATCGCGGCGGCATTGTGCCGTGTTCGGGACCGTTCGTCACCCATTCCTGCTCTCCCGCGACCACACTGCCATCCGGTAGGCTACGCCCTGGAACCCCCGAGGGAGGCGTAAGCATGACTACGATCGAGGAACGCAGCACCCCCAAGGCCGGCTACAAGGTCGTCGGCAGCCGTCCCATCCGCCACGACGGCGTCGACAAGGTGACCGGGCGCGCCCAGTACGGCGCCGACATCAACCTGCCCGGCACGCTGCACGGCAAGATCCTGCGCAGCCCCCACGGCCATGCCCGCATCGTGTCAATCGACACGAGCAAGGCCGAGGCCCTCCCCGACGTGAAGGCTGTCGTCACCGGCGCCGACGTTCCCATCGTGCAGGACATGATGATCGACTTCGGCGAGACCATGGGGAACGCCCGCCTCCTCGCCGAGAACTGCCTCGCCCAGGAGAAGACCCTCTACAGGGGCCACGCCGTCGCCGCCGTCGCCGCCTCCAACCCGCACGTGGCCGAGGAAGCCCTCGACCTCATCGAGGTGGTCTACGAACCCCTCCCCGTCATCCTCAACGCCCTCGATGCCATGCGTGACGACGCCCCCCTCCTCCACGACGCCATGACCACCCGCTCCATTGCCGAGCGTTTCACCCGTGGCGACGACACGGGCGTCCACAGCAACGTCGCCAGCCACCTCCAGTTCAAACGCGGCGACCTCGACGAGGGCTTCGCCAAGGCCGACGTCATCGTCGAGCGCGAGTTCACCACCAGCACCGTCCACCAGGGCTACATCGAGCCCCACACCTCAACCGCCCGTTGGGACCCCGATGGCCACGTCACCATCTGGACGAGCACCCAGGGAGCCTTCGGCATCCGCGGCCAGGCGGCCGCCATCCTCGGTGTGCCCGAGGGCAAGGTCACCGTCATCCCCATGGAGATCGGCGGCGGCTTCGGCGCCAAGACCTACGTCCACGTCGACCCCGTGGCCGCCCTCCTCTCGAAGAAGAGCGGCGCACCGGTGAAGGTCACCATGAGCCGCACCGAGGTCTTCGAGGCCTCCGGCCCCACCTCCGCCACCACCATCCGCGCCAGGATCGGCACGACCAACGACGGCGACATCACGGCGGCCGAGCTCTGGATGGCTTACGAGGCAGGCGCCTTCCCCGGCTCCCCCGTCGGCGCCGGCGCCTCCACCGCCCTCGCCCCCTACGACATCGAGCACCTCGTCGTCGATGGCTACGACGTCGTCGTCAACAAGCCCAAGGTCGGCGCCTACCGCGCCCCAGGCTCCCCCCAGGCCGCCTTCGCCGTCGAAAGCGTCATCGACGAGCTCGCCGAGAAGATCGGCATGGAGCCCATGGACTTCCGCCTCAAGAACGCCACCAAGGAAGGCGACCGCATGCCCAACGGCATGCCCTTCCCCACCGTCGGCTGCGTCGAGGTGGAGAACGCCATCGTCAACCACCCGCACTTCTCCGCCCCCATCGAGGGTCCGAACCGCGGACGCGGTGTCGCCATGGGCTTCTGGTTCAACGGTGGCAACCAGTCCTCCGCCACCGTCACCGTTAACGCCGACGGCACCATCGCGCTCGTCACCGGATCCGTCGATATCGGCGGGATGCGCGCCGTGCTCGCCATGCAGGCCGCCGAGACGCTCGGCCTCTCGGTCGATGAGGTCCAGCCCACCGTCGGCGACACGGACTCCATCGGCTGGACGGGCGTGACCGGCGGCAGCCGCACGGCCTTCTCGACCGGCATCGCCACCATCACCGCCTCCGAAGACGTGAAGCGCCAGATGACCGAGCGCGCCGCCATCCTCCTCGAAGCCGACGTCGATGACGTTAGCTTCGACGACGGAGTTTTCTCGGCGGGCGACAAGCAAATCACCTGGAAGGAAGTCGCCGGCAAGCAGCTCCGCACCGGCGGCCCCATCAGCGCTTCCGCCAGTTCCAACCCGACCCGCGTCGGCCCCGCCTTCGCCGGCAACATCGTCGATGTCGAGGTCGACCCCGAGACGGGCAAGGTCGACATCCTTCGCTTCACCTGCGTCCAGGACGCCGGCACCGCCATCCACCCCAGCTACGTCGAGGGGCAGATGCAGGGCGGCGCCGTCCAGGGCATCGGCTGGGCCCTCAGCGAGGAGTACGTCTGGCAGGAGGACGGCGCCATGTCGAACGCCAGCTTCCTCGACTACCGCATGCCCACCAGCCTGGACCTCCCCATGATCGACACGGAGATCGTCGAGGTGCCCAACCCCGGCCACCCCTATGGCATCCGCGGCGTGGGAGAGGTGCCCATCGTCCCGCCCATGGCCGCCATCGCCAACGCCATCCACGACGCCACCGGCGTGCGCATGACGCACCTGCCGATGTCGCCGGGCAACGTGCTCGAGGCCCTGGGAGCGGTCGAGCCGGAGGACTAGCGAGGGGGCTTGTGGCCACCGTCTTCATCCCCTCGCTGCTCGAGGGCCTAACCGGGGGCGCCCGAACCGTCGAGGTTTCCGGCCGCAACCTGCGGCAAGTCATCAACGCCCTCGACGAGCGCTACCCCGGTATGAAGGAGCGCCTCCTCGACGAGGACGGCGCCCTCATCCCCGAGATCATGGCCGCCATCGACGGCGAAACGAACCACCTCGGCCTCCTCCAGCCCGTCACCGAGACCACCGAGATCCAGTTCGTCCCCGCCATTGGCGGCGGCTGACGCGCTCACTATATGACCAGCGCGGGGCTTCCAGTCCCTGGTGGAGGCACTAGCATCAGCACATGAGGCCTCGCCGCATGACTCGCCTTGCCGTTGGCGTCGGGTTCGTATCCCTTCTCATGGCGGCCCTCATCGCCTGTGGAGGTGCCGACCCCGCTCCATCAGTGGCTCCGGCCGAAACCCAGCCTGCCGCCACCTCCCCGACCACCACCGCCACGGCCACCCCGACCACCACTGCCACGGCCACCTCGACTGCCTCCGTTGCCGCCGCAGCCATCTCAACGCAAATCAGGATCGTGGGACCCGACGACTTCGTCGCGCAGGTTGGAGCCGCGCTCTCTCTCCTCCAGGAGCGGGCTCCCGGAACACTCCTCTGGGTGGAGGAAAGGATCGAGGCGATCTTCTCGGTGCCCTTCCCAACGAGGACAGCGCAGGATCTGATCGATGGTGTCGTGCGGGTCGCCGAGAACCAGGCGTTCGTCCCGGGCTTCGCTCCTTCCGACCAGGTCATCTGGCTGACCGCGGAGCTCGTTTACGACGCGTGTCTCATCGACCTCTACCGCGCTGGATGGGACTACTCCAGCGACACTGCGACGGTCTCCTGCCTCGAGGAGCAACTCGCCATCCTGGAGCTGACAGACAAGCGCGATCTCTTCGTCGACCACGTCCGGGGATTGATCCAGGATGTCTCTGAGAGTGACGGCGATTCCACCGGCGTCCCGGCTGCGACGGCTACCGCCGGCGGGATCCGAGTCGAGGGGTCCAATGAGTTTGTGGAGCAGGTCGAGGCAGCGCTTCAACTCCTGTCGGAACGGGCGCCGGAGGCCCTGGTCAGGGTCGAGCAAGGGATCGCAACCATTCGGTTGGTTTCTTCGGGCTCCGGGATGAACCTGTCTTCGAAGATTTACCTCGTGGAGGAAGGAACGGCCTTTGCTCAGGGTTACAGCCGGCGAGAACAGGTGATCTGGTTGGCGGGCGCCATTGTGCACGATGCCTGTCACAGCAATCTCTACACTCAGGGGGAAGACTCTTATGGAACGGCAGCCGAGATCACCTGCCTTGAGAGGCAGCTAGAGGCCCTGGAACTCATCGACGACGGGACCCACTTCAGCAACTACATCAAGGTGTTGATTGACACCGCGGACGGCCCCGGCAACTAGCAGTAGAACGATCGCGACGGTCACCGTTAGCGTTGGGTCTCACCCCCGCCCTTCTCATCCCTCGCTATCATTCGCCCCCCCAGGAGGCCCCTCATGCCCGTCGGACCCAACGACATCGAGACCGCCCGCAAGCTCTTCGGGGATGAAGGGTGGGGGAGTGGCGACCTCTACGGCCCCGACCAGTGGTTCGCCGACGACGCCGTCATGCGTGACATCGTCAACTACGACGGCGCCATGCGCGGCAAGGACGAGATCCGCGCCTTCTGGGGCAGCTTCTGGCGCAACCGCAAGTACGGCATGGCCGTCCGTGTCCCCGCCGAGGAGATCTACGTCGCCGAGAACCACCGCGGCGTGGCCGTCATGTGGATGGCCTACTCCCAGGTCGTCGACGAGAACGACGAGAACTTCGGCAAGTGGCGCTGCTTCGAGGGCATGTCCCGCCTCGAGTTCAACGACGAGGGGAAGGTCACCCTCGAGGTCGACTACCACCACGGCGTCCAGGGCATGTGCGATAGCTGGGTCGAGCACTGGAACGCCCGTCGCGCCATGAAGTGGGAGGAGCTCGGCGCCATCACCGGCGCCTAGACCCCACCCCTCACACCCCTTCGCCCGACGTTATCATTCGCGCCGCACGACCAAGGAGGCGCACCCATGCCCGTCGGACCCAATGACATCGAGACCGGACGTAAGCTCTTCGAGGAGGGCGGCTGGAGCAGCGGCGACCCCTATGGCCCCGACCAGTGGTTCTCCGATGACGCCGTCATGCGCGACATCGTCAGCCATGCCGAGGCCCTCAACGGCAAGGAGGAGATCCGCCAGTTCTGGGCCAGCCGCCAGGTCGGCATCACCCTCCGCGTCCCCGTCGAGGAGGTCTACGTCGCCGAGAACCACCGCGGCATCTGCATCCTCTGGATGGCCTACTCCCAGGTGATGGACGAGAACGACGAGAACTACGGCAAGTGGCGCTCGTTCGAGGGCGTGTCCCGCCTCGAGTTTAACGACGAGGGCGAGGTCACCCTCGAGGTCGACTACCACCACGGTGGGCAGGGCTACGTCGATAGCTGGGTCGAGCACTGGAACCGGCGCCGCGCCATGAAGTGGGAGGACCTCGGCGCCATCACCGGCGGACCGTTCGATGACTAGGCTCGCAGGCCGCGTCGCCCTCGTGACGGGCGCTGGACGCTACCGCGGCATCGGTCGCGCCATCGTGCTGCGCCTCGCCGAGGAGGGCGCCGACATCGTCGTGACGGCGCGCCAGCGTGACCCCTCCACCTTCCCCCCGCACGAGCAGGAGATGGGCTGGAAGGGAATCGAGAGCGTTGCCGAGGAGGTGCGCGGCATGGGCCGTCGCGCCCTCGCCATCGATTGCGACGTCACCGATAAGGACGACCTCCAGCGCACCGTCGACGCGGCC
Organism: Dehalococcoidia bacterium; assembly: GCA_009841435.1. Lineage (GTDB taxonomy): Bacteria > Chloroflexota > Dehalococcoidia > Tepidiformales > Tepidiformaceae > UBA2991. Next base: position 21,286 of record VXLW01000088.1, on the reverse strand, counting down.
GTCGCCGAGCTCGGCGGCATCCACATCCTCGTGAACAACGCCGCCCTGCCCAGCGAGGCCGGGGCGGCCCCTATCCTCGAGATGACCGACGAGAACTGGTACGAGACCGTTGACGTCAACCTCCACGGCCTCTACCACACCATTCGCGCCGTCGGCCGCGAGATGGTGAAGGGCGGCAGCGGCAGCATCATCAACATCTCCTCAACCGCCGGGCGCATCGGCATCCCCAACTACGGCGCCTACTGCGCCACAAAGTGGGCGATGCACGGCCTCACCCAGCAGCTCGCCCTCGAGCTCGCCAAGGACAACATCCGCGTCAACATCGTCTGCCCCGGCTCCACCGACACCGACATGATGGACGGCACCTTCGGCCGCTACGACGAGGTCGCCGGCGCCGAGCCGGGTACCTCCAAGGCCGCCATCCGTCGCGCGCTCCTCATGGGCCGTCAGGCCACCGTCGAGGAGCAGGCCGCCGTCGTCGCTTTCCTCGCCTCCGACGATTCGTCCTACATGACGGGTCAGGCGCTCAACGTCGACGGTGGCAGCCGCATGGACTGATCGCGACCCTCGCTCACTACCCAGCCCCGCAGGAGGCCAGCATGCAGCTCCGCTACGTGAAGACCCTTGAGGAGGTCCGCCGCCTCCAGAAGCTCTACGCCACCCCCGAGTTCGAGTCGTTCCGGGGCATCGCCGCCAGCTTCCGCACCGACCCGGACGTCATCGCGGCCATCCTCCCCCCGCCCCTGGAGCCGGCCAACGAGCCTATCGCGTCCGTCAGCGTCTCCCACATCGGCGTGAGCAACACGCTCCAGCCGTTCGGCGCAGGCGGGCTCAACGTCCGCTGCCAGTACGAGGGCATCGTTGGCGACTACCCCATCACCATGCCCATGTCGACGGACAGCGCCGTCATCTTCGGGCGCGAGCTCTACGGCGAGCCCAAGAAGGTCGCCAACATCCACGTCCGCCGCGACGGCGACGAGATCACCGGCACCATCGAGCGCTACGGGCAGGTGTACATCGAGGTCCGCGGGCGCGTCGTCGAGCGCCTTGAAGGGCGCGAGTCCCCGGAGAGCTCGCGTTTCTACTTCAAGTTCATGCCCGCTCCCGACGGGCGCGGCTTCGACAACGACCCCGTCCTCGTGCGGGTGCGCCACACCGGCCACACGCGGCTCATCGAGCAGCTTGAGGGCGAGGTGCTCCTGCGCGAATCGCCCCACGACCCCGTCGCCGACATCCCCATCCGCGAGCTGCTGGGCGTGAGCTACAGCGAGGGCGACACCTACACCCACGGCGAGATCCTCACGCGCGTCCCCGGGGAGTCGTTCCTGCCCTACATGTTCGGCAAGGTCGATGACCTCGAGCTGCTCGCGACGCAGGCTCCGGGCAATTCCTCTGCGGGAACCTCCTCGCCGTGAAGTTCGGCCTCGTCGCCACGGGTGGAGGGGCCCTGAACGACCAGATCGGCGAGGTCGACGAGTTCGGCTTCGAGACGTTCAACGTCGTCGACCACCCCTCCTTCGACCAGCCCGATGCCTGGACCTACCTTGCGTGGGTGGCGGGACAGACACAGCACATGCGGCTTGGCACGCACGTCACGGGCATGCCGTTTCGTCCCCCCTTCCAGCTCGCCAAGCAGGTTGTCACGGTCGACACCCTCTCGAATGGGCGGGCAGTGCTCGGCATCGGCACCGCCTACGAGCACGCCGACTTCGAGCCCTACGGCTTCGAGATGCTCGACTTCCTCGATCGAGTCGAGCAGCTTGAGGAGGGCATCCAGATTCTGAAGTCCTTCTGGACCCAGGAAACGACCGAGTTCGATGGCAAGCACTACCGCCTCGAAGGGGACGCGACCTTCTCCCCCAAACCGGTGCAGCAGCCCCACCCGCCCATCATGATCGGGCTCAACCGCCGCGGCGCCCTCCTCCGCCTCGCCGCCCGCCAGGCCGACGCCGTCAACACCTGGCAGCTCGGCCCCGCCCAGGTCGCGGAGTTTGCCGAGCACGCCAGCGCTGCCTGCGACGCCATCGGCCGCGACCCCGCCACCCTCGCCATCACCTCCGACGTCATCCTCGCCCGCGGCCAGACCCGCGATGCCGCCGACCAGATCGCCGGCGGCATCGCCCAGATGGCGCGCGGTTGGGGCCGCTCTGAAAAGGTCACCCAGTGGGACCACAGCGGCGTCCTCTTCGGCGACGGCGACAACATGCTCGAGCAGGTCGCGGGCTTCGCCGAAGTCGGTGTCGAGGAAGTCGCCATCTCCTCCTCGGACTTCGATGACATCGCCTGGTTCGCCGAGAACGTGATCGCTCGCAGTTCGTAACGGCTCGGCCGTCCTACCGCAGGTGCTCCGCGTTGCGGATCACGAGCAGCCACGTCAGCACCGCCGAGACTGCCACCAGGATCACGCTGGCCATCCCCATGTCCGCGAGGAAACCGTCCTCGTTCGCGTTCCAGATGCGGGTTGCCAGCGTCTCGAAGCCGACGGGCGAGGCCAGCAGCGTCGCGGGCAACTCCTTCATTGTCGAGAGCAACACCAGCCCACCTCCCGCCGCCAGCGCCGGCGCCATCAACGGCGCCTCGATGCGCAGCAGCCGCCGCAACCTGCCCGCGCCAAGCGTCTGCGCTGCCTCCTCCAGGCGCCGGTCGACGGTCGCCACGCCCACTTCGGCGCTCCGCAGCGCCTGCACGCCGAAGTGCACCACGTACGCGAAGATCAGCAGCGGCAGCGTCAGGTAGAGGAAGTCCAGTCCAGGCACCTTCAGAGTCATGAACACGACCGCCAGGGCGATCAGCAGCCCCGGTACGGCGAAGCTCCCCGCCACGATCGTGTGCACCGCCCCTGCCGCCCGACCCCCGTAGCGGCTCGTGAGATAGGCCAGCGGAAGCACTACGACCACCGCCACCGCCGCCGTCACCACCGCCGCGATCACCGTGTTCAGGACCGGCTCGCCGAGCGCGCCGACATCAATGCTTGTGCGGTCGAAGCCGCTACCGGTATGCGCCAGCCCGCGGTACGCCCACCACCCCAGCACCGCCACCGGCGCAATCAGCCCGCCCCCCACGGATAAGACCGCCGCCAGGGTCGCCGGCGCCTTCCAGTGCCCCAGCGCCACCCGTCGCGCTCGCACCCCACCCGGTGCGAGGTGCGCCAGCGACCGGTTCGCGGAGGCCCGTTCCAGCCCCGCCACCGCCAGCGCTACTACCGCCAGGATCAGCCCCAGCGAGAACGCCAGGGGCGCGTCGTAGAGGCGGTTCACGAACACGTTCGTCGAGAGCGTCTGGTACCCCATCAGCTTCACGACGCCGAAGTCGCTGACCACGTACAGGAACACGAGCAGCGTTCCCGCCTGCACCGCCGTCCGCACCTGCGGCCACACGATCCGCCGGAACGTGCCCAGCCCGCCTTCCCCGAGCAGGCGAGACGCCTCCTCCAGCGAGGGCGGCAGCCCGCCGATGCGCGCTGCCGTCGGCAGGTACACGTACGGGTAGCACACCGCCGTCAGGACAAGGAACGCGCCCCAGAAGCCGTCGAGGCGTCCCGGCGTATCGAGCCCCAGTGGATTCAGCACTTCCTCCGCGAGCCCGCCCGGCGAGACTGCCGCCAGCAGCGCCGCGCCCGCCACGAACGAGGGCAGCACCAGCGGCAGCGGGGCGATGACCCGCCATGCCCCGCGCAGCGGCAGGTCCGTCCGCATCGTCAGCCACGCCAGCAGCGTCCCGACCGCCGCTGAAGCGGCCGACACGGTCACGGCCAGCAGAAGCGTATTCAGGAGTGGGTCGGCCGTGTCTCGCGAGAACAGGATCGAGAGCGTCTCGCTCCCCTCGGTGATGTTGCGGGCGACGAGGTACCCCACCGGCACCGCGAACAGCGCCGCGATGACGAGCGCCGCCAGCCACAGCCACAGTGGCCCGCGGATTCCCGCCGCCCGTCTGGCGGCGCCGATCAGTGCCGGCGCGAGAAGCACGGCGGTTACGCTTCGAAGGCGACCGTGGGCGGGCCGTCGTACCGCACCGACGCGCGGTCGCCGTTGACGTATCGGGGTGCGCCGCTCGCGCGCACCATCAGCTTCGCTCCGTGCTCGCCCTTGAGCACGTAGAGCGTGTCGTGCCCGTAGAACTCAAGCTCCTCCACCTCCCACGCCCCACCCTCGTCAAGCGCCAGGTGCTCCGGCCGCAGCAGCACCTCGCACATCGCTGGGCCCGCCTCCACCAGCGGCACCGAGCCCACGATCGTCTCCGCCGCCTCCGCGCCTCCCTGCCCCGACACCACGTTCGCCTCGCCCACGAAGGTCGCCACCCAGCGGTTCGCGGGTCGGCTGTACAGCTCGCTCGGCGGGGCGCTCTGCAGGACCCGCCCGTTCCGCATCACGATCACCTGGGCGCCCATCACGAACGCCTCCTCCTGGTCGTGCGTTACGAACACGCTCGTGATGCCGAGTGTCCGCAGCAGCGAGGCCACCTCCGTCCGCAGCTCCACCCGCAAGGCCGGATCGAGGTTCGCGAACGGCTCGTCCAGCAGCAGCACCTCCGGCCCCGGCGCGAGCGCCCGCGCCAGCGCCACCCGCTGCCGCTGTCCGCCCGAAAGCGAGGTCGGCGAGCGCTTCCCCATGCCCGCCAGGCCGACGAGCTCGAGCGCTTGCTCGACGTCGCGTTCCCGTTCCGGTCCGCGCGGAAGGCCGAAGGCCACGTTCTCTGCCACGCTCAGGTGGGGAAAGAGCGCCCCCTCCTGGAACACCATCCCGATGCGCCGCTTCTCCGGCGGCCTCACGCGCTCTGGCGTGCTCAGCGTCTCGCCCCCCGCGTCGATGGCCCCCTCGTCCGGGCGTTCAAGCCCGGCAATGAGCCGCAGCAGCGTTGTCTTGCCGCAGCCGCTCGGTCCGAGAAGCGCCGTGACCGTCCCTGCCGGAACGGTGATCGAAACGTCGTCGACTGCCCGCACATCCCCGTATGAGAACGAGAGGCCGTTCGTGACAAGGTCACCTGCAGCCCCGTCCGAAGGACGGGGGTCCATCCCCAGTCGTGCGCGCGTCAGCAGTGCGAAAGCGCTCAAATTCGGCCTCGCCCCCGAGGTTAGCCACGGCAAAGTATCGCAGATAGGCGTTCCTATCAAGTCGCCCCGTCGCGGAAATGGGCTACGATTGCCTCCGAGTTCCGGGCTCACGCCCGCCGGAGCGTGCATGAAGGCAGTCGTCCTTGCGGCGGGCCGTGGTCAGCGCCTCAGCGAGACCGGCCCCAGCCTCCCCAAGCCCCTCGTTTCCCTCGCGGGCAAGCCCCTCGTCGGCCATACCCTCAACGCCCTCGCCGAAGCGGGCGTCGAGCGGACCCTCGTCGTCACCGGCCACGGCGAGCGCGCCGTCCGCCAGGGCGCCCAGGAGTGGGCCCGCCTTCCCGTGGAGTTCGCCGCCAACCCCCGCTTCCACCAGGGCGCCTCCTACTCCCTCGCCGCCGCCCGCGATTTCTGCGGCGAAGAGTCCTTCCTCCTCGTCATGTGCGACCACGCCTTCTCCCCGCAGCTCCTCCAGGCCCTCCTCGACTCCGCCGCTTCCGACCCCCTCGGCGACACTTGCCGCGTCGCCGCCGACCGCTCGCCCCGCACTGACTCCTACGTTGACGAGGCCACCAAACTCGCCACCGATCGCACCGGGTTCGTGACCGCTATCGGCAAGTCACTCGCGGAGTGGGACGCGCTCGATGCGGGCGCCTTCGTCTGCTCGCCGGCCATCTGGAACGCCGTCGAGGCCGCCCCCGACGACTGCGGCCTCAGCGACATCTTCGCGGTGCTCGCGCAGAACGGGCGCCTCGGAACCGTCGATATCAGCGGTCACTTCTGGTACGACATCGATACCGCAGCCGACCTGCGCGAGGCCGAGCGCCTCTTCGCGGCCAGCGCCGCCGGCGCCGCTAGTCGTCGATGACCGCTGTCACCTCGACCTCGATGTCGTAGCCGTCGCCCGAACCACTGAAGACGGCCGTGCTCGCGGGGAAGCGGTCGCCGTAGAACGTCTCCCGGACTTTCGCCACCTCTGGCAACTTCGTTCGGTCCGCCAGGTAGACGGTCTCGCGCACAACGTGGTCCATCGTTGCTCCCGCTTTGGCCAGCACGTCCACGACGCTCTCGTACGCCTTCTGCGTCTGCGCCTCGATGCTGCCTTCGCCGGCCCCCACTTGTCCCGCCACGTAGACGGTATCGCCGACCTTTACCGCCTGGCTGTAGTGCCACGGCATGCTCTCCGGAAGCCGGAGAACATCGATGTACTCTCGTGCCATCGTCAACCTCCCGCGGCCCAGGCCGCGCGCGGAGTCTACGCAGGGAAGACCGGGACGGCTCAGGTAATGATGGCGATCAGCGCCAGGGCGATGAACAGCGGGATCAGTGCAAGTGCCGCATAGAACAGCGTCTCGGGAGGAAGGCGCCGGCGTCGTGTGACGCCTCCAGTCAGCGCCACGCCCAGGGCCACCACGATCACGCCTGCCAGCACTGCGGTCAGGGGGTTCACCAGGATGGCGAACATCACCAGTACGCCCAGCGCCGCCGCCCCCACAATCGCCAGCCCCACCCAGTAGGACAGCCCGATCCACCACGAGAATGCGGGAACGCCCCTGATCCGGCCTGCGACGAACCCAAGGAAACCCCGGTCCTGCTCTGACGTCACAGCCGCTCCCGGGGGGTGGTCCCAGCGCCCCAGCATACCTGCCCCCGCCGATGTCCGGATGTAAGCCCGGTATCATGCCTGTCGTGAGCACCATGCAGGCGGTCTCCTGGGCCGGCCCCCGCGCCGTCGAGGTCATTGAGCGCGAGCTGACCGACCCGCCTCCCGGCTGGGTGCGCCTGCGCGTCGTCGGAGCCGGCATCTGCGGCAGTGACCTGCACAGCTACCGCCGTGGCGGCCCTGCCGTGAACACCCCCGGCCACGAGGTCGGCGGTGTGGTCGAGGCCGTGGGCGAAGGCGTGGAGCTCGAGACCGGCGCCAACGTCTCCGTCGAGCCTGTCGCCGTCTGTTTCCGCTGCTACGAGTGCCTCACCGGCCAGACCTGGCACTGCCAGAACCGCGTTTTCCTCGGGGGCGATGGCGCCGGCGGCATGGCCGAGGCCATGCTCGCCCCCGCCACCTCCGTCTATCCCCTCCCCGACCGGGTCGCCCCCGAGGACGGCTCCCTTGCCGAGCCCGTCGCGGTCGCCGTGCACGGCGTCAGCGAGGCGGGCATCCGCCTCGGCACTCGCGCGGTCATCCTCGGTGCGGGCACGGTCGGCCTCGTAAACCTGCTTGTCGCCCGCCGTGCCGGCGCCACCGAGGTCTACATCACCGCCCGCCACCCCTTCCAGGCCGAGATGGCGCAGGCCCTCGGTGCGACCGCCGTCTTCCCGGATGGGCAGACGGCTCGCCGGGAGTTGAAGGGCCTCCCCGTCGATGCCGTCATCGAGACCGTTGGGGGCAGCGCCCCCACCATCGACGAGAGCATCGCCCTGGTCCGCAACCGCGGCACCGTCGTCATGCTCGGCGCCTTTGGCAGCGAGGTCTCCCTGCCGGCCACGCCCCTCCTTCTCAAGGAGGTGCGCCTCGTCGGCGCCGTTTGCTACGGACGCCCCGGGCCTCGCACGGAATTCGGGCTCGCCACCGACCTCCTCGACGAGCTCATCGAGCCCCTCCGGCCCCTCGTCACCCACACCTTCCCCCTCGACCGCGCCCCCGAGGCTTTCCACACCGCCGACGACAAGTCGTCCGGCTCCATCAAGGTCCGCCTCCTTCCCTAGTGGGAGCCTTCGACCATGGCTGAGGTCGCACCCACCGCCTCGGAACCGCTCGCGCCTACGGGTTTGGGGGAGCGGATCACCACGCTCGATGCCATCCGCGGCGTCGCCGTGCTCGGCATCCTCGTGATGAACGCCGTCTCCTTTGGGCTGGAGCCCGCTGCCTATTGGAATATCGGCGCGGGTGGCATCGACACCTGGTTCGACTGGGTCATCGGCGGCGCTGGCGAAGTCTTCGTTGACCAGAAGTTCATGGGTCTCTTCTCGATGCTGTTCGGCGCCGGCATCGTCCTCTTCTTCGAACGCGCCCGTGACAAGGGACGGCGGGCCGGCTGGCTCAGTTTCTGGCGCAACCTGCTCCTGCTGGGCATCGGCATCCTCCACGGCGCCCTCTGGGACGGCGACGTGCTCATCCTCTACGCCATCTGCTCGGTCTTCCTCATCGCCCTGCACCGGCTTCGAGCAGCCATGCTGTTTGCGCTCGGCGGCCTCGCCATTTTGGGTGCCGTGGCGCTGGCGCTTGTCGTCCAGCCGACCATCGAGAGTGCTGCTGACCTCGGCCAGTTCTGGCTTCCGGAGGCCGACGTGGCTCCCGACGTTGTGGGGGACGGTTTCTTCGGCTTCGGCGCCGCCGCCCGCGTTGATGGCTGGTTCGTCGCCGACGGCTTCCTCCGCGCCCTCGGCATGATGCTGATCGGCGTCGCCCTCTATCGCACCGGTGTCATCACGGGCGCTCGTTCTCCTGCCTTCTACCGTCGCCTCGCAGTGTGGGGATTCGGCATCGGCCTGCCCCTCTCGATTGGCGGCTTCGCCTGGATGGCCGCCACCGACTTTTCCCCCGAAGTCGCCATCGTGGGCGCTATCCCCAACACGCTCGCCACCCTCCCGCTTGCGCTGTCCTACCTCAGTCTGGTCGCGCTCTGGAACCTGCGCAGCCAGGGCGCCCTCCACCGGCGCATCCACGCCGTCGGGCGCATGGCTCTCACCAACTACCTCACGCAGACGATCATCGGCGTCATCGTCCTCCGGACTCTCTTCGAGCCGGATGACCTGAACCGCAGCTGGATACTCCTCTTCATCGTCGCCGTCTGGGTTGTGCAGGTCGCCTGGTCCCAGCCGTGGCTCGACCGGTTCCGCTATGGCCCCTTCGAGTGGGTCTGGCGCTGCGCCACCTACCGTAGCCTCCAGCCTCTGCGCGCCTGACTCGCGCCTCCGCCCGCCCCTGTGCCATGCTCCCCACGACTGGGAGGGAGACACATGGGCCGTCCGCTCGAAGGCATCCGCGTGCTCGATTTCACCTGGGCTCAGCAGGGCCCCTTCGCCACGACGCTCCTGGCCGATATGGGCGCCGAGATCATCAAGGTCGAACACCGCCAGGGGGAGCGCGGTCGCGGCGTCGGTGGCCGGAAGGGCGCCCCCACCTCCTACTTCGTCGCCCACAACCGCGGCAAGCACAGCATCACCCTCGACGTGCGCCGCCCCGAGGCCCGCGAGATCGTTCACCGCTTCGTCAAGCAGGTCGACGTGGTCGTCAGCAACATGCGTCCCGGCGCCATGGACCGCCTCGGCTTCGATTACGAGACCTTCTCAGCCCTCAACCCCCGCATCGTCTACGCCTGCGCCTCCGCCTTCGGCCCCCACGGCGATCGCACCCCGGTCCCCGGGAACGACATCATCGGGCAGGCTTCCGGGGGCATCATGCTCCGCAGCGGCCCCGAAGACGGTCCCCCCACCCCTACCGGCGCCGCCATCGCCGACCAGGTCGGCGCCATGATCCTCTGCTCGGGCATCCTCGCCGCGCTCGTCAAGCGCGAACGCACCGGCGAAGGCGAGCAGGTCGACGTCTCCCTCTACGGCTCCCAGATCGCCCTTCAGTCCTGGGAGATCAACACCGAGTCCTTCTCCGGCGACACCGCCCCCCGGGCCGGGCTCGGTCATCCCCTTCTCACCTCCCGCTCCGTCTGGCGCTCCTACCAGACCGCCGACGGCTGGCTGGTCATCGGCGGCGCGACCACCGACAAGTTCGCGGCCCTCTGCGACGAGCTCGGCCTCAACGACCTTGCCGAGCGCTACCCCGACGATCGCTCACGCGCCGCCGGCATGGCCGACATCCACCCCCACCTCGAAGCAGCCATCCGCAAGGGAACGACGGACGAGTGGATCGCCCGCTTCCGCGCCCGTGACATCTTCTGCGGCCCCGTCCAGACCTACGCCGACATCCTCGCCGACCCCCAGGCCCGCGCCAATGGCTACATCGCCGCCATGCCCCACCCCGCCCTCGGCGAGGCGCTCGTCGTCGGCAGCCCCATCCAGTTCGGCCGCGAGCCCCAGACCGAGGTTGCCCCGCCCCCGGAGTTGGGCGACTCCACCGAGCGCTACCTGACCGAGCTCGGCTACTCCTGGGACGAAATCGAGTCCCTGCGCGAGGCCGCCGTCATCTGAGCGCTAGCCGCTCGCTAGGAGGTCGAGGATCTTCGCCGCCCTGCCGCTCTCCTGGCGGTAGAACTCCGCGTACCCACAGTTGTCGCAGATGACCGCGGTGAACTTCTTGCTCTGCATGTCGAAGAAGCGCCCCCACTTCCCCGTGAAGAAGAGGTCTTCCGTCGCGAACGACGGGTTTGAGCACCTCGTGCACGTATAGCTAATCGGTTCCGCTGACATGCCCGCCTCCTTGCGCTGACTGCGTGGGATCCAGCGTACCCGACAGCCGAGGGCCCGCGATCTACTCGCAGACCTCCGCAAAGGCTTCCTCGAGGAGCGCCGCCGCCTCGTCGATCTGCGCCTCCGTCGTGCTCGCCGGGGGCACGAACCGCAGGACGGAACCCTCCCGCCTGAGGCTGAAGATGAGCCCGTTCTCGAGGCAGTGCTGGGCGATGGCGTGGCCCTCGGTCGTCGCCGGCTCTTTCGTTTCGCGATCGCGCACCAGCTCGATGCCCAGCAGCAACCCTCGCCCCCGAACGTCGCCGACGATCTCGAACCGCTCGGCCAGCCCCTGCAGCTTCGACTTCAGGCGGCCTCCCAGGCGTCTCGCGACGTCCGCCAGCCCCTCCCCTTCCAGCGTGTCCAGGGTCGCCCGTCCGGCCGCGCAGGCCAGCGGATCGTTTGAGTGCGAGTGCGTGACGACGAACTCCTCCTCGACCACCAGCTCCTCGATCTCCGCCGAGGTGCTCACGGAGGACAAGGTGATGCCGCCGCCGAAGTGCTTCGCCAGCGTGAGGATGTCGGGCACGAGCCCTTCCTGCTCGAACGCGAAGGTGTCGCCTGTCTTGCCCAGACCCGTCTGCTCCTCGTCGAGGATCAGCAGCATGCCCCGCTCGTCGCATCGCGCCTTGAGCTCCGACAGCCAGCCCGGAGGCGGCTCGATGACGCCCCCGGCGGAAAAGATCGGCTCCGTCAGCACAGCCGCCGGACGCGACGTGGTCTGGGCATCGACCAGCTCGAACGACGCGTCGAGGCAGGCCATGTTGCAGGAATCGGGTTTGAGCCCGATCGGACAGCGGTAGCAGTAGGGCGCGAGCATCGCCATCAGCCCCGGTTGCGGTGGACCGTACCCGCGATGCCATCCCGCGAACGTGAGCCCCCGCGTCGTGTCCGACATGCCGTGGAAGGACACGTGGGGGCTGGCCACCTCGAACCCGCCCGTGTACTTCCGCGCGATGTTGATCGCCGCCTCGTTGGCGTCAGCGCCCGACTGCAGGAACAGGCTCTTGCGCAGGGGCTCCGGGAGCAGCCGCGCGAGCCGTTCCGCCAGCCGGATTTCCTGGTCGTTGTAGTAGCTGCTGTGCGCGTGGATCAGCCTCTCGCAGGCTTCCGCCACTGCCTCGACGATGGCCGGGTGGTTGTGTCCCAGCCAGGCGCACATCTGCCCGGAGTTGAAGTCGAGATAGCGTTTCCCGTTGATGTCCTCGACTTCGGAGCCCGCGCCGCGCACGAAGATCGGACCCGAATTCGAAGCGTCCATCCGCCCGCCGAAGCTGAACCGTCGCGCAGCCTCAAGGAGGTCCCGCTCGGAGTCGCTCATGACCGCCCCCCGTCGCCTGTCTGGCTGGGGCCAGCGTACCGGAAGGGGCTAGATGACCGTCGGTGGCCGGTACTCCCCGAACACCTCGCGCATCGCCCCGCAGATTTCGCCCAGCGTCGCGTAGGCGCGCACCGCGTCGAGGATAGGCGGGAGCAGGTTCGCGTCGCCCTCGCAGGCTGCCTTCAGACCCGCGATCGTGCTCGCGACCGCCTCCGGGTCGCGCTCGCGGCGGTGGTGCTCCAGTCGCGACAACTGCTCGTCCACGAGCCGCCGGTCGACGCTGAAGATCGTCTGCGGCTGGTCGCCGCCCTCCTGGAAGTCGTTCACCCCCACGACCACCTCGTCGCCATCGTCGACGCGCTGCTGGTACTGCCAGCTCGCCTCCGCGATCTGGTTCTGCATCCAGCCGCTTTCGATGGCCGGGACCGACCCGCCCATCGACTCCACCTCCGCCATGATCGCGACCGCCTGCCGCTCCAGGTCGTTCGTCAGGTGCTCCACGTAGTAGCTGCCCGCGAACGGGTCGACCGTGTCCGCTGCGCCCGTCTCGTGCGCGATGATCTGCTGCGTCCGCAGCGCGATCCGCTGCGCCTCGTCCGTGGGCAGCGCCAGGGCCTCGTCGAAGCAGCTCAGTGCGATGCTCTGCACGCCGCCCGTCACCGCCGCCAGCGTCTGCACAGCCGCCCGCACGATGTTGTTCTCCGGCTGCTGCGCCATCAGCGTGCTGCCGCCCGTCTGCGTGTGCGTGCGCAGCATCATCGAGCGCGGATTCTTCGCCCCGTACCGTTCCTTCAGCAGTCGCGCCCACAGACGCCGCAGCGCCCGGTACTTCGCGACTTCCTCGAAGAAGTGGTTGTGCGTGTTGAAGATCCAGCTGATGCGCGGCGCGAACTCGTCGATCTCGAGCCCCCGCGCCAGCGCCGCCTCGATGTACGCGCACGCGTTCGCGAAGGTGAACCCAATCTCCTGCGCCGCCGTCGAGCCCGCGTCGCGAATGTGGTAGCCGCTCACGCTGATCGTGTTCCAGAGCGGCACGTCCTTCGCGCAGAACGCCATCACGTCCGCCGCCAGCCGCACGCTCGGCCCCGGCGGGAAGATGTAGGTTCCCCTCGCGACGTACTCCTTGAGCACGTCGTTCTGGACCGTGCCCCGCAGCTTCTCCGCAGGCACGCCCTGCTTCTCCCCCGCCGCCACGTACATGGCCAGCATCACGGCCGCCGGCGCGTTGATCGTCATGCTCGTCGAGACCTTGTCCAGCGGGATCTCCGCGAACAGGGTCTCCATGTCGTACAGCGAGTCGATCGCGACCCCCACCTGGCCCACCTCAGCGATCGCCATCGGGTCGTCGGAGTCGTAGCCGAGCTGGCTGGGCAGGTCGAACGCGACGGAGAGGCCCGTCTGCCCCTGGCTCAGCAGGTAGCGGAATTTCTGGTTCGACTCCTCCGCCGTGCCGAACCCGGCGTACTGGCGCATCGTCCAGAGGCGCCCGCGGTACATGGTCGGCTGGACGCCGCGCGTGAACGGATACTCGCCGGGGAAGCCGAGGTCGCGTTCGTAGTCGAGGTCCGCGACATCGAGGGGCGTGTAGAGCCGGTGGACGTCGAGGCTGCTCGTCGCGAATCCGTCCGACCGCTCCGGCGATCGCTGCAGAGCCTTCGCGAGCGGCCCTTCCTCCCAGCCGTGCACCACCCGCGACAGCTCCGCCAGCGCCTCATCCGAGAACAGGCTGGGCTGCGTCGCGTCCGATTCCCTGGTGTCCGTCATGCGGGGCCTCCCCTGCGGCGACAAGTGTAGCGAACCCCCGCCTCACAGCGGACTACCCGCCATCTGGCGATCCCGCGTCTGCGCGCGTACCCTGCAGGCGCCATGCCTCCTGAGACCGCACTCTTCCTGCCCCCCGGTGTCGTCCCCCCCGCCCAGGCCGCCGCTCCTGCCGGTGGTCCGCCTTTCGACCGCGACTTCTTCGAGCAGACCCTGCCCCAGGCGATCAAGTCGTTCTGCACGCAGGTCGTCTGCGAGTCCCCCATTGTCGAGCTCTACACCGTCGACGGCTCGAAGCACTTCGTGAAGGCCATCTCCGGGGTCTCCGACACCTGGGTCGCGCTCCACACGCAGCGGGAGGACCACGAGCACGACGTCCAGGTCTTCCTCCCCTACACCACCATCTTCCGCGTCGAGGTCCACCCCGAGGAAGACGACGGCCAGCGCCGCCTCGGTTTCCTCGCCATCATGGCCGACGAGGGCGAGTAGGCCCTACCCCACGTACCGGAACACCGCCGACGTTGCGATGACGACCGCGCACGCGAGCGGAAAGCCCCAGATGAGCAGGTCGATACGCCGCCGTACCGCCGCCACCTCCACCCGCACCTCCCGCAGCGTGTTGATGGCCGCCTGAGCCTCGCTGCGTTCCGCCATCACTCCCCTTCTCCAAACAGCGCCGCCAGCTCCCGCGCCAGCTCCGACCCCTCCCCCAGCGCCCGCAGACGCTCCGTGGGCTCGTGCAGGATGCGGTTCACCACCGACCTCGTGAGCGCGTCCAGGGTCTCCGGCGCGATTTCCGGGTGACGCTCGGCGATGCGCGCCAGCTCCCGTCGGCGCGCCCGCTCGACCGACGCCCGCAGCGCCCCCACCGGCGTCGATGCCGTCTCCCGCCGCGACGCCAGCTCGCGGTCGAGCAGTGCGTGCAGCCGCTCGCGCAGCGCCCCCCGCCGCGCGACCGAGTGCGGCCGCCCCGCCTCGTCCGAGAGCAGGTCCGCGATCGTCACGACCCGAGCCTCCGCCTCCCCCGCGAAGTTCCGGGGCGTCCCCAGGTCCAGCACCAGTTCCGCCGGCGGCAGCGCCTCCAGCGCGATCACGTTCGCCGCCGACCCCAGGCATCCCGCCACCACCGTGACGGGTCCCGTCCGACCGATGCCGCCAAGCGGCAGGTACGCGCCCGCGATCGGCTGCCGTGGCGGGCGACGGCCCGCCACCAGCACCTCGTCGAAGCCGATCGCTTCGCCGCGCTCGGCCACGAGGCGCGCCATAACGCCCGTGCCCAGCACCAGAAGCCGCCCGCCCGGCTCGATCCCTGAGAGCGTGAGTCCCCGGTCGAGCAGGTGCCCCGCATGGCTGTCGAACTCCGTCTCCGCCCGCAGCGCCCGCGCTGCCGCCACCGCCGTGCGGCCGAGGCCGAGCAGGGCGCCGTCGGCGTCGTCGAACGCGCGGCGGCTCTGCCCGAGGATCTGCGCCTCACCCAGCACCGCCGAGTGCAGTCCCGCGGCTACCTCGGTCAGGTGGCGCAGCGCATCCATCCCCTCCCGGTGCGTTGGCGCCGGGCAGTCACACGACGCCAGCGTGTACGCCTCGATCCGCTGGCAGGTCCGAATGATCGCCGCCTCGGGATGCGTTTCGACCGCGAGGCGCTCGACGGCGGCGACTCCTTCGCGGTCGAGCGCCACCGCCTCCCAGCAGCACGCCGTCAGTGCTGGTACCTGCGTGGTTTCCCTTTCCTGCGTCGTCAAGCTCCACCACCCTCAATCGGAACCGGCCGCGAGCTCGTGCGGTACTGCCGTCTCCCCGCCTCCAACAGGTCGCCCCCGAACGCGTCGTTCGCGACGATCGCCGGGAAGCGGTCGACCTCCAGTCGGCGGATGGCTTCCGTGCCCAGGTCCTCGAAGGCTACGACCTCGGCGCTCGTGATGTGCCGGTTCAGGAGCGCGCCCGTGCCCCCCACCGCGATGCAATAGACGGCATGGCTTGCCTGGATGGCCTCGCGCACGACCTGGCCCCGCCCGCCTTTGCCGATCATCGCCTTCACCCCCAGCTCCAGCATGCGCGGCGTGTACAGGTCGAGTCGCATCGCCGTAGTCGGTCCGGCTGCGCCTACGACCTGCCCCGGGCGGGCCGGTGTCGGCCCCACGTAGTAGATGACCTGCCCCCGCAGGTCGAGCGGCAGCTCCTCGCCCGCGTCGGCCATGGCGACAATGCGCTTGTGGGCGGCGTCGCGCGCCGCATGGATGACGCCGCTGAACTCCACGTGGTTGCCGATGCGCAGGTCGTCTATGACCTCGTCCGTCAGGGGAAGCGTGATCGCCTTGCTCTCTGCCATCTCCCCCTCCCTACAGCACCGCGTGCTTGGTGCGTGCGCTGTGGCACTGGATGTTGACCGCCACCGGCAGCGCTGCGATGTGTGTTGGGTATGTCTCGACGAACACGTCGAGCGCCGTCGTCGAACCCCCCACCGCCTGCGGTCCCACCCCCAGCGCGTTCACCGCTTCCAGCAGCTCGCCCTCGAGTGCGGCTACGTCCTGGTCGGGGTTCCGCTCGCCGACCTTCCGGAACAAGGAGTGCTTCGCGATCGTCATCGCCTTCTCGGCCGTGCCCCCCACGCCCACGCCGATGATGAGCGGCGGGCACGGGTTCCCGCCCGACAGGTCAACGGTCTCGCATACGAAATCGATGACCGCCTCGCGCCCCGCCCCCGGAAGAAAATTCTGGTAGCGCGACATGTTCTCGCAGCCGCCCCCCTTGGGCATGAAGCCGATGTGCAGCTCCTCTCCCGGCACGATCTCGGTGTGGATCACGCCCGGCGCGTTCGTCTCCGTGTTCGTCCGCGCGCCGAAGGGGTGCTCGACAATCGATTTGCGAAGGTAGCCCTCCCCGTATCCCTGCTCGATGCCCGCGTTGATGGCGTCGATGAGGTACCCCCCCGACACATGCACGTCCTGTCCCAGCTCCAAGTGGACGACCGCCGTGCCCGTGTCCTGGCAGAGGGGCAGCATCCGCTCCCGCGCGATCTCCGCGTTCTCCAGGATCTCGGCGATGATCTGCACGCCGAGTGGCGAGCGCTCGGTCTCGCGCGCGTCGCGGATGGCCCCCTCCACGTCCTCGGGCAGGAAGTGGGTCGACTCCACGGCGAGTCTGGCGACGGTTTCCGTGATGGCCGCCGCCTCGATCTCTCGCATCGCGTTCCTTCCGGGCTTTCGCGGGCAGGCTGCCGCCTTCCCGCTCTCCGGATCGTAGACCCTCACCCCCGCACCCGCACGCTCCTGAACGCTTTTGTCTGTCTGGCTAGAAACAGACGTGCTAGCCTTCCCCCGGACGTTGCCCCGCCGCGACCCGCCGGCTTTCGCCAGACCAAAGACGCCTTGGAGCGCCCATCCCATGACCGCACCCGCCGGTACCCTCAGGCACAAGGCGATCAACACGATCCGCACCCTCTCCATGGATGCCGTGCAGGCCGCCAACTCCGGCCACCCCGGCGCTCCCATGGGCGCCGCCGCCATGGCCTACATCCTCTGGACGCGCCACCTCCGCCACAACCCCGCCGACCCCGCCTGGCCCGATCGCGACCGCTTCGTTCTCTCCGCTGGCCACGCCTCCATGCTCCTCTACAGCCTCCTCCACCTGACCGGCTACGACCTCCCCCTCGAAGAGATCAGGAACTTCCGCCAGTGGGGCAGCAAGACCCCCGGCCACCCCGAGTACGGCCTCACGCCCGGCGTCGAGACGACCACCGGACCCCTCGGCTCCGGTGTCGCGAACGCCGTCGGCATGGCCATCGCCGAGCGCATGCTGGCCGCCCGCTTCAACCGCCCTGGCCACGACATCGTCGACCACCGCACCTACGCCCTCGTCAGCGATGGCGACCTGATGGAGGGCATCGCCTCCGAAGCATGCTCCCTCGCCGGCACCCTCGGACTAGGCAAGCTCACGTTCCTCTACGACGACAACGAGATCTCGATCGATGGCAGCACCGACCTCGCCTTCCAGGAGAACGTCGGGGAGCGGTTCGCCGCCTACGGCTGGCACGTTCAGCACGTCGACGGCGACGACCTCGAAGCTGTCGATGCCGCCCTCTGCGCCGCCCGGGACGTCGATGACCGCCCCTCGATCATCGTCGCCGCCACCGAGATCGGCCATGGCAGCCCCAACAAAGCGGGATCCGCTTCCGCCCACGGCAACCCTCTCGGCGAAGAAGAGGTGCGCCTCACCAAGGAAGTGCTCGGCTGGGATCCCGATGCCGCCTTCCACGTTCCCGAGGATGTGCTCGCCGAGTTCCGCGTCGCCCTCGAGCAAGGCGCCGCTCGCCAGTCCGCCTGGCAGGAGCGCTTCGAAGCCTACGAGAGCGCCTTCCCCGCCGAGGCTGCCGAGTGGCGCTGCGCCATCGCCGGTGACCTTCCCGAGGGCTGGGATGCCCACCTCCCCGCCTTCTCCCCCAACGACGGCGCCATGGCGACGCGCGCAGCCTCGGGCAAAGTGCTGAACGCCCTCGCTCCCGTCATCCCCAACCTGGTGGGCGGCTCCGGGGACCTGACGCCCTCGAACAACACCTACCTGAACGACTCCACCGACTTCGCGAAGGATGCCTGGGACGGACGCAACCTCCGCTTCGGCGTCCGCGAGCACGCCATGGGCGGCATCGTGAACGGTATGGCCGTGCACGGCGGGCTCATCCCTTACGGCGGCACCTTCCTTGCGTTCTCCGACTGGATGCGGGGGGCCATTCGCCTCGGCTCCATCATGGGCTGCCACTCGATCTATGTGTTCACCCACGACAGCATCGGCGTCGGGGAGGATGGCCCCACCCACCAGCCTATCGAGCAGCTCCTCGCCCTCCGCGCTATCCCCGGCCTCACCGTCCTCCGCCCCGGCGACGCCAACGAGACCGCCGCCGCCTGGAGAGTCGCCCTCGAGCGGCGCAACGGCCCCACCCTCCTCGCCCTCACCCGCCAGGGTGTGCCGGTTATTTCCGATCAGGAACGTGTCCGCGAGGGCGTGCCCCGCGGCGCCTACGTCCTCGACGACGCCCCCGGCGGCTCGCCCGACATCATCCTCATCGCGACCGGCTCCGAGGTCTCGCTCGCCCGCGACGCCGCCTCGGCGCTCGTGGAGCTGGGCATCGCTGCCCGCGTCGTGAGCATGCCCAGCTGGGAGCTCTTCGCCGACCAGCCGCAGGCCTACCGCGACGAGGTGTTGCCCCCCGCCGTCACCGCCCGCCTCGCGATCGAGGCCGGGACGAGCATCGGCTGGGAACGCTACGTCGGTGACGCCGGCGAGGTCGCCGGCATCGACCGCTTCGGCGCCTCCGCTCCGGGCAAGATCATGATGGAGCGCTACGGTTTCACGGTGGAGGCCATCGCCGAACGCGCCGCGGCCCTCGTTGCGCGCATCCGCGTAGCCGAGCCCGCGGGAGGGTAGACATCGTGCCGCTGGCGACCCGGCATCTCATCCAGCACGGCCAGAGCGTCTGGCTCGACTACATCCGCCGCGGCCTGCTCAGCTCCGGCGAGGTCGATCGCATGGTCGCCGATGGCTGGATCACTGGCATGACCTCCAACCCCACCATCTTCGATAAGGCCATCTCCGAGTCGGGCGACTACGAGGAGGCCCTGCAGGCCATCATTCGCATGGGCGAGGCCGACCCCTACGACGCCTTTGTCGCTCTCGCCTCCGAGGACATTCAGCTCGCCGCCGACGCCCTCCGGCCCGTCTACGAGTCCACCGCCGCCGTCGACGGCTACGTCTCCCTCGAGGTGCCACCCGGCATCGAGCACGACCGCGAGGCCACCGTCGCCGAGGCGCTGCGCCTCTTCCGTCTCGTCGACCGGCCCAATGTCATGATCAAGGTGCCCGGCACGCCCGCCGGCGTCAAAGCGCTGACGGAGCTCATCGCGGCGGGTGTGAACGTGAACGTCACCCTCCTCTTCAGCGTCGCCGTCTACGAGCGCGTGGCCGCCGCCTACATCGCCGGGCTCGAGCGGCGTCTCGAAGCAGGCGACCCGCTCGACACCATCGCCAGCGTCGCCTCCTTCTTCGTCTCGCGCGTCGACACCGCTGTCGATGCGGAGCTTCCCGAGACCTCGCCCCTGCGCGGCCAGATCGCCGTGGCGAACGCCCGCCATGCCTACGCGCGTTTCCAGGCCATCTTCGCGGGCGAGCGCTGGGAGCGCCTCGCGAACGCCGGAGCCCGTCCCCAGCGTCCCCTCTGGGCCTCGACCGGCACCAAGAACCCCGCCTACTCCGACACCCTCTACGTCGAGACCCTCATTTTCCCGCACACCGTGAACACCCTCCCCCAGGCCACTCTCGATGCCGTGCTCGACCATCTTGTCGTCGAACCCGCCGGTCCCGGCACGCTCGAAGAGGCCGGTCGCCTGCTCGCCGAGGCCGAGGCCGCCGGCATCGACCTGACCGCCGTCACGGACAAGTTGCTCGTCGACGGCCTTGCTTCCTTCGAGGACAGCTACAAGGCGCTCATGGCGAAGCTCGACCGGCGCCTCGCGACGGCGCCCGGCCGCCAGCCGGCCGCGTCGCGTGCGCTCGGCGACCTCGCGCCCGCCGTCGAGGAGCGCCTCGCGGCGCTCCGCCGCGATGAGGTCGTTCGCCGCATCTGGATGCGCGACCACACCGTCTGGAAGCCCGATCCCGCTGAGATCGCCGACCGCCTCGGCTTCCTCACCGCCGCCGAGCAGAGCCTGGAAGACGCTCCCGAGTTGACCGCCTTCGCTGCTGAAATCGCCGGCGAGGGCCTGACCGATGTCGTGCTCATGGGCATGGGCGGGTCGAGCCTCACCGCGAGCGTCCTGCACACCGCCCTCGGAACTGCCAACGGCGGGCTCACCCTGCACGTTCCCGACACGACCGACCCGGAGGAGCTGCTCGCCCTCGAATCCCGCTTGGGCTTCGAACGCACGCTCTTCATCGCCGCCAGCAAGAGCGGCTCCACCATCGAGACGAGCGCCCAGCTCGCCTGGTTCTGGGAGAAGGCGCCCGACGGTTCCCGCTTCGCCGCCATCACCGACGCAGGCTCCCCCCTCGACGCCCTCGCGCGAGAGCGCGGCTTCCGCCACGTCTTCCACGGCGACCCCGAGATTGGTGGGCGCTACTCGGCACTGTCGGCGTTCGGCCTGGCCCCCGCCGCCCTCTTCGGCGCCGATGTGGGCCAGCTCGCGATGCGCGCCCAGGAGATGTTCGAGGCCTGCCGCCGCACGGTCCCTGCCGAGAACCCCGGCGTCCTCCTCGGGGCCGTCCTTGGCGAGGCCGCCCTCGCCGGTCGCGACAAACTCACCCTTGTGCTCCCCGAGGAGCTTGGCGAGCTCGGAATCTGGATCGAGCAGATTCTCGCCGAGTCCCTGGGCAAGGAGGGGAAGGGCATCGTCCCAATCGAGGGCGAGCCCATCGCGCCGCCGGATGTGTATGGCGACGACCGCATCTTTGTCGCCCTCGGCGAGCACGCCGGGCTCGACGCCATCGAGGCCGCCGGCCACCCGGTCGTGCGCCTCCCGTACGCCGACCCCACCCAGCTCCCCGCCGAGTTCGCGCGCTGGGAGATCGCCACCGCTGTTGCCGGGCACGTCCTGGGCGTCCACCCCTTCGACCAGCCCAACGTGCAGGAGGCGAAGGACGCCACCGCCCGCGTCCTCGCCGCCCCCCCCCCGGTCTCGTATACAGATGTGACGCTGCCGACGATCTTACGCGTGGTGATCTGGGGGGGGGCCGTATAATTAAAAAAAAGTGGGGGGGGGGGGGGG